>JAJDVG010000032.1 GCA_022826245.1 Gammaproteobacteria bacterium
TTTGTCGATCTCGTCGCATCGGCGCGCGAGGAGCTCATACTCGCGACTGCGTATTTCGTGCCGGAACCGGAGTTCGTGGGATTGCTCCGCGATCTCGTCGAACGCGGCGTTCGGGTCGTGGTACTGACCAATTCACTGGCGTCGAACAACCACACCGTCGCGCACACCGGGTACAAGCGGTGGCGCAGGAGGCTGCTCGAAGCAGGCGCGGAACTGTACGAAGCCCGCACTCAGGCGGACAGCCTGCGCTTCTACGCGAGGCCGCCGACCGAACCGGGCATGCTCGGTTTCCACAGCAAGGCGGTCGTGGTCGATCGCAGATGGAGTTTCGTCGGTTCGCCGAACATCGATCCGCGTTCGATGAGATTGAATACGGAAATCGGCATGTTCGTCGACAGCGAGCCGCTCGCGGCCGAACTCGCCGCATTGCTCGAACGCGATATCGCGCCAAACAACGCCTGGCGCGTCACGATGACCGCCGACGGCGACCTGCGCTGGACGGGCAACCCGAGCACCCTCAAGCGGCAGCCCGCCCGGGGGTTCGTGCAGCGCCTGGCCGAGTTCCTGGTGAACCTGCTGCCGATCAAGAAGCAGATATAGCCGCGCTCCGGTCTGCTGCAAGGCCAGGGGGAGTCGCACTGCCGGTCGCTTGAGACCCTCGCGCGCAGGGATGCGCGCGCGGAGCGTACAGGGATGTATTTACAGCGTGTCTCAAGCGACCGGTAGCGCGGCTCGCCGCACCATGCGTGCCGGCGCCTCTGCCATCGGTGACAAGCGTGGGTCAGATCTGGTTTTCGGGCACGTTGACGGTCAGCCCGTCGATCTCTTCGGTCACTTCGATCTGGCAGCTCAGCCGGCTGCTCTGCTGCCGGTCGAACACGCAGTCGAGCATGGCGTCCTCGTGCTCGTCCGGCGCGGGGAGCCGCTGCAGCCACTCAGCGTCGACGTAGACATGGCATGTGGCACAGGAGCACGCACCGCCGCACTCGGCCACGATCCCGTCGATGCCGTTGTCAACGGCAGTTTCCATGACGCTCATGCCGAGCTCGGCTTCGACCGACTCGCTCGTTCCTTCGGGTTGGATATAGGTGATCGTTGGCATGGCTTTGTGTTTCATACACGCGCGTCGCGTCGCGTGCGGTGATGCGAGTGAATGGATGTTGCCTGACTCGGAGTGAGCCCGCGTATAATATAGCAGCGCACACACCCGGCCCACTGTATTTCCTCAAGCCCGCGGTTCCCGGCGCGCGGCGCCGACCGGCGTATCGAATCTCAGCCGATTGCACCAGCCACACGAACACCCAGCGTAATGAGCGCGAAACAGCAAGAACTCCACGAACCGTCGGTAGTCGTGCGCTTCGCGGGTGATTCGGGTGACGGTGTCCAGCTCATGGGCACGCAGTTCGTGTCCTCTACCGCGCTTGCCGGCAGCGACTTCGCGACGTTTCCCGACTATCCCGCCGAGATTCGCGCCCCGGCCGGCACGACCTTCGGCGTTTCGGCCTACCAGATCAATCTCGGCGCGGGTCCGATCACGACGGCAGGCGACGCACCGCAGATGCTCGTCGCGTTCAACCCCGCGGCACTCAAGGTCAGTCTGCCGCTGATCGCCGACGGCGCAGCCATCATCGTCAATACGACGAATTTCACCCGCCGAGGGCTTGCGAAAGCCGGTTACGAGGAGGATCCGCGCAGCGACGGCTCCCTCGACGGGTATCAGCTCATCGAGGTCGACATCACGCGGTTGACGCTCGAGGCGGTCAAACCCTTCGGCCTCGCGAAGAGCGATGCCGGGCGTTGCAAGAATTTCTGGGCGCTCGGGCTCGTTCAATGGATGTTCGGGCTGGAGCTCGAGGCGATCGAGGAGTGGATCAACAGGAAGTTCGCGAAGAATGCATCCGTGCGGCAGGCGAACCTCGCGGCGCTTCACGCGGGTAACGCCTACGGCGAGACCGCGGCGCTCGCCGCTGCCGTGCCGCAGTTGGGCGTTCGCAAGGCGAAGTTCGCGCCGGGAACCTACCGCGGCGTGCGCGGCGGGGAAGCGCTCGCGCTCGGGCTTGCCGCCGCCGGAGAACTCGCGGACAGGCCCATGTTGTTCTGCTCCTATCCGATTACGCCCGCGTCTCCGTTGCTGCACCATCTCGCGCGGCTCGGCAAGCTCGGCGTCGGCGTGTTTCAGGCCGAGGACGAAATCGCCGCGGTCTGCGCGGCGATCGGTGCCTCGTTCGGCGGCGCGATCGGCGTGACATCGAGTTCGGGGCCCGGCATCGCGCTCAAGACCGAGGCCATCGCACTTGCGATCAACGCGGAACTGCCGCTGCTCATCATCGACTCGCAGCGCGGCGGACCGTCGACGGGGCTGCCGACGAAGACCGAACAATCGGATCTGTACCAGGCCGTCTACGGCCGAAACGCCGACGCGCCGCTGCCCGTCGTTGCCGCCCGTTCGCCGAGCGACTGTTTCGACGTGGCCATCGAGGCGACGCGGATCGCGCTGCGCCACATGACGCCGGTGTTCCTTCTGACGGACGGCTACCTCGCTAACGCCGCCGAGCCCTGGCTCATTCCGGAGATGGACGCCTACGCGCCGATCGAAACCAATGCGCTTGCGGGCAAGCCTTCCGGCGATGTGCAGACCGCGGTGTTCGAGCGCAACCGGAAGTCTTTCGGCCGGCCGTGGGTCTCGCCCGGCATGCCGGAGCTCATGCACCGGATCGGCGGGCTCGAAAAGGACATCTCGACGGGCCATATTTCCTATGAAGCCGAGAATCATCAGGCGATGACGCAGCTTCGCGCGGACAAGGTCACATCGGTCGCCGAGTTCATACCCGAGCAGGCCATCGAAGTCGGCGCTTCCGAGGGCGCTGTGGCCGTCGTCGGCTGGGGCTCGACCTACGGCGCCATCTACCAGGCCGTCAGGCGGATCGCGCGGCTCGACGATCGGGTAAGCCACATCCACATCCGCCACATCAATCCCTTTCCCAACAATCTTGCCGAGCTATTGGCCGGTTTCGACCGCATCGTCGTGCCCGAGATGAACATGGGCCAGCTTTCGACGGTGCTGCGCGACAAGCTCGGCGTGCGTACGGTTCCGTTTGCCAAGGTGACCGGGCAGCCGTTTCTGATTCAGGAAGTCGTCGAATTCGTGCTCGGGCAACTCGCCGAAGTGACAGGCGATGATGTCCGGCCGCGGATCGTGCAGGGAGAAGGCACATGAGCGCATCACTGACGGCCAGGGATTATGCCACCTCGCAGGAGGTCCGCTGGTGCCCGGGCTGCGGGGATTACGCGATTCTGAAGACCATGACGCGCGTGCTGGCCGATGTGGGCGCGGAACGCGAAAACACGGTGTTCGTCTCCGGTATCGGTTGCTCCTCGCGGTTCCCGTACTACGTGGAGACCTACGGCTTCCACACGATTCACGGGCGCGCGCCGGCCGTTGCGACGGGCCTCAAGCTCGCGAACCCCGAACTCGACATCTGGGTGGTCACGGGCGACGGCGATGGCCTTTCCATCGGTGGCAATCACCTGCTGCACGCACTCAGGCGCAACGTTTCGCTCAAGATCCTGCTCTTCAACAACGAGATCTACGGTTTGACGAAGGGCCAGTACTCGCCGACCTCGCGGCTCGGCACGAGGTCGCCGTCGAGTCCGGCCGGCTCCTACGATGCGCCCGTCTCGCCGGGGCTGTTCGCGCTCGGTTCGGGCGCCCGTTTCATCGCCCGGGCGATCGACGTCGACAAGACGGGGCTCGGTGGCGTGCTCGAGGCGGCCCATCGCTACGACGGCGCGGCGTTCGTCGAGATCTACCAGAACTGCATCGTTTACAACGAGGATGTGTTCGAGGCCTTCACGGACAGGGAGCACGCGACCGAGCGCCAGGTTCACGCGCGTCACGGCGAACCGCTCGTGTTCGGCAAGGCGAATTCGAAGGGGCTGCGCTTCGACATGACGAGCATGTCGCTCGAGGTCATCGACGCGCAGGAGCGGGCCGACGAAGTGCTCGTCCACGACGAGACCAACCCGATGCTCGCGCAATTGCTGCTGTCGATGGAGGCGCCGGCGATGCCGCAGGCACTCGGCGTGATCTACAGGGTCGAGGACGAAACCTTCGAATCCGCGTTCTACGGCAACCACCCGACGCAGCTCAAGCGCACGGGCAAGGTGGCGGACGCGCTGCGCAACACCAATACCTGGACCGTGGAGTGAGATTGGTGAGCGGCCGCTGAGCCGCACGTTCATGGGGGCGAACCGGATGAGTACCTTGCGCCTGATTCTGCCGCTGCCGGCATTGCTTCTGAGCACGTCGATCCTCGGTCAGGAGCCCATCGATACGCTGGTAGCGCGCGGGGAAGCGCTCTTCAACGACGATGTCGGCTGCTGGGTCTGTCACCGCGAGACAGGCGAGGGGCTCGTCGGTCCGAGTCTGCTGTTCGGTCCGACGCCGATGGACATCTTCGATCAGCTCGAGAGCAATCCCGTCATGGCGGTCATCGTCGCGGAACTCGACCCGAGCGACGAAGATCTCGTGGCGATTTCGATGCACATCCGCACGCTGGCGAATCTGCCCGTGAGCGCCGAGCTCGCCGAGCAATACCGTACGGAGTTCGCCGCCTACAAAGCGTCGCGTCCCGCCGACATCGAGTTCGTCAGGACCGAACGCGATCTCGCGGTCGAGGCCATCGAATCCTTCGGCTCCGTGATCACGGGCTGGGAGCGCAGGGCGAAGGAAGGCAGCGTGCTCAGCCACTACGACACGCAGCTCATCGCGGAGTTCGATCCGGGCGAGCCGAAGTTCACGCCCGAGCCCGGCAAGACCTACTTCTACGAAAACACGGGCACGAACAGCGTCCCGGCGGTCCTGTTCGACGGGTTCGAACTGCCGACGCGCAACCAGGTCGTCGTCGGCGACGCCGAGACGAAGGAAGTGATCGCGAGCTATGCGATTCCGGAGTCGCTGCGCGCGACCGTGCACACCTCGGCCATGTCGCCGGACGGCCGGTACGCTTACATCATCGGTGCGCGGCCGGGCGGCGACGCCGACATGTTCGAGACGGTCGGCGGTTCGGCCACGCTGCTCAAGGTCGATGCGCTGACCCTGCAGCCGATCAAGCAGATCGCGATCGGCGGCCGTCTGCATCACGCACAGGTGTTCCGCAACTACCTGCTGCTCGACATGTTCGCGCGCGACGCCGACGGTCTTGCGCTCATGCTCTACGACACCGAGACCGACGAGATCGTCGCGGGCGTGCGCGACGTCGACATGGGCGGGATGGTCTACACAGTCTGGTCGGACAAGGACTACGAGTACATCTACGCGCTCATGGAGCCCGGCGGCTACGCTCCGGGCCGCGCGACCGGCATGCTCGGCATGATCAATGTCTACCAGGGCAAGCTCGTCGCGATGCGGCCCTTCTGGATCGCCAAGATCGATCCCGATACCTGGGAAGTCGTGCGCGAGTATCCCATCCCGGGCTACCGGCCGAACTGGGCCGTCATCGATTCGGCCAAGGAAAACATCTACGTGATCGCAAGCTCCTCCGTCGCATCGAAAATCAACCTCGAGACGGGTGCGGTCGAGTGGACCAATGGCACCGGCATCGGGCCCTACGGGGCGAGCCTCACGGCCGACGAGACCGAACTCTGGGTGGCCGACAAGGGCGAAGCCGCGCACCATCTCGGACGCACTATAACGATCATGGACACCGAGGCCGGGCACGCGGTCGAGACGCTCTACGGCGCCTACAAGGTCGACCACGTGCTGCTGTCGCCGAACGGCAGGGAGATGTGGGCGACGAGCAACGGGGAGGGGCGCATCTACGTCTACGACGTCGAGACGCGTGAGCTCACCCACCGGATCGACATGCCCATGAACGGCGACGCGCACGGCCTGATCTGGGTCCATTACGACGAGAACGGCGTTCCCGCGGTCGTCCGCGACCAGGGCGGGTTCCACAACGGGATCAATCCGGCGCTGGGAATCACGCTGGACTAGTAACGGCGGGAGGATGCGGCCCCTCGGACACGCATGAGGTTTGCCGATGGGTCCGCCTCTGCGCGTTCGGCGGCATCCCGGTTCGGAGAGTCGTTGCCGTCGGCGCAGGTGCAGGTGGTTCGCCGTACGGGGCCGCCGCTGCACGTTCGGTTCGGGAACGAGAACCGCCGTGCTGGTAAGCTACACGCCGCGCCGCCCCGGTAGCTCAGCCGGATAGAGCACTCGCCTCCTAAGCGAGGGGTCGCAGGTTCGAGTCCTGCCCGGGGCGCCATGCCATCGAGGGCCCATTCCGGACAACCACTCAGGCGAACCGTACAACAAGAATCACTGTGAATTGCACAGAAATGGCATGTTGTCTGTCCTGCCTCGCGGATGTACGCTCTGCGGCATGAGTGACCGATGGACAATGATCGGTGGTTTCGTTGCTCTGGCAGGGCTGATTCTCTTCCAGGCAAACGCGACTCGCGCAGACTTGCGGGACATTCGGGCCGAATTACGAGACATTCGCACCGAACTTGTCGACTTGAACGAGCGCGTCACCCGGATTGAAACCCGTCTGGACTACGAGATCCCACGCCAGCCCGAACCGTCTCCGGACACTTCTCAAGAGGGTTGAGGGCGTTCAACGCATCCAGACCGCAGTCCGGGTAACGCTAAACAGCCTGTTGCCGGTCATTGGGGTGGATCACCTCATCCCGCTGACACGGTCGTTGCGAACAGGAACACGCCCATCCGTTTCAAACGCGAACGGGACGGATCGATTGTCCGGGTGCCACATGTCGACGTGTGTCTGAACCTGCAGATGAAGGTGCGGCAGTGTCGTGTTGCCCGAGTTTCCAACCTGGGCCAAAAAGTCGCCTGTCCGCACAAGATCTCCGGTGTCTACTTGCAATGATTCATGCCGCAGGTGCGCCAGCACGACGTATAGGCCGCTTTCGAGTTCGATCACAACCACGTTTCCTGCAGCGTCGGTCGCCTTGGTAACCGTTCCGACTCCCTCGGCATCCTCCACATCGTCTCGCGCGACAACAACGCGGCCGTTCACCGGGGATCGTAGTGGCTGTTCCCATCCGTATACGGCCGCGTTTCCCTCGGTTTCGCCGGAGCCGTCGTAAATGTAGCCGTTATCGAGCCGTACGAGATCAACGGCGAAGTGCTGATTGAATGCGGCGAGATGGTGATTCTGCAGCGGACTCGAACCACCCTGGGCCACCAACCATTCGCCCTGAAACGGTACCGCGATTTCCACGACCGCAGGCACGCGAAATACGGTGCGACCGAGATCAACCAGCATGACCGCACCGGCAAGGACCATGACAACCGTGACAGGCGTGTAAGACTGCAGAGGCGTAATGAAACTGATGGCGATGCGGAATACGCCGAGTGCTCCAAGCACCGCGATGATGGTCAGCAACTCAGCCGAGCGCGGGAACACCCACAGGCATGTGGCAGTGGTGATTCCCCAGAAGCTCGCTCGCCCGATCGCGTTTCGGAACTCCTGACGGTCCCACTTCACGTGAATCGCACGATGCAGCTCGGCACGCAATCGACCTTTCCAGACGATCCCTCCGCGACCCAGGATGGCCCATACCACGCCCACCATAAGGGCTACCGCCAATGCCTGGTGGCTATAGAGCCCGACGAATCGCAGCGCAAGCAGGAACGCAAGCGCAACGATAGTCAGCGCTGCAATGGTCGTCTTCCAGGCGCGTTCATGCACAGGTTCATTACCGATCGACATGAGATGGCTCAGTCGGCGCGACGTTGGAGTTCGATACGCGGTCACGCGAAACGCGCAGAATTCTATCCCAGGTCAGATAGGGGCAGTGCTCAGACGACTGCGCCCGATCAGAAATGATCGTATGCTCGTCTTTCTGTATTCCAAACGGTAGAAACGTCCAGAGGTGAGAATCCCATGCTGAAACCGAAGGCTCGAAACACACCCCGCTTTTTCGGCGGCTGCGCAGCGGCGTTCGCATGCGTGGGCGTTACATTCTGCGCTCAAGTGCAATTGCCGATACCGGCGAGTCATGAGTTCGAGGTCGTCACCGTCGCCGAAGGGCTCATCAATCCATGGAGCATGGCGTTCCTGCCGAACGGCGACCTGCTCGTGACCGAACGCGGCGGCACGCTCAGAATCGTACGCGACGGCATGCTGCTGCCGGACCCCGTGGAAGGTGTTCCGGCCGTTCAGGCCGTAGGGCAGGGCGGGATGCAGGAAATCGCGGTACATCCCGAGTTCGAGGCCAACCGGTTCGTCTACCTGAGCTATTCGAAGCCCAATGCCGACAACACCATGGCAACAACCGGATTGACGCGTGCGCGACTCGAGGGTGATCGACTCGTCGATGCCGTTGAGATATACGAGGCAAGCGCCTGGTCTGACATGCCCGGCCATTACGGCGCGCGAATCGCTTTCGATGACGAAGGCTACCTGTATATGTCGGTTGGCGACCGCATGGCCGGATTGTCGCTGACATCCATCGATCAAGGCTTCGATCCGGACCTGGAGGGTCATCCGGCGCAGAATCCATCGACGGCGCAGGGCTCGATCGTTCGGCTCAATGACGATGGCAGCGTTCCCGAGGACAACCCGTTCGTCGGTCGCGCAGGTTTCGCGCCGGAGGTTTTCAGCTACGGGCATCGCAATCCGCAAGGGCTCGCGTTCCAACCCGGGACGGGCGCCCTGTTTTCGACAGAGCACGGACCTCAGGGCGGCGATGAACTCAACTGGATCCGGCCGGGCGCCAATTATGGCTGGCCAGTCATCGGTTACGGCGCCAACTACGTGATCGGCACCGAGATTCATGCATCACGGTTCCGCAGCGATATGGAACAGCCCGCGGCGTACTGGACCCCGTCGATCGGCATCTCCGGCTTGATCTTCTACCAGGGTGACCAGTTTCCGAACTGGCAGGGCAATGCTTTCGTCGCGGGCATGGCGGGCGATTACCAGCGCCTCGTGAGGATCGTCCTCGATGGTCAGACCGTGACCTACCGCCAGCCCTTGCTCGCAGGCGAATTTCGCATTCGCGATGTGCGCGAAGGGCCGGACGGGTTCGTCTATCTCGCGCTCGACAACATCTACAGTCAGCCCAGCAGCATCGTGCGACTCGAGCCGGCAGACGAATAGCGGGCTGTTTTCGATCGGGCCGGCGGCTCTGTCGCGTTGCGGCCGCCGGCGTGGCGGCGGCGCTTGGGGGCGCTGTTGCCGTCGATCGATATCGACAAGAATCGACGGATCACGAGCGCCGGCGGTCGCTTACAATCTCGCGTGAGCGCGACGACAGGGACGACGATGCCAGGATTCCGGTTGGCAAGTCTGATGACGGCCGCGGCCGTCGCGGCCAGTCTGCCCCTGTGCGCTGCAACCGCACAGGAATCCGTGCCGTTTCGCACGCGCAATCTGAATCCGCTTGTTTCCATCCACGGGATGCCCACCTGGGAGATTCCGGGCGCTTCGCGCGAGTTCGGGCTGACTTCGGAGCTTGCCAATCATTACCGTCTGTCACGCCGCGGCGAGCAGACGCTATTGCTCGACGGCGAGACCTGGCGGACGAGCTTTCACTACTCGATGCCGGTGGGCGACCGCTGGACGGTCGGATTCGAGCTGCCGGTCTATCATCAATCCGGTGGGATTCTCGACGACCTCATCGACGGCTGGCACACGACCTTCGACCTCCCGGACGGCGGCCGCAACAACCGCGAGGACCAGGAACTGCTGTTCCAGATGGGCGACGGGGACGGTGTTTTCTACCACCTCGATGAACGCGACCATGGTCTCGGTGGAGTTCGGCTTCGCGTCGGCCGCAGCTTCGGCGCCGACAACGGATTTCACGCCAACCTTTCGGTCAAGCTGCCGACCGGCAAGGAAAGCGTGCTTGCCGGCAGCGGTTCGGCCGACTGGGCGACGACGCTGCTGCGCACGCGGCAAGCGTCGTTTCGCAGCCGCGCTGCCGGGTACTTCTGGGGTTTCGGAGCAATTCGGCCCGGCGCGGCGAAACAGATCGCCTTCGATGCCGAACGCCAGGTTTTCTTCGGCACGTTGGGAGGCGGACTCGCATTGACCCCGCGTCTGGGTGTCAGGGTGCAGCTCGATGCCCATACGCCTTTCTACGACACGCCGCTCGAGGAGATCGGCCAGACGTCCGTGCAGTTGGCGCTCGGCGGCTGGTGGCGAACCGGGGAGCGCAGCGTCATCGAGTTCGCCGTAAACGAGGACCTGCATGCGAGCACGGCCCCGGACGTCGTCATGCACGTCGGGCTTCGCTGGTCACTGTGAAGGGCGGGCAGGCCACTTCCCGGTGAACGTTTGCCGCTTGCTCGCGCTCCTTGCGGCGCTGACTGCCGTGGCCTGTGAGCCGACCGCTTCCACGTCCGGATCGGTGCCCGAGCCAGCGGCGCAAGCTGTCCGGCAGGAACTCGACAGCGACGCACTCAGATCGGTGGAAGCGTATCTGAGCGAACCCCGATTCGCGGCGGCCGACCTCGAGCACGGCCGGATACTGAGCCTTGCCTGCCAGGCCTGCCACACCTTCGGCGCCGGCGAGGACCACAATCTCGGCCCGAATCTCCACGGCATGTTCGGCCGCCCGGCGGCGCAACTGGACGGGTTCGCGTATTCCGACGCGCTCAGGGCGGCAGACCTCGTCTGGACGCCGCAGGCCCTCGAAGCGTGGCTCGCCGAACCCAACGACTTCGTGCCCGGCAACAACATGGTGTTCGCGGGTTACGGCTCCGAGACGGACCGCCGCGACCTGCTCGCCTGGTTGCTCAGGTCGACGAGCGGCCTCGATCGCTAATCTGCCTCAAGGATGCTGTTTCGGAGGAAAGTTACACGGGTGGTTTGACGATGAACTGAGGGGAGGCGCATCGCCGGTCGCTTGAGACCCTCGCGCGCAGGGATGCGCGCGCGGAGCGTACAGGGATGTATTCACCGCGTGTCTCAAGCGACCGGCGATGTGACTCCCCGCATCACTGCGCAGACGCGCGTGAAGCGTTACCGGGCTTGATCCGCGTTTCAACTTGATCGGCGTTTGGATACACTAGCGCGGCCTTTTTCGGGCCCGGGCAGCAGCCGTTCCATGCGCGCATGCCGGCCCGTGCCAGTGCGGGCCGCATGACCACTCAATTCGAACAGCAGTACGAATCGACACCGCTGCAAGGCGCGAACGCGGCCTGGGTGGAAGCGCTCTACGAGGCGTATCTGAGCGAGCCCGGCAGCGTGCCACCCGTATGGCGCCGCTATTTCAGCTCGCTCGGCTCGGAGCTTGGCGACATCGCCCATGGGCCGATCGTCAAGGCGATCGGCGAACGTGCCCGCCGCGACGGATCGCCGGCGGCAGGCAAGGCCCGCGCCGCGGCGCAGGCGGGCGGAAAAACGGGCGCCAGGCAGGCAGCCGTCTCGCGGCTCATTCAGGTCTACAGCCTGCGCGGACATCTGATCGCGGATCTCGATCCCCTCGGGCTCTGGGAGCGGCCGATGCCCGCCGTTCTGAAGCTCGACTACCTCGGCCTCGACGAGTCCGACTTCGACAGCGAATTCCACACCGGCGGTCTGGCGGGCGCCGATCGGAGCCGCATGAAGCTGCGCGATATTCTCGCTTTGCTCAAGCGCATCTACTGCGGCAAGCTCGCGGTCGAGTTCGCGCACATCTCTCGCGCCCGCGAGCGGCTCTGGCTCCGGGAACGGTTCGAGACCCGCATGGCCCACTGGCAGATCGGCGCGGACGAGCAGCGCGCGATCCTCAAGAGCCTCACCCGAGCCGAAGGCATCGAGCGCTATCTGCACACGAAGTACGTCGGTCAGAAGCGGTTCTCGCTCGAAGGCGGCGAAACGTTGATTCCAATGCTCGACGATGCGATCCAGCAGGCGGGCACGCTCGGCGTTCAGGAGATCGTCATCGGCATGGCGCACCGCGGCCGGCTCAACGTGCTCGTCAACGTGCTCGGCCGCTCACCGCGTGAACTGCTCACCGAGTTCGAGGAAACCTACGATCTCGATACGCTCACGGGCTCGGGCGACGTCAAGTACCACATGGGCTTTTCGGCGGACATTCGCACGCCCGGAGGTCCCGTGCACGTGGCGCTTGCGTTCAATCCCTCGCATCTTGAAATCGTCAACCCCGTCGTCCAGGGCTCCGTGAAGGCCCGCCAGGAGAGGCGCGGCGACTTCGACGGCGACAAGGTGTTGCCGATCCTCGTACACGGCGATGCGGCGCTCGCGGGTCAGGGCGTCGTCACCGAAACGTTCCAGCTTTCCCAGACGCGCGCCTTCTACACGGGCGGCACGATTCACGTCGTCATCAACAATCAGATCGGATTCACGACGAGCGAACCGAGCGACATGCGTTCAACCGTGTACTGCTCGGATGTGGCGAAGATGGTCGAAGCGCCGATATTTCACGTCAATGTCGACGATCCGGAAGCCGCCGTCGCCGCCGTTCAGCTCGCGCTGCAGTATCGGCAGGCGTTTCACAAGGATGTCGTCATCGATCTCGTGTGCTACCGCCGGCATGGCCACAACGAGGCTGACGAACCCGCCGCGACGCAGCCGCGGATGTACGCCGCAATCCGCAATCGCGAGAGCGTGCGCGAGCGCTATGGCCGCAAGCTCCTCGAGAGCAGTGTCATGAGCGATTTCGCGCAGCGTGAACTCGCGGACGTCTATCGCCGCTGCCTCGACGAGGGGCGCAATACCAACGAAGCGGCGCTCGGCATGATCGGCAACCAGCACACCGTCGACTGGAGTCAGTACAAGGAAGCCTCGCTCGGCGCCCGAGCGAACACCACAGTGCCCAGGGCGGAACTCGAGCGTCTGGCGGAGATCGTCAACGCCGTGCCCAAATCCTTCAGGCTGCATCCGCGCGTTGCGCGAATCGTCGCGGATCGCCGCCAGATGGCAGCCGGCGAGCTGCCGCTCGACTGGGGATTTGCCGAGTCGCTGGCCTACGCCTCGCTGCTGGCCGAGAACTACCACGTCCGCCTGGTCGGCCAGGACAGCCGGCGCGGCACGTTCTTCCATCGCCATGCCGCATTCCACGACACGGACAGCGGCGAGGTGCTGACGCCGTTGAGCCATGTCGTCGCCAACCCCGGGGCGTTCACGATCGCCGACTCGCTGCTGTCGGAAGAGGCGGTGCTCGGTTTCGAATACGGCTACAGCACGACCGCTCCGGACTGTCTCGTGATCTGGGAAGCGCAGTTCGGCGACTTCGCCAACGGCGCGCAGGTCGTGATCGACCAGTTCATCAGTTCCGGCGAAGCGAAGTGGAGCCGGCTCACAGGGCTCACGCTGTTCCTGCCGCACGGCTACGAAGGGCAGGGGCCGGAGCATTCCTCGGCGCGGCTCGAGCGTTTCCTGCAGCTCTGCGCGGAGCACAACATGCAGGTCTGCGTGCCGTCGACGCCCGCGCAGATGTTTCACCTGCTGCGCAGACAGATGATCCGGTCCTTGCGCAAGCCGCTGATCGTGATGACTCCGAAGAGCCTGCTGCGGCATCGCCAGTCGGTCTCGTCGCTCGGTGAATTTTCAAGCGGCCGGTTCAGGCGCCTCATCGGCGAGACCGAGCGTCTCGATGTCGAGCGCGTCAAGCGGATCGTGTTCTGCTGTGGCAAGGTCTACTACGATCTGTTGGAAGCGCGTCGGCGGGAGAAACTGGACAGTGTCGCGATCGTCCGCATCGAGGAGCTCTATCCGTTCCCGCGCAGCCAGTACGCGCGCACGATCGCCAAGTGGCGCAATGCGACGGAGATCGTCTGGTGTCAGGAAGAACCGCAGAACCAGGGCGCCTGGTACCAGATCCGCCACCGGTTGCAGGAAGCGCTCGACGACCGGCACGAACTCTTCTACGCGGGACGGCCAGGGGCCGCGGCGCCGGCTTCGGGCATCTACGCCTTGCACGTTCGCGAGCAGAACGACGTCGTGGCCACCGCGCTTGCCGCATCGAGTGCGGAGCGGCGCGGCAACGGCGCGCAACGGCCTTCAACGTAACGGGAAACCGACGGTGAACCGGCGATGAGCGTGGAAATCAAGGTTCCCCAGCTTCCGGAGTCGGTTTCGGACGCGACGCTCGTCGCCTGGCATCGCAAGGCGGGCGACGCTGTGCGCCGCGATGAAAACCTCGTCGATCTGGAAACCGATAAGGTAGTACTTGAAGTTCCATCTCCAAATGACGGTATTTTAAAGGAAATAAGAGTTCAGGACGGATCCACGGTCACGAGTGGACAGCTCCTGGCCGTGCTTGACGAAGGCAGCGCTGCAGCAGCCCCGGATCCGGCTCCGGTCGCGACCGCGACGCCGCCGAAGCCGCCGCAAACTGCGCGGGAGACCTCCGCGTTTGGCCCGACGCGGCCCGAACCGGCGCCCGCGCGCGAGCAAGCCGCGGCCAAACCTCCCCGGGAATCGGCGCGCGCACCTGAGTCTGCGCCCGTCAGGATGGGCCCTGCCGTACGCAAGCTCGTCGAGGAGCACGATCTCGACCCGACGCTCATCGACGGGACGGGCAAGGACGGCAGGATCATCAAGGCGGACGTGCTGAGCTACATCGCGAGCCGCCGGCAGACGAATGTCGGGATCGACTATGCCGCGCCTGCGCTGGCGGCCGACGAACCCGAGGTCGCAGCACCCGCGCGGCGCGAGCAGCGGGTCGCGATGACGCGCCTGCGCAGTCGCATCGCGGAGCGGCTCGTGCAGGCGCAGCA
The DNA here is from genome assembly GCA_022826245.1 of Gammaproteobacteria bacterium. Taxonomy (GTDB): domain Bacteria; phylum Pseudomonadota; class Gammaproteobacteria; order Steroidobacterales; family Rariloculaceae; genus Rariloculus. The sequence goes on from JAJDVG010000032.1 coordinate 14,699, forward strand.
GACCGCGGCGATGCTGACCACGTTCAACGAGGTCGACATGACCGAGGTGATGGCGCTGCGCAGGCAATACCGCGACGAGTTTCAGGCGCGCCACGGCATCAAGCTCGGCTTCATGTCGTTCTTCATACGCGCCGCGATCGAGGCGCTCAGGGAGTACCCGACGCTGAACGCATCGGTGGACGGCGCGGACGTCGTCTATCACGAGTACTTCGACATCGGTGTTGCGGTCTCGACCGAGCGGGGCCTGCTCGTGCCGGTGCTGCGCGATGCCGAACTCATGAGCTTCGCCGAAATCGAGCACGCGATCGCCGACTATGGCAAGCGCGCGCGCGACGGCGAGATCGGCATGGACGAACTGACCGGTGGCACGTTCACGATCACGAACGGCGGCGTATTCGGTTCGATGATGTCCACGCCCATCCTGAACCCGCCGCAAAGCGGCATCCTCGGCATGCACAGGATTCAGGAACGCCCGATGGTCGTCGACGGCGAAATTCGGGCTCGGCCGATGATGTACCTCGCCCTGACCTACGATCACCGCATCATCGACGGCCGCGAAGCCGTTCAATTCCTGGTCCACCTCAAGGAACGGCTGCAGGATCCCGCCCGACTGCTGTTGCAGGTCTGACCGGACTACCTATTCCGAGGGACGGAACACTACCCATGAGTGAACAACAATTCGATGTCGTCGTCATCGGCGGCGGCCCGGCTGGCTACCCGGCCGCCATTCGTGCTGCGCAGCTCGGTCTGTCCGTTGCCTGCGTCGACGACTGGCTCAATGCCGACGGTACGCGCCAGTTCGGCGGCACCTGCCTCAACGTCGGCTGCATCCCGTCGAAAGCGCTGCTCGAATCGTCGGAGCTCTTCCATCGCGCCGGTTCGGAGTTTGCCGCTCACGGCATCGCGCTCGACGGCGTCGCTCTCGATCTCGATGCCATGCAGGGCCGCAAGCAGCGCATCGTCAAGCAACTGACGGCGGGCATCGAGGCGTTGTTCAAGTCCGCGGGCGTCACCGCGATCAAGTCGCGCGGCAGGCTGCTGGGCGAAAACCGGGTCGAAGTCGCGGGCGACGACGGCTCAAAGCGCGTGCTCGGCGCCGGACACGTCGTGCTCGCGACGGGCTCAACGCCCGTCGAGCTTTCGGTGGCGCCGTTCGACGGCAAGCGCATCGTCGATTCGGCGGGCGCGCTCGAGTTTTCCGAGGTGCCAGAAAGGCTCGGCGTGATCGGCGCCGGAGTCATCGGGCTCGAGCTCGGCAGCGTGTGGCGCCGCCTGGGTTCGGAAGTCGTGCTGCTTGAAGCGCTCGATACGTTCCTGCCCATGGTCGACGAGGATGTCGCACGCGATGCGCTGAAGCAGTTCAAGCGCCAGGGCCTCGACATTCGACTCGGCGCCCGGGTGACGCGCGCCAAAGCCGTGCGCGACGGCGTCACGGTCAACTACGAAGCGGGCGGCAAGAAGGAGCGCGTCAAGTTCGACAAGCTCATCGTCTGCGTGGGCCGGCGTCCCGTGACCGACGGTCTGCTAGCGCCGGAGGCAGGCGTCGACGTCGACGGGAAAGGTTTCATCGTCGTCGACGAGAGCTGCCGGACCAGCGCAGCGAACGTCTGGGCCGTCGGCGATGTCGTGCGCGGCCCGATGCTGGCCCACAAGGGCACCGAAGAGGGCGTCATGGCGGCGGAGCTCATCGCCGGACACGTTGCCGAAATGAACTACGCGACGATCCCGTCGGTGATCTATACGGCGCCTGAGATCGCCTGGGTCGGTCAGACCGAAGCCGAGGTCAGGGAGAACGGGCGCGACTGCAAGGTCGGCACGTTTCCGTTCAGCGCCAACGGCCGAGCCAAGGCGCTGCACCAGGACGCGGGCCTGGTCAAACTCATCGCCGATCGCGAATACGACGAGATACTGGGCCTGCACATCGTCGGGCCGATGGCCGGCGAACTCGTCGCCGAAGCCGTGCTCGCGATGGAGTTCTCGGCGTCCGCCGAGGACCTGCAACGCACGATCCATGCTCATCCGACGCTGACCGAGGCGCTGCACGAAGCGGCGCTCGCTGCCGACAAGCGGGCAATTCACGCGCTCAACCGCTGACGACGCAAGCAGACGCGTAATCACCGTCGCGTGCGGCGTCTTGGCGCAACGACAAGCCAAGGGTAGGCCCACTGCGGGCCGCGTGAAACCCTCGCGCGCAGGGATGCGCGCGCGGAGCCTACAGGGATGTAATCACGGCGTGTTTCAAGCGGCCCGCAGTGTGCCTACCCGCACCGCGCTCACAGACGCTCACGGACCTTGTTCGCTGACGCTCGCGCCCGCCGACCGATTCCCGTTATGATAGGCAGCGGTGGCGTTCGTGGGACCGTCGCCGTTTGGAGTTACGGTAAGTTTTCGCAACCGGATACGCGGGGGCACGAGCCGCCCGCGGGTCCCGGTTCATTCGCACTTTGCGATGTCGCGGGAGTGCACGCATGGCCGGCCACAGCAAGTGGGCGAACATCAGGTTTCGGAAGGGAGCCCAGGACGCCAAGCGCGGCAAGATATTCACGAAGCTCATCCGCGAAATCACGACGGCGGCGCGCGACGGCGGCCCCGACCCCGATGCCAATCCGAGGCTGCGCCTGGCGATCGACAAGGCCAGGTCGCAGAGCATGCCGAAGGACAACATCGAGCGTGCCGTCAAGCGCGGCGCGGGCGATCACGACGGCGACAACTATGAACAGGCGCGTTACGAGGGCTACGGGCCCGGCGGCGTGGCCGTGATGGTCGACTGCCTGACCGACAACCGCAATCGCACCGTCGCTGAGGTTCGCCATGCGTTCACGAAGTTCGGCGGAAATCTTGGCGCCGACGGTTCCGTCGCCTACCTGTTCGATCACGTGGGCCTCATGAGTTACCCGGCCGGCAGCGATGAGGATCGCATCATGGACGCGGCCATCGAATCCGGCGCAAACGACGTGGTCGGCAACGACGACGGCAGCCTCGAGGTGATCAGCGAACCGGAGGATTTCACCGAGGTCAACGACGCCCTGCGGGGCGCGGGGCTCGAACCGGAGCATGCCGAAGTGACGATGCGCGCTTCGACGCGGCTCGCCATCGATGCCGATGCGGCGCAAACGCTCTCCAAGATGCTCGACATGCTCGATGACCTCGATGACGTGCAGCAGGTCTACTCCAACGTGGACTTTCCGGAGGATTTCATCGGGGAATCAGCTTGACTCTTGGTAACGCGGCAAAGCGATGAGCGGCAGGGTCAGAATCCTCGGTATCGATCCGGGTTCCCGGATCACCGGATACGGGCTCGTCGACCTCGACGGTTCCTCGGCCGTTGCGGTGGACTGGGGTTCGATCCGGACGTCCGGAGAGCACACCGCGAGGCTCAAGTCCATTTTCGAGGCGCTCGGGGGGATCGTACGGGAGTTCTCTCCCGACGAAGTCGCGGTCGAGCGCGTGTTCATGCACCGCAATGCCGACAGCGCTCTGAAGCTCGGCCAGGCCAGAGCCGCCGCGTTGTGCGGAACCTTCGCGGCCGACATCCCGATCTACGAATACTCTCCCAGGCACATCAAGAAAGCGGTGGTCGGCCGCGGCGCTGCCGAGAAGGCTCAGGTGCAGCTCATGGTCAGGACGATTCTCGGCCTGCGCGGCGAAATCGAGGCCGATGCGGCCGACGCGCTCGCCGCCGCGCTCTGTCACGCCTACGAGCGCGGCACGAAGTCCGTGCTCGATCGGCTCGCGGAGACGTCGTGATCGGGTTTCTGAAGGGAACGCTCGCCGCCAAGCGACCGCCCTGGCTCATGCTTGACGTCGCGGGCGTGGGTTACGAGCTCGAAGCGCCGATGTCGACGTTTTACCAGTTACCGGAGGTGGGTTCGCCGGCAACGCTCGTGACCCACCTGCACATTCGCGACGATGCCCATGTGCTCTACGGCTTCTCGTCCGAACCCGAGCGGGAGCTGTTCCGCAACCTGCTCAAGGTCAGCGGAATCGGCGCCCGCATCGCGCTCGGCGTCTTGTCGGGCATGAGCGTGGATGCGTTCTACCACAGTGTGCGCGAGCGCGACGCAGCGAGCCTGACCCGTGTGCCGGGCGTCGGCCGCAAGACTGCCGACAGGCTGCTACTCGATATGGCCGACAAGTTGCCCGAGGCAAGCGACGGCGGAGTCGGCGCGGCGCCGGGTCCGGTCGGCTCCGAAGCCGAGGCGCACGGCGCGTTGCTGACGCTCGGCTACAGGCCCGCCGAGGCCGCGAGAATGCTCAAGGACCTCGACACGACGCAGCTTTCCACGGAAGACCTGATCCGTGAGGCGTTGCGCCGGGTGCACCGGGGGTGAATGAACGATGAGCGCCGAAGAACGTTTCGTGAACCCGACGCGCGGACGCGAGGACGAAGCGTTCGACCGCGCCGTGCGGCCGCGGCGGCTCGACGAGTACGTCGGCCAGCCGCGAGTCAAGGCGCAGATGAGCATCTTCATCGAAGCGGCCAGACAGCGCGAGGAGGCTCTCGACCACACGCTGCTATTCGGTCCTCCCGGGCTCGGCAAGACGACGCTCGCGCACATCATCGCCAACGAACTCGGCGTCGGTCTCATGCACACCTCCGGTCCCGTGCTCGAGAAGCCCGGCGATCTGGCAGCGCACCTGACCAATCTCGAGCCGAAAAGCGTCCTGTTCGTCGACGAGATTCATCGCCTGAGCGCCGTCGTCGAGGAAGTGCTCTACCCGGCGCTCGAGGATTTCCAGCTCGACATCATCATCGGCGAGGGTCCCGGCGCGCGAACGCTCAAGATCGACCTGCCGCCGTTCACGCTGGTGGGCGCGACGACGCGCGCGGGCCTGTTGACATCTCCGCTGCGCGACCGTTTCGGGATCACCCAGCGGCTCGACTTCTACGACTGCGACGAACTTGCGCAGATCGCCCGCCGCACGGCGGGAATCATCGATCTGCCGATCGACGAGGCGGGCGCGACGGAAATCGCAAGCCGCTCGCGCGGCACGGCGCGGGTCGTCAATCGGCTGCTGCGCCGCGTACGCGATTACGCCCAGGTCAAGGCCGACGGCCGGGTGGATGAGCGCGTCGCCGAAGCCGCCATGGATCTGCTCGAGGTCGACCCGCACGGTTTCGACTCGATGGATCGCAGGTTGCTGCTCACGGTCATCGAGAAGTTCGACGGCGGCCCGGTCGGTATCGACAGTCTCGCGGCCGCGATCGGCGAGGAGCGCGGCACGCTCGAGGACGTGATCGAGCCCTATCTGATTCAGGAGGGTTATCTTGCCCGCACTTCGCGCGGACGCATCGCGACGCGGCTGGCTTACGTACACTTCGGCATCGAGCTGCCGGCGAGCCGGGAGAAACCGGATGTTCCCGATCTGTTTGACTGACCTTGCCGGGCGCGAGCGGGTCGCCCGACGGAAGGACTGAACGGTGGCGGGATTCGTGTTGCCGGTCAGGGTGTATCTGGAGGATACGGACGCCCAGGGTGTGGTGTATAACGCCAGTTATTTCCGGTTCATGGAGAGGGCGCGCACCGAACGGTTGCGCGCGTCCGGGATAGATCACGACGAGCTGCGCATGCACCATGGGGTCGCGCTCGTGTTGACGGGCGTCAGCGCCCGGTTCAGGTCGCCGGCGCGCTTGAGCGATATGCTCTACGTCGGCGCCGATGTCGCGGAGGTTCGCGGCGCCCGCGTCGTGTTCGCCCAGAGCGTGCGGCGCGACTCGGAGGAGGGTGAACTCGTGTGCGACGGCAAGGCGGAGGTTGCGTGTATGGATCTGGGTGAAGGCAGGCCGAAGCGCTTGCCCGGGGAATTGATGAGAGAACTGTCACGATGACCGGCGACCTTTCGATACTGTCACTGATCCTGGCGGCGAGCATCCCCGTCAAGGCGGTCATGCTCTTGCTGCTGCTGGCCTCGGTCGCTTCCTGGGCGGTCATCTTCGACAAGCGCAGGCTGTTGCGCGATGCCGTGGGCGCGGCGGACGAGTTCGAGACCAACTTCTGGTCGGGCGTGGACCTCGCTAACGTCTACCATGAACTCTCCGCCGAGGAGAAGTCGCCGCTCGGCATGGCCGGCATTTTCGAGTCGGGTTTTCGCGAGTTCGGCCGCCTGCGGGAGGACTCGGGCATGACCTCCGGACAGGTCGTCGAAGGCGCCCGCAGGTCCATGCGCGTGTCGCAGTTACGCGAGATGGACAGGCTCGAGCAGAACCTCGCGTTCCTGGCGACCGTGGGGTCGACGAGCCCCTATATCGGGCTGTTCGGCACGGTCTGGGGCATCATGGATTCGTTCATATCGCTCGGCAACGTGCAAAGCGCGACTATTTCGATGGTTGCGCCCGGCATCGCCGAAGCGTTGATCGCGACCGCGATGGGATTGTTTGCAGCGATTCCGGCCGTGATCGCGTTCAACCGGTATGCAGATCAGGTAGGACGTCTGGAGGTGCGCTACGACACGTTCATGGAGGAGCTGTCGGCGATATTCCAGCGCAGTTCGGGACGCCTGGATACCGTGGGAGTAGTGCAATGAGTCGGGGCAGGCACCGCCGTTTGATGGGCGAGATCAACGTCGTACCCTATATCGACGTCATGCTCGTGTTGCTGATTATCTTCATGATTACCGCACCGCTGCTGACGCAGGGCATCACGGTCGATCTCCCGGCCGCGGGCGCCGAACCGCTCGATCCGGACCTCATGCGCGACAATGAGCCGCTCGTGCTCAGCATCGACCGGGAGGGGAGGTTGTTCCTCAACGTCGGCGGCGATGTCGAAGAATCGATCGACGAGCAGACCGTCCTCGCGCGAACCGCCGCCGTGCTCAGGCGCAACGCCGAGACGCCCGTACTCGTCAAGGCCGACGAGGCCGTCGAATACGGCCGTGTCGTCACCGGCATGGTGCTGCTGCAGCAGGCCGGCGCCGAGCGCGTGGGCTTCATCACCGATCCGCTCGAGACCGTCGAGCAACAGTAGGAGGCCGGGCAGACAAGGGTCATGGGTTCGTTTCTGCGCCAGCATCCGGTTGCCGTCGCCTTGTCGGTGACGCTGCATGTCGGGATCGCCGCCGTGTTCACGATCGGTGCGTGGTATTCGCCGCAAACCCGAGTCGTGTCCCGGCAGGTCGCGATCGAAGCCATGGTAGTTGACGAGGATCTCGTCGAGCGCGAGATGGCGCGACTCGAGGAACTCGAGCGCGAGGCGATCCGGCAGCGCGAACAGGAAGAGCTCGAAGCTCGCGAGGCCGCCGAGCGCGAACGCGAGCGGCTGGCGGAACTGCAGCGCCAGCGCGAAGAGCAGGAGCGGCTTCAGGTCGAAGAAGAGCAGCGACGCGCGGCCGAGCAGCAACGTCTTGCCGACTTGCGCGAACAGCGTGAACGCGAGGAGCGGGAGGCGGCCGAGGCTGCCGAGCGCGAGCGCGAGAGGCTCGCCGAGTTGCAGCGCCAACGCGAGGAGGAGGAGCGCCTCGCGGAGGAGCGCGCCGAGGAGGAGCGGCAGCGCCGGGAAGCCGAGGCCGCCGCGCGCGCCCAGGCCGAGCGGGAAGCCGAACTGCAGCGCCTGCTCGCGGCGGAGGAAGAACGCCGCCAGGCCGAGCAGGCCGGTTTGCTCGGCGAGTATATCCGGCAGATCGAGAACCGGATCCAACAGAACTGGATCAGGCCGGCGAGCGCTACGGCGGGTCTTGAATGCGTCGTCAACGTGACCCAGATTCCGAGCGGCGATGTGGTTAATGTGCAGGTCGGGGAGTGCAACGGCGACGATGCTGTCATCAGGTCGATCGAGGCGGCGGTGCTTCGGGCTTCGCCCTTGCCGACGCCTCCCCAGCAGATCCTGTTCGAGCGCAACCTGATCGTGACGTTCCGGCCCGATGTCTAGCTTGCTATCGTCGGAGTTCCGAGTCGCACCTTGCGAAACACGTTTCCAGCCATGCCTGCAGATGCTTGAGGTTCAATGTCCTTGTCAATGAGATGCAAGTGGTGGAGTGTCGGTCACGCCGCGCTCGTATTGGCGGCGCTTCTGATAGGCGCCGCCGCCAACGCACAGCTCCGGATCGAGATCCGCAGCGGAGTGGAGCGGCCGATACCGATGGCGATCGTGCCGTTCGGTTTCAACGGCGGAGGCGCGCCGGCGCCGTTCGATCTCGCCGGGCTCGTGACGGCCGACCTCGGCAACAGCGGCCGCTTCGACCCGATCCCCGAGTCCGACATGCTGTCGCGTCCGACCCGGCCCGCCGACATCAATTTCAATGACTGGCAGATCCTCGATGTCGACGTCGTCCTGATCGGTGAGCTGACCGAAGACGCACCCGATCGCTATACGATCGTCTTTCAGCTTTTCGACGTGCTGCGCGGCGAGCAGCTTCTCGGATTCCGCCTGTCGACCGCGCGGGCCGATCTCAGGGCCGCGGGCCACCAGATCGCGGATATCGTCTACGAGGAGTTGACGGGCATTCCGGGTGTGTTCAGCACGAGCATCGCGTACGTCAACGAAACGCGTAACCCCGACGGCAGCCAGCGGTTCAGGCTCATCGTCGCCGATTCCGACGGCGAGAACTCGCGCGTGATCGCCGATTCGCCCGACCCGCTCATGTCGCCGGCATGGTCGCCGGATGGACGCAGGATCGCCTACGTTTCGTTCGAGGGCGAGAACTCCGCCGTCTACGTCCAGACCCTGCGCACCGGCACGCGCGATCGCGTGTCGGCGCGCGAAGGGGTAAACAGCGCTCCGGCCTTCTCGCCGGACGGCCGCAGGCTTGCGCTTACGCTGTCGCGCGACGGCAATCTCGACATCTACACGATCGATCTGGCAACTCAGGTGTCGAGACGCCTGACGCAAAGCTCGTCCATCGACACGGAACCCACCTGGAGCGAGGACGGCGAATCGATCTACTTCACGTCCGATCGTGCCGGTGGGCCGCAGATCTACCGGATTCCTTCCGTTCCGCCCGTCGACCGGGCCGAACGCGTGACCTTCGAGGGCAGCTATAATGCGAGGCCGCGCGTGTCTCCGGACGGCGACTCGTTGGCAGTCGTGCACCGCAATCAGGACAACTACCGAATCGCTACCGTAGACCCGGACACGGGGCTGGTTCAGGTGCTGACCAACGGCCGACTCGACGAATCGCCGAGCTTCGCGCCGAACGGAGCGCAGATCATTTATGCGACGCGTGAAGGCGGCCGGGGCGTGCTGGCGTCGGTCAGTTCCGACGGGCGCATCCGCCGGCAGATCGCCTCGGTGGCGGGCGACGTGCGCGAGCCGGTCTGGTCGCCGTATCCGCGCCCCTGACATCCTTGTATGTGGGATGGCTCGACGACTATCGTAGTGACCCTGTTTTTTGAATTTGCATGAGGATCCACATCGTGACACGACTCAAGCTGCTGTCTGCAAGTCTCGCCATCGCATTTGTCGCTGCTGGCTGCGGAGGTTCCGGCGGAACCGTTCCCGACGAAGGTACCGGGGGCGCAGTGGCCCCGAGCGGCGGCGGCGGCGCGGACGACTCTTCCTCGGGCGCGGTCACGACCGCCTTGCCGGGGCCCGGCGGCAGCGACATCAGCGCTCTGACCCCGCAGGAGCGAACCCTCGTGACGGAGAACCTCGTCGTCTACTTCGAGTTCGACAGGAGCGACGTCCGGTCCGATTTCAATGCGATGCTGGCCGCGCACGGCCAGCTCCTCGCCACGAACCCGGGTGTCTCCGTTCGACTCGAGGGCCATGCCGACGAGCGCGGCACGCGCGAGTACAACATCGGTCTCGGTGAGCGGCGTTCGCAATCCGTGCGGCAGATCCTGCTGCTTCAGGGCGCGGCGGCGGCTCAGCTTGCGACCGTCAGTTACGGCGAGGAACGGCCGGCCGTGTTCGGCAGCGACGAGGGATCCTGGAGTCTTAACCGCCGCGTCGAGCTCATCTATGAGCAATGACCCGGCATCGAGCGACGGAGAACGACCCGTGAAAGCCGTGTTGACTGGACTATCCGCGGCCGTGGCCGGCCTGATTTTGGCGGGCTGCGAGACGACATCGCTTGCTGACGATCCGGTTTACCTGCGCGTGCAGGATCTCGATGCGCGCCTGATCCGCATCGAGCGCGTGCTCGACAACGACAGCCTCGTCCAGATGGCGACGAGTCTGCAGCAACTGCAGACCGAGATACAGGGTCTGCGCGGCGAGGTCGAAACGCTGCGCTTCGAGACGGACAACGCCGCCGAGCGGCAGCGCAATCTCTACCTCGATCTCGATCAGCGGCTGCAGGCGCTCGAGCAGGGGCCGCCGCGAGTGGCGCCCGCAGGTGCGGCGCCAACGGTGGCCGTGCCGAATCAATCGCCGGCCCCAGCGGCGTCCGGCAACGATCAGACTGCCTACGATGCGGCCTTCGCCTTGATACAGACGCGTCGCTACGACGAAGCCCAGGCGGCCTTCGGCGGTTTCCTGACCCTGTATCCCGATAGTCCGCTCGCCGACAACGCGCAATACTGGCTCGCCGAAACGTTCTACGTGCGCCAGCAGTACGTTGCCGCGCTGCCGGAGTTTCAGAAGGTCATCGACGGCTTTCCGCAATCGGCCAAGTTTCAGGATGCGCTGCTCAAGATCGGCTACTGCCACTACGAGCTCGAGCGATGGGACGCGGCGCGCAACGCGCTGGAGCAGGTCGAGCGCCAGTTCCCCAACACCGCGGCAGCGCAACTTGCAACGGAGCGCCTCGCGCGTCTGGCTCAGGAAGCCGGTTAGGGCAGGGTCCGTGGATGCCGTGCGAGACAGGCCCTGAGCAGTGACCGCCGCGGCGGATCGCCGGGTAGCGGAAACTCGCCTCAAGATCACGGAGATCTTCTTCTCGATTCAGGGCGAAGCCCGGTTCACGGGCTGGCCCACGGTATTCGTGCGGCTGACCGGTTGCCCGCTGCGCTGCGCTTACTGCGATACGGCCTACGCATTCACCGGCGGCGACTGGTGGACCATCGAGAACATCGTCGCCGAGGTCGGTCGCTATGGCGCATCCCGCGTCTGCGTTACCGGGGGTGAACCGCTCGCGCAGGCGCGCTGTACGGATCTTTTGACCGCCTTGTGCGAGGCGGGCTTCGACGTTTCGCTCGAGACCAGCGGCGCGATCGACATCGGCGGCGTCGATGCGCGGGTCTGCCGGGTCGTCGACATCAAGACACCCGGATCGTCCGAGGTCGACAGGAATCTTTGGGACAACCTTGAGCTCATGAACGAATCCGATGCGCTCAAGTTCGTGATCTGCGACCGGAACGATTACGAATGGGCGCGCACGGTGCTCGCCGAACGCGCGCTGCCGACGTGCCCGGTCTTCTTCTCGCCGAGCCACGATGAACTCGAGGCCGGCACGCTCGCCGACTGGATTCTCGAGGACAGGCTGCCGGTGCGCCTGCAGGTGCAGTTGCACAAGGTCCTCTGGGGCGACGTGCCAGGCAGGTGAGCGTGCCGCGCGCGGTCGTGTTGCTGTCCGGCGGCCTCGATTCGGCGACCGCGCTCGCGCAGGCGGTGGCGGACGGCAACGACTGCTACACGCTGAGTTTCGAATACGGCCAGCGGCATCGGGCCGAACTCGATGCCGCGAAACGCGTCGCCGCGCAGCTTGGCGCCATCGAGCACCGCGAGATCCCGATTCCGGTCGGTCTCTACGGCGGTTCGGCGCTGACGGACCCGGAGATCGACGTTCCCGAGCACGGCGACGAGGGCATCCCGGTCACCTATGTCCCGGCGCGCAATACGGTTTTCCTGAGTCTCGCGCTCGGCTGGGCCGAAGTGCTCGGAGCGGAGACGATCGTCATCGGCGTCAACGCCATCGACTACTCCGGATACCCCGATTGCCGGCCCGAGTTCATCGCGGCCTTCCAGGCGCTCGCGGCGCTTGCGACGAAGCAGGCCGTAGAGGGTCGTCCGGTACGCATCGAGGCGCCGCTGATCGAACTCACGAAAGCGCAGATCATCCGCCGCGGCATCGATCTCGGCGTGGATTACGCTCTGACCGTTTCATGCTACCGAGCCGACGAGCAGGGCCGCGCCTGTGGCCGCTGCGATTCCTGCCGCCTGCGCAGGGAGGGTTTTGTGGCCGTCGGTGTGGAAGACCCGACTCGCTACCTGTAGCGCGCGTGTCTCATCGCGGGTATGCGGGGAGCCGCACCACCGGTCGCTTGAGACACGCCGTGAATACATCCCTGTAGGCTCCGCGCGCGCATCCCTGCGCGCGAGGGTCTCAAGCGACCGGTGGTGCACCTCCCCTTGGCGTCTGCGCGAACTCGCATGTCTCACCGACGCTGCGCTTGGTACGGACTGCCTGCGAGCGCATTGGGCGTGATTCGTGAACTTGGTATGATTCGTCGCCGTGATCGCCCAGTGTCCCGACGACACGGACTAGCAGCATTGCGGCGACCATCCCCGATCGAGGGCCGTTAGCTCAGTTGGTAGAGCACCGGACTTTTAATCCGTTGGTCGTAGGTTCGATCCCTACACGGCCCACCATGAAATCAATAACTTACGAATTTCACTGGCTGGCTGACTACAAAAAGGTACGATTTAGGTACAGTCACAAGCGTTTGTTTTCAATTGGCCACGATCACCAAGACCCCGGCCGGCACCTGGAAGGGCATCGTCCGCAAGACCGGCTGGCCGGCGAAAAGCAAGACGTTTCGTACCAAGCGCGATGCGCTCGACTGGGCGCGGCGCGTCGAGGACGAAATGGTCCGCGGTACGTTTATCGACCGCAGAACGTCCGAGCGGGTGACCCTGAGCGATGCGCTTGACCGCTACCTAGCGGAAGTCGGTCCTACGAAGAAGCGGTCCACAGCCGCGTCGGACCGCACCAGGGCGCGCGTGCTGAACGCATATCTGGGCCGATACAGTCTCGTCGCGCTCACGCCGGAGACCGTTTCGCGTTTTCGCGACGAGCGCCTGCGCGAGGGCAAATCTAACTCGACCGTCAGATTGGAACTTGCGTTGCTCTCGCACCTGTTTACCACCGCGCTGCGCGAGTGGCGTATCGGCCTGGTGAGAAACCCTGTCGCGCTGGTCAGGAAGCCCACGCCGCCGGCCGGCCGCAATCGCCGGCTGGGTCCGGCGGAGGAACGACGCCTGCTCGAGGCCTGCGACGCGCACTCCAACCCGATGCTCGGATGGATCGTCCGGGTGGCGCTGCATACCGGGATGCGGCAGGGCGAAATCCTCTAGCTGACCCGCGACCAGGTGGATCTCGACCGACGAATCGTCCGGTTGACCGAGACCAAAAACGGCAGCGCGCGCACCGTGCCCCTGAATCGTGAGGCCGCGGCCGTGCTCGAGCAGGCGATGGATTTCGGCGCCGCTCCGGAGGACACGCCGCTGATCTTCTTCGGCGAGCCGGGGCGGGACGGCCGACGGCGACCATACTGCTTTCATCCGGCCTGGACCCAGGCGCTGAAAGCCGCCCGGATCTCAGGGCTGCGGTTTCACGACCTGCGTCACGAAGCGGTCAGCCGACTTGTGGAAGGAGGCCTGAACGACCAGGAAGTGGCCGCCATCAGCGGCCACAAGAGCATGCAGATGCTGAAGCGATATACGCACCTGCGCGCTGAGGACTTGGTCGGTAGGCTCGACCGGATCAATCGCTCTCGCGTCTAAGCCGAAGCTCGTCTTCGTTGAGAACGAACGTCGCGGCAACGGTATCGGGTCTAAAATACACGCGTCGGCCAAACTCGCGCTGATAGAACCGGGAAAGGAATCAAATGCAGTTCGCAATGACCCCGGACGGGCGCGAGACAGCGGTCATGCCAGGGCAAACGTTTTGGTGGAAAACTCGACGATATACGATGTTGAGTAACGGTTAAACGTGAGTGGCGGATGCATGGCACCTTGTTTCAGGCGGAATCGGGAATACTTGCGTCTCGAGTCCTACTACAAATACGGCTGCCGTACCCGTTAACGTACCGAGGTTCGATTTGATGTTCCTCACATTGGAAGACCCCAATGCCAAGATCAAGGGGTCACGAGACCCTCTCGGCGCTCAGGCAATCTGGACAGCGTTCGGCCGGCAGGTAATTGCTAATCTCACAACGCAGACGAACTCGGCACGCGGCTTCACGATCCTGCTTCTGGGTCGGTACCTCGCAGAGCGAGCCATCGAAGATGAGCGGATCAGTCGCGAACTGGCGCTCGATGCATTCTTGTGCTTCGAGCAGGTCGGGGCCTACGTACGTCACGTCGGACACGGCGTTAGCGGCGATATCCGTGGCATTGAGCGCGTGCGGTCCAGACTCCATGAGCATGGAGGTCTGGTGCCTATTCGCGCGGACGCCAGCGGGTTCATTTTGGGCGACCAGCGAGTAAACGGACTGTGGGGCTTGTTCTCGGTCTCGGCCCGTGTGTCTCGCCTTATCCCGGATGGCCCAGTAGGCCTGACGCCGAACGCGAAGTTGTTCGTGGAGCGCGAATATCTACCGACCTTACAGCCCGTTATGGACCGACTATTGGAACTTATCTCAAGCGGTGGAAACCTCGACACCAGTACGCCTGATGCGGTCTTTTCGGCGCTGAGAATCGTTTTATCGGAATCGTTTACTGCGGAGGAGCGGCAGTTCTACGGTGAGTATATTCGCGATGGACGTCACGTGCGGCAGGCGCGGGCCGGTCTGCAGCGGACGTTTTGCAAATTGCTGGCCAACCACGTGAACCTCGCCGCTGCTACCGACCGCAATGATGTCGAACAGCTGCGCGAAGCGGCTCGGTCCGTGGACCCAGAACTTGCCAACCGCCTTAATCGGATCGCCCGTGTCGAGGCCGTGCTCGCTCCTTCAATGGTGCTCTTCGATTTCATTCTGGCTCGCCATCATCGCGAGGTGGACGAGATGACGGAGGAACTGCACGAGCGTTGGGAAGTTGCAGTTCCTAACGTGGATGTGCAGGAGAATCAAGATTTGCTCCCCGCAGTCGCTTCGATTTGGGGAGAAACCTCCGGGGTCGCGAATTGCTTCCAGCGCTGCCAACAGGGGCTTGCCACGGGCAATTACGGTGTTGCGTTGCGGGCTCTGCTCCAGTGGCACAGGTACGTCATGAACAGTAGGGGTGGAGCGCCGTGGGTCGTGATTGGGGAAGACGGCGCGCTGGACGTGCGATATCGGGCGGCAACGCAGGAATTGCCGACCAGGGATGATCTTGGGGAGTTGTGGCGAAACGGCTATTTCATCGATTCACTTAAGGGCGTTACTAGGCAGCTTGGTCAAGCGGCATGACGGAATCAGTGCAGTTGCCGGAAGCCATACTCTCCCGTGCCCTTGCCGAGGCGGTGCAGGGACGGCGCTTGCGAAGTGCCGTGTTCACCACCTTCAGCTTCGATCCCGGGTTCTTCGAATTGCAGGTGCTGCCGCTGCTGTTCTCTCAGAGCTTCAGTCAAGTCGACAAGGTGAGACTGTTGCAGCTTGAAGATGCACTGCGTCACGTCGAGCACCTAGCTGTGTACTACGACCGCGGCGCGTTGTCGCAAGACGCGGAGCCGGCTCGCTTGGACTATCGCCGGATCGACGTGAACCGACAAACGGGAGTCTTCCACCCCAAGCTAGTTTTCTTGCTTGTAGATCAGCCAGACAAGACGAGTGCGGAAAGGGGCAATCCGTATCGGTCACTGATAGTGGCTTGTCTTTCGGCGAACCTGACGAGGGCTGGGTGGTGGGAAAGCGTAGAGTGCGCTCACATCGAGGAGATCAGGGATCGAGACCAGGCGACGAACCGGATTCCGTACCGCCGCGATCTCCTAGCAATTTTGCGGTGTATTCGCGCATGCGCGGCGGAGGATGATGATCACCGGGCGCTTGATGCGGTTTGGTCGTTTCTGCTTGAACGAGTCTCTACCCACCGCTATGCCAACGCAAGCGCCGGCGGTCGCTGGCACACGCGTCTTTTTGGTGGCCTGGGCCGATCGAACCTCGCAAACTGGCTGGCTGAACTCCGTATCACGGGTCATGATTGGAACCTTGAGGTGGTTTCGCCTTATTTCAACGCTCGCGGACCGGGGCCTCTCGGCAAACTAGTGGAGGTGATCGCGCCGCGAGAGACGCGTGTTTATCTGCCGCGCGATGCGGAAGGTAAGGCCTTGGTAACCGCCGATGCGTACAGTGCAATTGCCTCACTCGCGGGCGTACGGTGGGCGAAACTGCCGGATCGCATCATGCGGCGCTCCGGTGGAGCGACCGGGGAACGACTCGCCCCGCGCCACGTGCACGCTAAGGTCTACCGGCTCTGGCGGGAAGAGGGCGGAAGCGTCGTCCTCGTCGGGTCCGTGAACTGCACGAGCGCAGCGCATGGACACGGCGGTGCCGGGAATCTCGAGGCCGCATTCCTAGTAGACACTTCCGAGGAGAACTTGGGGCGAGGCTGGTGGCTGCGACCACTTGAGTCCGACGCTCGACGGTTCATGGACGCTGCTCCGGATGAATCCGACGGGCTGGACAACCAGCCGTTCGGCGTTTCAGTCCGCTACGACTGGGGCCAACACAAGCTCGCAATTCGCTTTGAACGGGCCATGGCCATCCCGATTGAGGTGCAGGACGTTTCGGGCCAGCATTTGTTTACGATCGAGCGTGGCGATGTAGAGCGATGGCGTGTCGCGGGTGCAAATGCGGCGGACACGGTACGCGATAGCCTTGCGTCGAGCAGTTTTTTGGTACTGCGTCGCGACGACACCCAATGGCGAGTATTGGTGCGCGAAGAAGGCATGGCGCATCGCCCTTCTATTCTGAGCGACCTGAGTCCCGATGAGATTTTCGAATACTGGTCATTGCTGTCAGCCGAGGAACGCGCGGCGTTCCTCGAACGTCGTGCGGGATTCGGTGAGAGAATCGAAGGAATCCCGGCGTTTGAGGGGGACGGTCCGCTCGGGGACGAGGATACCTTGTTCGACCGCTTCGCCGGCGTATTTCATGCCTTCGGCTGCTTGCGGCGCAACGCTGAGAAGGCGCTTGCGGACGGACGCCATAATGACGCGGAAATACGGTTACTCGGTGCGAAGTACGATTCGCTGCCTAATCTACTTGGGAAAACACTTGCTCGGCAGGATGGCGATCCGGTGCTGGACTACGTTACGTTTTTGTCAGCCAAGCAGATTCGCGACTCACTGGAACAGATTGACGGGGAGTTCTTTCGAGGACGTGTGTCCCAAGTGCGGGAGCTCGACCGGCTGATCGCAAAGGGAATTAAAGGTCGCGGCAGTATTTTTCCCGACGACGATGTGCCAGCGCGAGAATTCCTCGCGTGGTTTGAGCCTGCCTTCCTGAAAGACCTGGGCGAGATGTGATGCGTTCGATCACACCGGAATTTCTCGACGAACTGATCAATTTTGCGCCGTCCCGCGCGGATCGGCAGCAGGCCTTCTGGGACCAGCAGCGCGACGGCACGGTGGCGGCATTCAACATGCTTGCGCGCAACGGATGCGCATACCTGGCCGATGAAGTGGGAATGGGCAAGACATACATCGCGCTGGGTGTAGTGAGCCTGTTGCGCTACCTCGACCCGCAGGCGCGCATCGTTGTGATCGCGCCTCGCGAGAATATTCAGCGCAAATGGGTGAAAGAACTTCACAATTTCGTCGGGCGCAACTGGCTCGTCGTCGGGAACCGTGTGAAGTCGCTTCAGAACCGGCCGGTGTGGGAACCGGTGGTGTGCAACTCGCTCGTCGAGTTCGCCCACGAGGCGTTGGTCAACCAAGACCGAGACTTTTTCTTAAGGATGACAAGCTTCAGCATCAGGCTGTCGGACGCAAAAGACCGGCACAGGACGCGAACTCTGCTGCTCGACAGCGTTCCCTGGCTCGACCAGTGCGAGATACCGAATGAAACGCGGGAGGGATTTCGGGACGCTTTCGCAGTCGCCCTGAACGGGGCAGTTCCGGAGGCCGACTTGGTCATTTTCGACGAGGCCCATAACCTGAAACATGGCTTTCGCGCCGACGGTAGCACCCGTAATCGGGTGATGGGACTCGCATTTGGCCACCCGGAGGGCGATGCGTTCGGGCGACCGAGGTACAAGAAGAAAGCGAAGCGCGTCATGTTGCTTTCAGCGACCCCGTTTGAGGACGACTATGCGGCCATTCAACGTCAGCTTGCGGTCTTCGGCTTCGGTGACGCGTTGCTGGAGGGCGCGAATGGCGAGGCCGGCGTCAGCGTTGCGGCTCTGGCGGATCCGGAAATCGCCGAGGACGAGAAACGACGGGTCGCACAACGCGTTCTGATCCGCCGTGTATCGGGGCTGAACATCGCGGGGAGTCTCCACACGAAGAATATGTACCGGCGTGAATGGCGACGCGGCGGACTTGAGCAACATGACGAACCGATCGAGATCGTGGATCCCAAGCACCGACTGGTCGTGGCGTTGATGCAGAAAAAAGTAGCGGAAGTATTGCAAACGGAACGCTTCAACAATCATTTCCAGATCGGCATGTTGTCTTCCTTCGAAAGTTTCCTGCAGTCTGTCGAGACCGTGCGCCGCAGGGAGGACGACGAACCGGCATTTGATGGCCACGAACAGCGTCGCCACTTGAGCAGCGACCGGGAACGCGAAGGAATCGATACCGTGGCGATCGCCGAGATCGTACGCTCATACCAAGAAGTGTTTGGAACGTCGCTGCCGCATCCGAAGCTGGATACCACTGCGCACGGTTTGGCCGAAGCCTTCAATACCGGCGAAAAAGCCCTCGCGTTCGTGCGCCGCGTTGCTACCGTGGACGAGCTTGCAGCGAAACTGGAACATAGCTTCGATACCTGGATCCGGGCGCGGATGGAGGCGCGGTTGCCTAGCCTGCGCAACGAGATTGACGCCTTGTTCAGGCAGTATGCGAGCGAGCGACAGCGAAGGCCCGACGATATCGAAGCGCCTCTGGAGGACACCGATCTCTCCAGTGAACGGGAGAGAATGGACCGGCGCGACGACCTGGAAGAAGACGATGAAGGAGGGGCAGAGAGTTTTTTCGCTTGGTTCTTCCGAGGCAAGGGTCCGAGCGGAGTACTTTCCGGGGCCGCGTTTCAAAAGCACCGCTTGTCGTCGACCAGCTCAGCCTACGCCACGTTGTTCGAAGACAATTACGTAGCGAGTCTGCTCGGTGTGGGTGCTGGCGAGGTGGTGGAATCCTTGAGGCGAGCAATCGGCGAGCCGCCAAGAACTTTCGGGAAACGACTGCGCGGCCTGGCGTACGGCTTCTTCAGGGAACGGAGCCGGCAGCGCGAAGGATACCCGCGTTTGTACGTGTTTGAGGGTTACCAGGTTGCCGGCCTCGTGTTACTGCGCGAGCGCGGTGGAAAAATCGGCAAACGTGCCGGGACGATACTGGTCGAGCGCTTTTCGGATACTCGGCATGTCGCTACGGAGCCACCTGCCGGATTTCCCGGTCCGGAAGCCGGGTTGAACCTCGAGACGGTATTCACCGAACTTCGCTGCCGCCCTGCGCTCCGGAAACTGTTGTGGCCCAAACCACCTGATCACGAGGACTTTCGAACGGCATTTCGCCGGCGGGAGCAGCGTCGCGAACTGCTGAGCACCATGGCTCGACTCGGTGCGGCCTACGTCGATTTCTACCTATTGGCGATCGAACAGGCTGGGTCGTTCTCCGTCGGACAGAGGATGGCGACGGAGTCCGCTCCCGATTTGGCTCGTAACTTCGTTGAGCTTCTCGAAAAACAAAGGGGCGAAGCAGAGTTTCACGCGTTTCATGAGCTCTCACAGGCGGCGGCAGCGTTCGACTACATCGTGGCGGTCAATTTTCCCGAAGTGCCTTCGCGCCCGCTGCCGGAGCTCGCCCGATATTACGCCGCTACCTTGCAGAAACAGGTGCCGGTGGGCCGGATGTCAGGAGGAGTAAATCAGCGCTTGGTCCGCCAGTTTCGGATGCCCGGCTTTCCACTGATACTCATAACCACCGACGTGTTGCAGGAAGGTGAAGATCTGCACACCTTTTGCCGGCGTGTCGTGCACTACGGTATCGCGTGGACACCTTCGGCGATCGAGCAGCGGACGGGGCGCGTGGACCGTATAGGCGGCCTGGTGCAGCGGCGCCTCGACGGCTCATCGACGCCGCCCGACGACGAGGAGCTGATCCAGGTCTACTACCCGCATCTGCGCGATACAGTTGAACTGCTGCAGGTTCGCCGCGTGCTCCGCCGCCTCAACAGATTTATGCATCTCATCCATCTCGGTTCCTCGACGGTGGGAGCCGATGAGCATGGCGTCGACGCAAGTCGAGCATGGCTCGACGAACTAGAGGACCCGCGGCCAATTACCAATAGACTCGAGTCCGCGTTCCCGATCGCGCCCGGTTGGCATGACGGGGAACTGGACGCTCAAGATGTGTCGGTGCCTGACTGGGAACGGTATTTCCATCATCTGGACGTCCTTTGGCAAGGGCTTTGCGGGCGTTACCCGATTACTGTATCGCCATCGAGCGCTAGTCATGTGTGCCGCGGCGAGCTGCCCGCTGGCGCAGTGGGGAAAGCTGACGGCGGCTCGAAGAATCCGGTAGCGAACGGAAGGATGCAGTCATTCACCGTAGGTCTTCGCTCCCAAATAGCAGGGGACGAAATCCTACTGGAGTGTGAAAGCACGATCGGGTTTGTCGATCTGGAGCAGGATGCAGTTGTGGACGCGTTGATGGAGGCGGTCGGCGGTGGCGGGCTGGTAAAGCTCTGCGTAGAGCCACGCGTGGGCAGGCACCAGGATCGCATCTACGTGCGGCGCGAAATTCTGTTCAACCCCGAAGCCACGCGGTTTGTGGATGTCGTTGCGATGTTCGAGAACACACTTGCACCCGCTGCCCGCGTGCACGCGGTTCTTGAGAGCATCGAGTTGCTTGGCACGAGTGCGGACTGATGAAGCGTCTGTGTTGCTGGATTGACGAACTCATCGCCGACGAGAGCCTGCCATGGAAACGAAATGGCGATGAAGTGCAAATTGTGCTATCGCGTACTCTCCGCTCGCAGACGGTGCAAATCGCGCGGCATAAAGAGCGCTATGTATTGTCCTCAGTCATTGCCCACATGAGCGCGGTCAACGAAAATCGACGGTCACTCGCGTTTCGTTTATGGCGACGAAATTCCTTAAAGGCAGTGGTGACGTTCGTCATCGATCAACAGGAGAGGGTGATCGGTCTGATCGATCTGCCGACGGAGAGTGCGCGTCGGGACGAACTCAAGTTCTACCTGGAGTCGCTGGCTCGAGAGTGCGACCGGCTCGAGTACATTCTGACGGGAACGGATAATCGGTGAGGCGCGCCGGTGCGTTCGGGCGTACCGAAGACTCTATCTCCCGAAGTTACGAAGTGATGGCAAACGCCACTGGCAATCCGGCTGAACGGTACCAACGCGACGACCACGTAGACCACCCTCCGACTACGTGTTTTCGATGGGTTGGGTCTCAACCCCGACGTCGGCCTGGCCGATGTATGCGTAAGCTTCCCCGTCAATGAGACAGCTCTAAATTAGAGTTTCTGGCGGTCTCGATTTGTCGTCTGAACATGGCCGAGGGTATCCGTCCCAGGCTCTCATGCTTCCGTCATCGGTAGCGTCCACAAAGTCATCTTCGCGTCCGCCGAGATTTCGAGAACGTGATTGACCATGACGTCCATTGGCTCGCCGTGTTCGGACAGGAAATCGATCGCGGCACGCAGGAGGGTCTCCGAACGGGCTCGACCGACGCACGGCATGATCACGAGACCGGGATGGATGTTCTGCGCAGCGACGAGGGCGCGGAAATCGCGCGCGTTCTGCGTTACTAGGACGAAGTTCCGCGCTACGCATCGGGCCAGGACCTCGTGGTCAGGCGCACCCAATCCACCGAAATCTCGCGGATGTGCGGCGAAGTGAACGCCCTCGGCGTTCAGCGCTTTAGCGATCCTCGGAGACAGGCACTCATCGAGGAACAGGCGCACCGACTTGCCGCGAGCGCTGCTCAGGCCGGCTTGCGCCACGGCTTGCCTGACGGGCGTCCCCGGAGAGGGTGGGCCCTGGCGTAAAGTTCGGCGGCTTCGAACGCCTCGCGTGGGACGTCGGGATAGTCGTGCATGAGATCGTCGACGGTGTCCCCGTCCCGCAGTCTCCCCAGGACGGCGTGAACCGTTATACGTGTTCCGGCGATGACCGGCGTGCCGCCCAGGATGTCCGCATCCGTTGCGATGTACAAATCGCGCGCTTTCCGGTATCGCTCGGCGTCGCGGAGCGAGTCTGCCGCCAGGCGCTCAAGGTCGAGCATTGCGCCGGGCGTAAATTCGATGGTCCTGAGTTTCATGGGTTCGAGTCGGGTCATGCGTTTCCAGATCGAGCGCTTGTGGCGGAGCGGAAGGTCGGTGAGCCCGGCTGCCTTGAGGGCGTGGAAGTACGCGACAGCCCGGAGGGGCAGATAACGCATCGGAGCGCCACGAAAGCGGGCGGGACCCGCAATCGGTCTCAGGACGCGGCCTTCCACGGCTTTTTCGATCATGGCCCGGGGCACGCCAGACAGGGTGGCGGTTTCGCGAATGGTCAAATCGGCTGTGATGGGCATAATTCATTCCTCTATGGGAACGAATATAAGGTGGGATGTTCCAGGCCGCAAGAGGGGGGACGGAGTGGCGCTTCCGTTGTGGACGGCGGTCAAGTCAACCCTTCTCCGATTTCGTATCGTGCCGGGGGCTGCCGAACCGCCCCGTCCATCGACCGTGCAGCGCCGGCGCTTCGCTGTCACCGGGAGCACTTCAAAAAATCCCCGCCTCCAGACCAGCCGCCATCGCCGCGCCGATCTCGGCGACCCGGTCGACGAAGTCCTCGTCCCACTCGCCGCGGCAGATCACCGGCGCCTGCACTGCCCGCCAGCGCAGGCCGCTGACAATGGTTTCGACGCCCCGGCGTGCGCCCGTCCCGTCGTTCCCCGCGCGGATGTAGAGGCAGTAGGGCAATCCCTGGGTGTGTTCCAGGCACGGGTAATAGCAACGGTCGAAGAAATCCTTCAGCGCACCGCTCATGTAGCCGAGGTTCTCCGTCGTCCCCAGAATTACGGCATCGGCCGCCAGGACATGCGCCGGCCGGGTCTCGAACGGGTTCAGGACGACGACCCGGACGTTATCGCCCTCGATCGCGGCTCGTGCCGCCGCAGCCGCCGCATCACGCAGCCGTCGCGTGTTTTTCGACGGCACATGGCCGACGATCAGAAGCTGTCTGGCGCGGTCGTCGCCGGTCATGGAGCCGGATCGGGGTCGGGGGGGCAACGCCAGCATGCCGCAAAGAATACCGCCTGCGGTACCCTACCGTCCCGGTGGCTGTCGAGCGGACATCCGGACAGCCGAACGCGCGGGTGACGGTCGTGGCGGAAGAAACGCAGTTTGTACTGAGCAGCCTCTCGCTTCTGCTGTGGGGCGTGCTCGTCATGTGGATGTGCGCCGGGTTCACGATGCTGGAGGCCGGCTCCGTGCGGACGAAGAATGCGTCCGTCGTCTGTCTCAAGAACATTGGCCTCTACGCCATCGCGGGTATCGCCTTCTACCTGATCGGCTACTCGATCATGTACGTTGGCGTCGAAGAGGCCGGGTGGTTCGGATCGTGGCGTCCAGGCGTCGGGTCGACGCCTGCCGAGCAGGCCCTGCTGACGGGCGACGTGGCGGCGCACACCACGGTCGAGCAGACCGGACACGCCTCGATGTCGCACTGGTTTTTCCAGATGGTCTTCGTGGCGTCGACGGCGTCGATCGTGTCCGGCACCCTCGCCGAACGCGTGCGACTCGGGGCGTTTTTCCTGTTCGTCGCCGTGCTGACCACGTTTATCTACCCGCTTGTCGGGGCCTGGACCTGGGGCGGCGGGTGGCTCGGCGCATTGGGCTTCAGGGACTTTGCGGGTTCGACCGTGGTGCATTCCACCGGCGGCTGGGCAGCGCTCGCGGGCGCGGTAATCGTCGGCGCGCGCCGAAACAAGTTCCGGAGTGACGGGAGCGTACTCGCCACGCCGCCGTCCAACGTGCCGGCCGTGACGCTCGGCGTGTTCATCATCTGGTTGGGCTTTCTCGGCTTCAACGGCGGTTCGCAACTGGCCCTGGGTAGCGCTGCCGATGCCGTGGCGGTCAGCGTGATCGTGACCAACACGAACCTTGCCGCCGCCACGGGCGTGCTCACCGCGCTGGCCTTGTCGCGGCACGCGCTCGGCCGGGTCGACCTGCGCGCCGGATTGAACGGCGCCATCAGCGGACTGGTGGCGATCGCCGCAGGTCCCGACATGGTCGATCACTACTGGGCTTGTGCGATCGGCGCCGTCGGCGCTGCGGTATGCACTTACGGAATGCGGCTTCTGGAACGGTTGAAGATCGACGACGAGGTCGGCGCGATCCCGGCGCACCTCGGTGGCGGCCTATGGGGCACGGTTGCCGTGTGCATCGCCGCGGGCGGCAACCTGGCCGTGCAGATTCTTGGGATCGCCGCCATTGCCGTATTCGCGTTCTCAACCTCTTTCGCTGTGTGGTGGCTCATCGACAAGGTAATGGGGGCGCGTATCTCGCCCCGGGTCGAGGAACTCGGTCAGGATGCGACGGAGCTCGGCATCGTGTCGTTTCCCGAGTTCGTGTTGGCCAGGCCGCCCGAATCGCAAGGGGATGGCGCACCGTAACCGGACATGTCGTTGTGGACTCCTGCCGGTACTGAGCAGCTTCGCGAATCTCGGAGACCTTTTGTGTTGAGTTTGAGTGCCCCCAGTCTGCCACGCAGCGTGCGACGTTTCGGTATACTTCAATGCCCGTTCGACAGTGTTTCTCGTACTTTGGCACCGCACCAAATTCTCTTGGGGGGAACATGAAGAAACAGATCGCGGCTCTGATACTCCTTGCGGCGGCTCCTCCGGCAATCGCGCAATGGCTGACACTGCGTACACCTGATATCCCGCGTACCGCAGACGGTGAACCGGACCTGTCGGCGCCGGCGCCACGAACGCTGGATGGTCTGCCGGACATGTCGGGATTGTGGGTACCCGTACGGGTCACGGGCGACATACTGGACGCGGAGACGATACAGGACTGGGCGCTCGAACGGATTGCGGAGAACACCGGCAACTTTTTCGGCGACGATCCCCGCTTCCATTGTCTCCCGAGCGGGCCGGGCGGCTACCCGGCGGGCAGTTCCGAAGACGGGCTGCGCAGGATCGTCCAGAATCCGGGCGTCATTGCGGTTCTCAATTCAGACCTCACGTACCGGCAGATATTCATGGATGGTCGCGAGCTCGAGGAGGATCCATACCCCACCTGGACGGGATACTCGGTAGGTCGCTGGGACGGCGACACACTCGTCGTCGAGAGCAACGGCTACAACGACCAGACCTGGCTGCACCGGGAAGGTTTGCCCCACACCGAGGCGCTGCGCATCACGGAACGCTACCGGCGCCCGGACTTCGGCCACCTTGTGGTGGATGTCACTTACGACGATCCCGGTACCTTTCATTCGATGGTGAACGCCACCATCGAAATGGATTTCAGAGCCGATTCCGAGCTGCTCGAAACCGTGTGCAACGAGAGTTCGAAGGGTCGCAGTCACTGGGGCGGGGAGTTCACCCAGGCCGAGCAGAACGTCGTCGAGGTTCCCGAGGATGTCCTCGCGCGTTACGTCGGTACCTACCAGGGCGTGTGGCTGGGTCGCTCGACCACGGTCGACGTGACGCTGGAAGACGGCACGTTGTACCTGGCGCGGACGCCGCCGTATTCGGAAACCGGTTTTACGGAAGCCGGCGAAATGAGGCTCGTCGCACTGTCCTCAAACGCATTCGAGTGCCCTTGCGGCCTCGGGTTCGTGTTTGAGGGCGACGAAAACGGGATGGCGACCGAGGTTCTGGAAGTTCACGTCTCCGGTGGTTGGACCTTCAATCGAGTGCCCTGACCTCTGCTCAGAAAAAGTACCTGAACTGGACACCGTAGCGCGCCCCCCGGCTCGGCCGGCCGCCGCCGGCGTCGAATGCCAGGAGCAGGGTTCGACTCTGGAAGTCAGCCCCGCCGCCACCGAGCAGCGGCGCCTCGTCGGTGATGTCGCGCCCATAGACGGCCACTTCCCAGTCCCCGTCGCTCGGCTGAATGCCGAAACGCACGTCAACGCGGTGGAAATCCTCGACTTCGGATAACGGATCGAGTTCGCCGGTGATGTAGTAGCCATCCGTAAAGAGTACGGAACTGGAAAGGAATCCGGTCAGATTGCTGCCGAGATTGAAGGTCCACTGCGGCGTGAGCGCCACCGTCCATTCGGGCGTGTGCGGCAATTCCGAACCTGAAAGATCAATGGTACATGCCATTCCGGTCTCTCGCGTGTACTGTTTCGCGTACAGGCTGTTGCACTGATCGGCGCCGGGATAATCGGTGTATTTCGCCTCGCCGAACATGCCGTTGAATCCGAGTGTGAAGTTGTCGCTGACGGCCCAGCGCCCGTCCCACTCCACTCCCTGGGTGTTGGCTTCCGCTGCATTGGTTGTAATGAACACCGATGTCACGGAGTCAAAGACCGTGACCTGAAGATCCTGGTAATCGGTATCGTAGATCGCAAAGTTGATTTCCAGTCTGCCATCGGCCAGCAGCGACTTGTAGCCGAGCTCAATGCCATCGGCGCGCTCGGGCTTGAACTGCAGGGACGGCGGCAGGTTGCCGCCCGGCGCTGGCGACATCACGAAGCCGCCGGCCTTGAACGCCTCGACATACTTGGCGTAGAGCATGACGTTGTCCGTTGCGTCCCATTCGATTCCAACCTCCGGAAGCGTGTCGTCGGAATCCTCGCGTAACGGTGTTGTTCCCGTGTGACGGAATTCCGGGAACGAGGTACCCCCCGGAGGGAGAAACGAACTCCACGTCAGAAAATCGCCGTCCTTTTCGACGTCCTGATATCGACCGCCGATGTTCAGTCTGAACTCGTCGGAGATGTTGTAGGTTCCGGAGAAGAACACGCTTTCCCAGGTGGACTCCTCGATCACCGTGCCCTGAAAGCCTACCCCGGCAGCGATGTATATCGGGATGCTGCTATCGAGGTCATGCTGCTGGTAGTACGCACCGACCATCCAGGAAAAGGTTCGGTCCGCGGGTGAGGTCAGTCTGAATTCCTGCGCGATCTGGTCGAAGAACTCCACACGTTCGGCGTGGAAGACTGCAAGCGAGCTTGAATCGGGGTCCAGTGCATGGAACTTGTCGTATGTCAGATTCGATGTAATCGAGCTCAGCGTCAGATCGCCGATGTCCCAGTCTACGCTGAACATGAAAATATCGGCCTGATGAGTCCTGTGCGTCGGCTGATTGAACTGGTCAACATTGTTCAGACCGCGGCGTACGGGGCTGCAGCCTTGTATCGGACTCACGGCGCACTCGACCGGCGTAAACGACGGCCCGAATTCGGCGTAAAAGGGTGAAGTCGGCGAAACGAATCTGGCTTCCGTCGTCCTCGCCCCCGGCGTGAGCCCCAGTTGGGCATCGAGTTGCTCGGCGACCTCCCAGATATCGAGCAAGCCGCTTTCGCCGACGCGCCCGACCTCCAGGCGCAGCGGCAGAGCGATGCTGTCAAGCAGGTGCTCGTAGGCGCAAAGCGCCGCGAATCCACGAGTCAGCCCCTGGTTTGCACTGCTCGTTCTCGGGTCGAGATCGCAACGGCTGAAAGTGAGTGGCGTGCCGTTCTGAAGGATGTCCTGGTATTCATACTTGAACTCGACCGAAACCCGTTCTGACGGGGTCCAGACGCCGAGAAGCCTGTAAGAAGCGTTGTCGAGGTTGCCGAGCGGTTCGCCGGTGGCGTGATTCGTCCAGCCGGGTTCCTTGAGTTCGTAGTCGCGGCCGGAAAAACGCAATCCGAAATTGTCGGTCACCGGTCCGCCGAAGCCGAATTCAACCGTCTGCTCCTTGTCGGTGCTGCCGTAGCCGACAAGGATGTTGCCTTCGAACTCGTCGCCGGGTCGGCGGCTGATGACGTTCATCGCGCCCGCGGTCGCACTTTGACCCGCAAAGGTCGGCTGCGGCCCGCGAACGACTTCGAGTCGCTGCACGTCGAACACGGAATTCTGCCCGAGATCGTCTCGACCGTAATACACACCGTCCACGAACTGGGCTACGGCCTGTTCGTAGGCCTCGTTACCCTCGGACGTCCCTATGCCCCGGATGTAGAGCTGCTGCCCGGAAAAAGCATCCCGCATGTAGAGGTTCGGGATGAATATCGAGAGATCCTCGATGTCGGAGAATCCACCGCTCTGGATTGCCTCGCCCGTAACCGCCGTTACGGAGATCGGCACGTCTTGCAGGCTTTCCACCCGGCGTGTCGCGGTAACTACGATTTCTTCCAGTTGTTGGGCTGCAACCTGCGAAATTGCAAGGCATGCAAGCAGCGAGAAAGCCAGGGTATTGATCAGTCGCTTCATTGTTATTCTCCCGGCAGGGTGTGTAGTCACAGTAATAACTCTATCTGCGGCCTCCAGCGGCGCTCGACCAAAGCACCTCTTCAGTATTGGCGTTGATGACCACGGACGCGTTACCCGTGTTGGTGCCGTCTCGCGAACCATAGCCCTCCACGGAAATCCGATCCCCGGCCTGCAACGTCCTTGGTGTCAAGCCGCTGCGCATCAATGCGTTGATGCCGAGTAGTTCGATGGCCCAACTCTCGACATTCCCGTCGTCATCTTCGATATCGACGAATATCCAGGCATGTGGATTTGTCCATTCGATGTCCGATACGGTGCCGGTTATCGAGATCGGCCGTCCGACGTCGAATTCAGCCGTAAACGAGTGGTGTGAAAGCAACGGTGCGGCAGCGAGCAGCCCTACGATACCGAGAAGAACTGACAGTTTGGAGTTCATGATCGGCGTCCCCGGCAGACGGTTTCTTGTGTTGCGGAGGGCTCAGCCGGCGCACGTGCTTTCGAGCACCGGAATCGATTGCGAACCATCGCATTGTTACCTACAACGAGCATCGCGCCGTGGCGCCCATCCAACACTTACTGCGACTGTGGCTTGGCAAGCCTTTCTGTACGTAGCGAAATCTACCAAAAAAAAATACAAGCAAAGGGAGTGTTTGTCCAGGCCGGGACGATTCAGCGGCAGTCCCGGCTTGCAACGCCCAATGCATCGCTGGCGGGTTCGATCCCGGCGCGGCCAGCACACATCGAGACCACGTCGCTCGCCCCCTGGCGCCCGCGGTCGCTACCCGGAAGTCGAAAAGCAACTGATCTCGATCTTGCCGAGACAGTAGGATACGAACTCGTTCGACGTCCTGACGTGATCGGCATAGGGCCCGGCGCCCGGGTGGTCGATGTTGTCGGCCACGAGCAGCGCGCCGTCCAGGAGTTTCGGTTGCAGCAGTTCGAGCATGGGCAGGTACATGCTCTTCCAGCCGTCGAGGAACACGAAGCCGATGCCGGGGCCTGCGTCGGCGAGCGTCTCGAGGGCATCCCCTTCGAGCAGCGTCGCGACCTCGCCGAGACCCGCTTCGTCAAGAACAGTGCGCGTTGCCGCGCACTTGTCCGGATGCGCTTCGGTCGTGACGAGGCGACCGCCGTTGTCGCGCGCGGCGGCGGCCAGGTAGGTCGTACTCACGCCGAATGAGGCGCCGAACTCGACGAGATACTTCGCACCGGAGCCGCGCGCGAGCAGGTACAGCAGCCGTGCTTCGTCGCGGGATACGGCCATGTAGAGACTGCCCAGGCGCGTCAGCGACTCGTCGGCCCGTTCACTTGCGGAGAGTTTCGCGTGGCGGTCGCGGTCGCCTTTCGCGCCGGCGTGCAGCCGGGCAACGCAGGCGGCTACGGCAGGATCGTTGAGGCTGTTCATGGGCGAATCGTAGCGCAAAAAAAGACCCCGCCGGTTGGCGGGGTCAAGTGTCGAGAACTCAAACGAGATCAGAACGCATGCGTGTATTCCACCCTGACCATGCGCATTCTCGGGTCGTAGAATTGAGAGCGCACCGTGGTCAAGGAATTGGCCCGAAGCGGCGGCTCGTTGTCCATGACGTTGAGCACCGCCACGTTGATGTCGTTCGAGGACGGCAGCGTGTAGGTATACACGAGGTCGTGCTGCGACCAGGAACTCTCGTCGGTGTTGTATTCGAACGCTCCCGGGTTCCACAGTTCGATACCGTCCGTAAGGCGCGTGCTCCAGCGGATGGCATGGTTTCCCCTGGCATAGGTGGCGATCAGGTTGGCGCGGATTTGGGGATTGTCGGTCAAGCCGAGATCCGCTCCACGGTCTGTGCCCACCGCTTCGATCAGGTTGCCCTGAAGGTCGGATACCTTGAAGCTGTCGACATATGAGGACAGGAGCCTCAGGCCGAACACGCCGCCTGCGAGGTCCCTGGTCCAGTCGATGGTCACGTCGACGCCCGAGGTCTCCACGGCGTTGCGGTTGACGAAAGACGACTTGAAGAGCGCAATGTCAAAGCCGTCGATGCAGCCATCGGGCAGCGGATCGGCCTGGTTGCCGGACCAGCGGCCGGTCACCTCGCAAACCTCGGTCGGAACGCCCGGGAAGAGCTCGATTCGCGGGTCGGTGATGTAGCCGTCCGCGATGTCCGCGAGGAAAATCTCATCGGGGTCGATCGTCGAGACGAGGTTCGTGAAGTCGTAATTCCAGTACGTCACGTCAAAGGTCAGGTTGTCGGTGACGTCCCAGGTAAGACCGACGGTCCAGTTGTCCGACTCTTCCGGCAGCAGATCGGGGTTGCCGACCGAAAGCGCGCGGGCCTGGGTGACTTCGCCGCCGAGCGGGCGGATGGTCGTACCGCTCGGGCCGATGCCGAAGGTCTGGCGTTCGGAAGCCAGGCGGAAGGAGGAGCCAACCGAGAACCTGACGAACACATTGTCGGTGGGCGTGAAGAGCCCGGTGATCTTCGGTTCGGTCGAACTCAGCCCGTTCGTGTCTTCGAAGCGAACGGCGAAGTCGAGCTCGAGAAGCTCCGACGGGTAGATGACCAGTTCGGCGAACACGGCTTCGGTTTCGCGCGATGAGTCCCAGGACTGAACGACCTGCGGGGCGAATCCGAATCCGCCGTCCCTTCTGACGGGGTTGACCTCGATGGCGAGTTCCTGTTGCCGGTACTGGACGCCCAGGGCAATACCGCTCGCGCCGCCGGCCATTTCCCAGAGGCTGCCCGTGATCAGTGCCTCGACGGAGAAGAAATCGGAATCGCCTGTCTCGAGATCGATATCCGTCATCCAGGCCGCCAGCGTCGGTGAGTTGTAGGTCGGATCGCCGGGTTGCGCTATGAGTCGGCTGGCGAACGGGTTCCACCACTGACAGTTGCCGACGCCCGGTTCGATGTTGGCATTGCTGGCTGCGCCGCTGACCTGGTCGAACTTGCAGTCGCCGCCGCCGTAGCCCTGGATTGCGCGAGCGTATCGGTCGGCGATCGTATCCGAGCGTCCGGATTCCTGGCTGTTCCAGGACGCCGTGCCGTTGACCCGCCACTCCCAGTTGTCGTTGATCGGGCTCGTCAGCGACATGGCCGATCTGAAGGTATTCTGCTCCGCAAATGAGGGCAGCGACCCTTCAAGCGGGCTGGCTTGTCGGGTGAAAACACGAATGAAATTGGTCAGCGGAAAATTCGGATCCCGTTGGTTGGCATCGATCACGCCGGGATTGTTGGCGGGGAGTACCGCCCCCAGGCTGGGTAACGCCAATAGCGGCACGCCCGTGCCGAAACTGCTGAGCGTCTGAACCCGCGCCATGTTGACTTCCCAGGTCAGGTTTGCGCCGTTGGCGAAATCCCGCGTGGCGACTGCCATGCCCGTGAACCGGTCGTTCTCGGGGATGATCGTGCGTTGCAGACTCAGCGTGCCCCTGCAGAACCGGTTCGTGGCCGGATCGGCGGGCAAGCCGTCTGCATTGTGGTACAGGGCACCCGCCGGATCCCAGATCACATTCTCCTCGAGGCCGCCGATGAGCGGGCTGCCGCACAGCGGGTCGGCATACCAGCCGAACCCGACGCCCGGCACGACACCGCCGAAAGTGCCGGGATTGTAAAGACCGGTAATCAACCCCTCGCCCAACCGCTCGTTACTGAACACGTCCTGACTTTGCATCTCCTTCGTGCGCTTGAGGTACTCGAAGCCCATGACGATGCCGAAATCGTTGTCCTGGATGCCGAACAGGCCACCGATGAGGACCTCGGGCACGTCGCTCTGGGCGTCGGCGAACTGGCTCGACACGGAAAACTCGATGCCCTCGAAGCTGTTGCGTGTGATGAAGTTGGCGACACCGGCAACGGCATCGGAACCGTAAAGTGCCGACGCGCCGTCGAGTACGAGCTCGATACGCTCGAGCATGATGGCCGGAGCAAGATTGTTGACATCGACCTGCGACGCCGAGTTGGCATCGATTGTCTGGCGTTGCCCGTTCAGCAGCACGAGCGTCGATCTCGATCCGAGGCCGCGCAAATTGATGCTGTTCGTTGGCGTGTTCCAGTTCTCGGTCACGTTTGCCGACGAGATCTGCGGCATGTCGCGCAGTACCTCGACTGCCGAAATACGCTGATTGGCCCTGATCTCCGCGGAATCCACAATAGCCACGGGTTGCGGGCGATCAGCCGGACGGGAGATGAACGAGCCCGTGACGACGATTTCCTCGAGATCGGCCTGGGCGAGCACTTGCGAGGGCAGCGCTGCCCCGCAGGCGAATGCCACGGCCGCGGCAACTTTCGTATAGCTGACACAACCTTTCTTGCTTGATTTCATGATGCGCTCCTGAGCCTCCCGTGTTGTAAAAAAGGTGCGAGTGAACGGTCAGATCCAATTGACTCGAATCGCGGGAAAGTCTGCCAATAGATCAAATTTGTCGGCGTATCGTACCCACCAGTCCTATTCTCGGCAAGCCGAGCCGTTGGATATCCGTCACTCCTGGCGGATATATGAGCAGACTCGGCAACTGGCATTGGATATGTTGTAGACGCGCTACGCAAACGTGGTGGACCGGACGATCCCGCCCCTCCGGATTCCGCGCGCTTCGCCGTCAGCGCGGCTCGCCAAGGATCACGAGCGTACGCGCCTCGATGCTCTCGCGCGGGATGAACTCGCTCGGGCAGGCCGGATTGACGAATCCCGTATGCGGCATGAATCGCGCGCGCCCGTCGGTGCGCGAGTCGAAGCACTTGAGCAGCAGCACTTCGTCCGGCTGCATTTCCGATGCGAAGAACCACCGGTGCCCGGGATTGTGGCGCAGCGAGTAGACGTGGCCGGTATGGCGCGGCGCCTCGAGGTCGTCTTCGCCGAAGTGGTGGATGTCGGTCGGAATAAGGTCTGCGTTGTCGACGCTGCGCGCGTCGCAAAGTGCGAGCGGCGTGTCGAGGATGGGGCCGACGATCGGCCGCCAGAGGTTGACGAACGCGAAATGCCGATCCTCGAGATCGAGGCGGTTCGTGGCCTCGAGCACGGCGCGCTGCCGCTCGGGTCCGGACTGTTCCGTGTAGTCATTGTGCGCCTGGTCGACGGGCTCGCGGACACCGGGCTCGCCGCGCGCCGCACGTACGGCGCTGCGCACGTTGTGGTCGAAGACGATTACGGCCGCGGCGGCCGTGAAGTCGCGAACGGCGCCTTCGACCTCGGGATAGTAATGCGTTCGAACGGCGGCCGGGTCGTAGAAGTCGACGAAATCGGACCGGTGCGAGTGCAGCTCGAAGCCGTGCTCGTCGAGACCGAGACGATCCGCGGCGGGGCGCGCATCGCGGATCCGCATGGCCCGCGCTGCCGACGGTGGCTGCACGATCTCGAGGCCACTGTTCGGCGGATAGACGCGCACCTCGGCCCGTTCGATGCCGGGGTCGATATAACCGATCGGCGCCTCGACCGAGGGAAGCCCGGCGCCGAGCGCGTCAGGCGTCGGCGATTGCAGGTATGCCATCGGAATCTGGCCGGACGCTAGCGTCCGACCGCGCTCCAGAGGTCGTCACGGGTCTGCGGTTCGGCCGACGCGTGCGTGTTGATGTAGCGCTCGAAGTCGGTCAGGCCGAGTTTCTCGAGCGCCGGCACGAGTGCCCGGACGTGGTCGTTGCCGGGCTGCCCCGGCGGCGGCAGCGAGAAGTCGCCCTGGTACAGAATCCGTTCCCTCGGTATGTGCGCGACCAGCAGGCCGTTCGAATGCGGCGTCGGCCAGATGTGGTACATCTCGACCGTGCGGTTGCCGTCCGAATAGACCTTGAAGTCCTCGACCGGATCGACCCAGGCCGGCCGCGGATTCCTTGCGAGCGTATCGTCGAGCAGGGTGCGCGGCGTGTTGAGCGCGCGCTCGAAGAACTCCCGGTTGTTCGCATGGGTGATGATCGTGGCGCCCTCGGCGACGAGCACCGGGATGCCGCCCGTGTGGTCGGCGTGCGCGTGCGTGTTCATGACGTAGCGGATGGGCTTGTCCGGGATGATCCGCTTCGTTTCCTCGACGTAGGCCAGTGCGCGCGCCTGACTTTGTCCGGCTTCGAGCATCATGACGTGATCCTCGAACTCGATGATCAGCGAATCGTAGCTTCCTGGGCCGGTCGTGAGCCGATAGAGGCCCTCGCCGAGTTCCTCGGCCATGATCTCGAACGACGGGGGCGGACCGCCGCCGCCGAAACCTCCCGGAACTTCCGCGGGCGCGGGCGCGATGCTCGCGAGGTCGGGCGGGTTCGCCGTCGCCCCCGTCACCGCGACCTCGAAGAACGGCCAGCCGCCGCGGGTCTGCACGATCTGCGTCGGCGCCGTGTAGCCGCCGAAGTCGCGCCAGTCGGAATACGTGGCGACGATGTGCATATCGCCCATGATGTTCTCGCCGAGCCAGGTCTCGACCCGCTCGACGAGGTTGTCGTCGTTGACGTAGCCGTTGATGACATAGCTCGCGCCGGACGGCGCCGTGACCGCCGGACTCCAGCTCAATACCGTGTAATCTACGCCGCCCATTCTCTGGCTGCTCGCTGTGGCGCCATTTTCGGCAGCGCCCTTCAGGAAGCCCCACGGCGTGATGTAAAACTCGAGCGAGCCGCCCCAGGGTTGCGAGACGTCGGCCTGTTCCGGCGTGACCTGCTCGAAGTACGTGCCCGGCGTCACCGTCGTCGAGCCGCCGCGCCCGACGTTGACGGTGCTGCCCGTGTGGCGCGAGGTCGGAGCCTCGAGATCGATCACGCGGACGTAGCCCATGATCGGCCGCATCGGATCGTGCGTGCCGTGGCAGATCATGGCGGTGGCATTGGCGCCGCACTGCTGGAAGGAAACGTATTTCGCGGATCCCTCGTAGCTTATGGATTGCACGTCGCCCAATGCCGCCCGGGCATCGGCGATGAGCTGTGCGGCATCCTGCGCGAGGGCGTTTCCGCCGAGTATCGAGATGCAAAATGCGGTTGCCCCGAGTTTCTTCAACATGGCGATTTCCCCGGTTAGAGGTCGGATACTGGAATTGGACGCCAATTCTACATGCTTGATCGCCGGTGGGAGAGGGTGGCGGCGTAGGTCCCTCGAGCGAATCGCCTCATGTCCGGCCCGCTTCGAACGGCCAGGTGCGAGTGCGCCGGCCAGGCGGACGAATCGCGGTCGCTCTGCCGTCGTCGCGACAGGGAAATCGCATCGTGCATGCGTTTCGGCTGCCGTTCGCCGCGCTACACTACGGTTTCCATCGCATTCGAAACGACGGTAAGAGAAATGCAACTTGCACTCGGACTGGTTCTCCTTGTCGCCGTCAGTGCATCGCCGGCCGTGCTGGCCCAGAGGCCTGCGTCGGCGTTCGACCGCGGCGCGAGCCTGCAGGCCTGGCAGCACCCGGGGCTATCGGCCGTGCTGGCCGGATGCGCAAGCCCGCCGGCGCCGTTCTCGATCGGTGGTGGACGATCGGCGTCGGAGGACACGGCGGCCGCGCCGCCCGAGCCCGAAATGCCGCCGCCCTCGCCAGGAATACCGGGCGTCATCGCCGCGGGCCAGGACTGGAAGGTCGTGTGGTCCTGGGAAGGCAACAACGCCGACGGCATCATCCCCGGCGACGACGGCACGCTGCTGTTCGCGAACAACGATGCGAGCAACGTCATGCAACTCGATCCGGCGACGGGACTCGCGAGCATCGTCCACAGCGACACGAACACCGGCGGGGCGTTGTCGAGAAGCAATAGCGGTGCGCTGTTTCTCGCCGTGCGCGGACTCGGCGTCGGCATCGAGCAACTCGAGCCGCGCCGCGAAATGTTCGCGAGCACGATCGACGGCGAACCGCTCGAATGCGTCGGCGGCGTCATGAACGATCTCGCCGCCGATGCGCGCGGCGGAGTCTATTTCACGGTTTCGGGAAGCGGGCTCTACCATGCCGACCCGGAAGGCGTCGTCACCGAATACGGGGAAGGCATCGCGCGCGCGAACGGCGTCGTGCTGAGTCCCGACGAGGAGACGCTCTACGTCACGAACGGTCCCGTCGTGCTCGCCTTCGACGTCATGGGCGACGGAGCGCTTGCGAACCAGCGCGAGTTCGGCGCGCTCAGGGGCGGCCAGGGCGGCGACGGTTCGACCGTCGACTCCGAGGGCCGGCTCTACGTTTCAACCGGCAGCTCGGTCGACGTGTTCTCGCCCGACGGCGGGTTTCTGGGTTCGATCGCCGGACCGGACGGGCTGCACGGCGTCACGTTCGGCGGGCCCGACAAGATGAATCTCTACGGCATCGTGTTCTATGGCGTCTGGGGCACGCCGAGCGCACGCAACCGGGTCATCGAGATACCGATGCTCGCGCAGGGTTACCTCGAGCGGGCCAAGTAGCTCGCCTGCGACCCTGCCGTGGCGGCCGGTGCGCGACTCCGGCGAATGGGGGGTTACGCCGGGAAGGTGATCACGACGCCGAGTTCCGTCCGATCCGCCACGCCCTGAAAGGCCGGCCGCACGTCCTCGAGCGAGGGCGTTGCGGTGATGATGGCGCCGATGTCGACCGAGCCGTTCTCCATCGCGGTAACGAAGCGCGCCGTGTCGCGCATCACGTTCATTCCGGCCATCTGGCCGCCGTAGATCCGTTTGCCGGACAGGCAGAAAGCCGAGCCCGGAAAGGCGATGTCGCCTTGCTGGACCGCGAGCGTCACGAGGCTGCCGCCCGGGGCCGTCACCTCCCAGGCCTGGCGAAGCGCGAGCAAACCCGTGGTGTCGGGGCCGGTCTCGACGGCCGGCGGATAGCGGTCGTAGCCCGAGGCTTCGACGACGAGATCCGCGCCGCGCATCGAGATGAGCCCGCGGCCCGCGATCTGGCCGCCCGCGTCGAGGCGGTCGGTCGGCGGCGCGCAGAGCTCGCGGATGCGGTCCACGAGCGTGTCGGTGTCCTCGTTCGGGTCGAGAACCGTCGTTGCGCCGAACTCGACAGCCAGTTCGCGCCGGTAACGCGCGGGTTCGACGACGATGATCCGGCCGGCCGCCTGGGCGCGGGCGCCCTGCACGGCAGCGAGCCCGATGGGACCCGCGCCGAAGATCACGACGTTCTGGCCGATCTGCACGGGGTCGTAGACGCTCGTCGCGGCGACCCCGACGGCGCCGGTGTCGCCGAGCATGGCGATCTGCTCGTCCGGCAGGTCGGAGAAGATCGGCACGCAATACTCCTCGTAAGCGACGACGATCTCGCTCAGACCGCCGATGACCGACGCCTCGATCACGCCGGTTCCGTCGGCCATGTCGGCGATCGGATCGTTCGGCACTCCCCCGGGAGCGAGGTAGTTGCACCATTCCGGCGTCCCGGTCAGGCATTGGTGGCACTGGCCGCACCAGGGCGTGCCGGAAACGAGCACGCGGTCGCCGACCCGGACCCGGCGCACCTGCTCGCCCACGGCCTCGACGATGCCCATGCCGGAGTGGTTCGGGATCGTCGGTGTCTGTTGGGGAAAGTCGCCGAGCACGCTCGTCGTCACCGTGTAGCAGCCGCAGGAGCCGCGCGATCGGACGAGTACCTGCGTCGGCTTGATGTCGCGCAGCGTCAGGTCCTCGACGGATCCCTCCGTGCCGTAGCGCACGTAGGCGCGAAACGGCATTCCGGCCACGGACCCGGCGGCGACAGCCGGTGCGTCGGCGCCGGTTTCCTGGGCTTGAGCACCGGATGCGAGCGCCGCCGCTCCGGTCGCGCCGAGCACGAGCATTTCGCGGCGCGACAGGGCGTTGCCCGGGTCGTCGGCGTCTGTGCTTGCCGTGATGTCGTCGTTTGCACGCGTTTCCAACGTCTTGTCGCGCGTATTCATTCCACACCTCCTGAAGCGCCGCGCGCGCTCGATGGCGCGCCGATGGGCGAGGGGCTTTCGATTGTAGCCCGTTCCCTGCCGGGCATCAGGCGGCGCGACAGGCCCGAACGCAAGCAAGGACGCCGCTGCCTGGCGCATACCTTGCATGTTAAGCTACGCCACCGCACGAACCGTGCACCTTAATTTCATCGATCATCACACACACCATAAGACAGTGAGGACACACTAGTGGCTGACAATCAGATAATTGCGGTCGTAGGATCGACGGGCACCCAGGGAGGCGGTCTGTGCCGCGCGATTCTCGGGGACCCGTCCGGTGGTTTCAGTTGCCGCGCGATCACGCGCGACCCGAGCAAGGATTCGGCGCAGGCTCTCGCGGCTCAGGGCGCCGAAGTCGTGGCCGCCGACCTCGACGATGTCGAGAGTCTCAAGAGCGCGTTCGCGGGCGCCCACGGCGTCTATGCGGTCACCAATTTCTGGGAGCACTTCTCCGCCGAGAAGGAAAAGCAACAGGCCGCGAACATCGCCGACGCCGCAAGGGACGCGGGCGTGCAGCATGTCGTCTGGTCGACGCTCGAGGACACGCGCTCGCTCATGGACGCCGACGATACGCGCATGCCGATGCTCCAGGAGAACTATCGCGTGCCGCATTTCGACGCCAAGGCCGAAGCCAACGCATCCTTCGACGGCCTGCCCGTCACCTTCCTCGTCACGTCGTTCTACTGGGACAACCTGTACATGTTCGGCCTCTGCCCGAAAAAAGGCGAGGACGGCAGCTACTCGTGGACCTTCCCACTCGGTAACGCAAAGGTCGCCGGAATCTCGGCCGGTGACATCGGCAAGGTCGCCTACGGCATCTTCAAGGGCGGCGAGCAGTACGTCGGCGCCACGGTCGGGATCGCAGGCGGCATGCTGTCGATCGAGGAGATGGGCGCCACCATAGAGCAGGTGACCGGCGTTTCGAGCGTCTACAACGCCGTCGATGCCGACGTCTATCGCAGCTTCGGTTTCCCGGGCGCGGACGAGCTCGGCAACATGTTCCAGGTCTACCGCGATTTCGAGGGCGCCGTCTGCGGCGCACGCAGCGTCGATACGGCCAGGGCGCTCAATCCCGAACTCGAATCGTTCGAGCAGTTCGTCGAACGCCAGAAGGACACCATTCTGGGGGCGATGAACTCGTAAGCGGTTGCGGACGTCCTGTCACGCCGGGCGCGGCACGCTGCGCGCCCGGCGTCGCGTCTGCCGTGCGGCGCGCGGTCGACGTACCTGCACTGCGGCACGGTATTCACGCTACGCGCCCGCACACCCGGTGTTGAAACTCCCGTTTGCGACTCGTGATCCTGTCGCGGTCGATGCGCAGCAGATGCGCAATACATCGAGTTTTGCCGGCTTATCCCTTGAAAAACGGTCGCATTCACCTATATTTTTCTGGCCCGTCCGCATGACACATGCCGGAGAGACATAATCGTATCCATATCAATGGCTTGGAAGGCCGTTGTGGCAGAGTGGCGGGTAACGCCGTTCAGGCGGGATGCAACGCCGGTCGATCGGCCGTCTTCGTTGAGGCGGTCTTCCGGCGAATGCAGCGGGGCATTTGCCACGGATTGCAACGGAGGTAGGCATGGCTACCGTACAAATCTCGGACGATGTCGAGCGAATCCAGGAGCGCTTCGATGCGGTCCGCGCCGAGGTCGGCAAGGTGCTCGTCGGCCAGGAGGCGCTCGTACAGCGTTTGCAGCTCGCGCTGCTCGCCGACGGGCATATCCTGCTCGAAGGCGTGCCGGGACTCGCCAAGACGCTGACGGTAAGCACGCTCGCCGACGCCATCGAGGCGAGCTTCTCGCGAATCCAGTTCACCCCCGACATGCTGCCCGGCGACGTGACGGGCACCCAGATTTTCAATCCGCGCGAAGGGACGTACTCCGTCCGGAAGGGGCCGGTTTTCGGCAACATCGTGCTGGCCGACGAGATCAACCGCGCGCCCGCGAAAGTACAGGCGGCGCTGCTCGAAGCCATGCAGGAACGCCAGGTGACGCTCGGCGAGCATACCTTCGAACTCGAAGCGCCGTTCCTCGTCATGGCGACGCAGAACCCCATCGAGCAGGAAGGCACCTACCCGCTGCCCGAAGCGCAACTCGACCGCTTCATGATGAAGCTCAAGGTCGGCTATCCGAGCAAGGACGAGGAAGTTCGGGTCATCGACCGCATGGCGGGCGCGGGCCGCGAGCCGAAGGCCGCCCGCATCATGGCGGCGAGCGAAATCCTCGGCGCGCGTTCGGTCGTCCGCCAGGTGTTCGTCGACGACAAGGTCAAGCGCTATGCCGTGGAACTCGTCGCGGCGACGCGCGATCCGGCCGAAGCCGGGCTCGCGGAGCTTGAGAACCTGATCGAGGTCGGCGCGTCGGTGCGCGGCTCGCTGAATCTCGTCAAGACGGCCAAGGCTCACGCTTTGATGGGCGGGCGAAGCTACGTGAGCCCGCACGACGTCAAGAGCGTCGCTCACGACGTGCTGCGTCACCGCATCATCGTGACCTACGAGGCGGAAGCGGAGAACCGCGACGCCGACGACCTGATCGACACGATCCTCGCCAACGTCGAGGTGCCGTGAGCCGAGCGCCATGCTGCCCTCGGAAATTGTCAAACAGGTCAGGCGCATCCAGCTACACACCGGCCGCGAGGTGGCGGACGTGCTTGCCGGCGCCTACGTGTCGGTATTCAAGGGTCGCGGTGTCGAGTTCGACGAGGTCCGTCCCTACGTTCCGGGCGACGATGTGCGCACGATCGACTGGAACGTCACGGCGCGGGTCGGCGCGCCCTACGTCAAGCGCTATATCGAGGAGCGCCAGCTTACCGTCCTGTTGCTGGTCGACATGAGCCCTTCGCAGGATTTCGGTTCCGCGCATCGTTCCAAGCGCGAGGCCGCGGCGGAGCTCTCGGCGCTGCTCGCCTTTTCGGCGATCTACAACGACGACAAGATCGGCCTGCTGCTGTTCCACGACCAGGTCGACGAGTACATCCCGCCACGCAAGGGCCAGAAGCATGCGCTGCGCGTCGTGCGCGAAGTCCTCGCGCGCGGACGCGACGAGACGCAGCCTGCGCTGCGCCTGCGGCGCCGCAGGACGCTGGCTTCGCTGCCGCGCCACGCCGTTCGTCACTTCGTCAGACTCGTCCGGCGCACCGGCCGGCGCGACCGGCGGTCGACGGACATCGGTCACGCGCTCGAGTTCTGCCGGCGCGTGCTGCCGCGCCGCGCCGTGCTGTTCCTGATCTCGGACTTTCTCGACGAGGGCTATCTCGACGTGCTGCGCAGCGCCAATCGCAAACACGACGTGGTCGCCGTGCGGATTACCGACGAGCGCGAGCAGCGCTTCGAACGCAC
Organism: Gammaproteobacteria bacterium; assembly: GCA_022826245.1. Lineage (GTDB taxonomy): Bacteria > Pseudomonadota > Gammaproteobacteria > Steroidobacterales > Rariloculaceae > Rariloculus. The sequence continues at coordinate 56,182 of JAJDVG010000032.1, forward strand.
GGGGCTCGTCACGCTCGAGGACGCCGAGACCGGCGAGCAACGACTGGTCGATACGGAGTCCGAGGCGTTTCGCGCCGCCGTTGAGGAACATGCGCGCGGGCGCGCGGACAGGCTGAATCGGGAGCTGCGCTCGGCCGGAATCGACATGATCGCGATCGACGCCACGGCTTCGGTCGTCGAGCCATTGCTGGCCTTTTTCCGGATGCGCGAGAAGAGGGTCCGGCGGTGAGGCTGCCGATCGTCAACGTGGCCGCGGGCCGCCGTGTCCTTGTGCGACTTCATGGAATAGCGCGAGCAGGCGAATTCGCGCCCAGGCTGCCGATCGTCGTGCTGGCTTTGACGCTCGCCGCCTGCGACTCGCCCCAATCGCCCGGATCGGGGGGCGGTGCGGCGGACGGCGAGGCAGGCGTCACGCCGGCCTTGTCGCGCGTAACGGAGGAGGGTCCCGTCACCGTTACGGTCGCGCTCACCCCCGCCGAACCCAGGCTCGGCGACCCGCTGTCGCTCACGCTGACCGTCGAATCGGAGCCCGGTGTGACCGTCGAGATGCCCGCGTTCGGCGAGGCGCTCGGACGTTTCTCGATCGTCGACTTCACGCCGCGCGAGGAGACCCGCGAAGATGGCGTGTCGGTCGCCTCGCAGCGCTACACGCTGCAGCCGCCAATGAGCGGCAGGCAGCGCATCCCGCCGTTGCGGATCGAGTACCTCGACGCGCGGCCGGAGTACGCGGGGGAGGACGAAGAGTTCCGCGAGCTGCTCAGCGAGGAACTCATCATCGAAGTGGCGTCCGTGCTGCCCGAAGGCGCCGTGCTGGACGAGCTCCTTCCCCCAAGAACCGCGTTGCCGGAACTCGGCGGCGGTTTCATCGCACGGAACTGGCCATGGTTCGGCGGCGCAGCGGCCCTGCTCGGCGTGCTCGGTTTCGCGGCGGCGCTCTGGCAACGGCGTGCGGCCGAGCGGCGAAGGGTCACGGCCTGGGATCGGGCTATGCGGCGTCTCGACGCGCTCGCCGGACGCGGATTGCCGCTGCCGGTCGAGGCCGACGCATGGTACGTTGAGCTTTCCGACATCGTGCGGCGCTATATCGAGGACCAGTACGGTGTGCGGGCGCCGGAACTCACGACCGAGGAGTTCCTGCAGGAAGCGCGGCGCTCGGCGGACCTTTCCGGAGCCCGCAGGGAACTCCTGTCGGCGTTCCTCGAACGCTGCGACCGCGTAAAGTTCGCCGCGTACAGCCCCGAGCAGCGCGAGTCCGAAGAAGCGCTGACGCTTGCGCGCCGTTTCCTCGGCGAACCGCCCGAGGCGCCGGAACCGCAGTTGCAGGAGGCGGTCTGAGTTGCCGATGAATACCGTAACGATAGGCATCGCGCTGAATCGACGTGACCTGCGAGACAGGGCACCAGGCGCACGGCCGGCGGAGGCGACCTGAAGCGCCAATGAACGCGCTCATGTCCATCGAGTTTCGCGAGCCGTTGCTGCTGGCCCTGGCGCTGCTCGCCGTGCCGGTCTTTCTTCTCGCCCGGCGCGCGCCTGGACGGGTGATCTTTTCCGCGCTCAGGGTGTTGCCCGAGCATGGCGGCAGTTGGCGCATGCGCCTGGCCTGGCTGCCCGACGCGCTGCTGGCGCTTGCCGTCGTTGCGCTCGCCGCGGCGCTCGCGGGACCGCGCATCGGCGAGCGTTTCACGCGTATCGATCGGGAAGGCATCGCGATCATGATGGTCGTGGACATTTCCGGTTCCATGCAGGCGCTCGATCTCTCCACGGACGATCGGGAACGCACGCGCCTGCAAGCCGTCCAGGACGTCTTCGAGGATTTCGTGCTTGGCGGCGGCGGGCTCGACGGCAGGCCCAACGACGCCATCGGGCTCGTGAGCTTCGCGGGTTTCGCCGACACCGCAAGCCCGCTGACGCTCGATCACGAGAACGTCGTCGCGATCGCGCGCAACCTCGAGATCGTGAGCGTCCAGTCGGAGGACGGAACGGCCATTGGCGACGGTCTCGGCCTCGCCGTGGAACGCCTGCGCGAGTCGCAGGCGGAGTCCCGCATCGCGGTGCTGCTCACCGACGGCGTGCACAACGCCGGCGTCGAGGCGCCGGCAGCGGCTGCCGAACTCGCACGCACGCAGGGCGTCAGGGTGTACACGATCGGGGCAGGGACGACGGGACTTGCGCCGGTGCGCGTCCGCGACCCGCTGACCGGCCGCACCGCTTTGCGCGCCATGCCGGTTGAAGTCGACGAGGCCACGCTCGAGGACATCGCCGATAGCACGGGCGGGCGGTATTTCCGCGCGACCGACGCCGAAGGTCTCGAACGCGTCTACGAGGAGATCGACCGGCTCGAACGCACGCGCATTACCGAGGAACGCTCCCGGCAATACGTGGAGTTCTTCTCGATCCCGCTCGCCGCGGGATTGCTGCTCGCCGCGGCCGGCTGGTTCGCACGCGGCGCCGTATTCGTGAGGGCGCCATGATCGAGCGCCTGATCTTCGCCGATCAGCAGTGGGTCCATCTCGTGTGGCTCGCGATTGGTCTCGTCGCCTTGCTCGCGTATCTCGAGTTCAGGAGCGGCGAGGGTCTCGGCCGCTTCATGTCGACGACGATGCAGGCGCGGCTGGCCCGCAGGCAGACGCTCGCCCGGCGCGCGCTCAAGCTCGGCTTCATCCTTGCAACGCTCCTGCTCGGCGTGCTCGGCCTCATGCGGCCGCAGACACCGGCCGGCGCCGAGACGGTTTCGGCGCGCCGGGCAGTCGCTGACATCATGATCGTGCTCGACGTCTCCAACAGCATGCTGGCCGAGGATGCGGCGCCGGATCGGCTCGCACGGGCCAAGGCCGAGATCGGCGAGTTCATCTCGCGGGTCGAGGGCCACCGCGTCGGCCTGGTCGTCTTCGCCGGACGCGGCAGCGTGCGCAGTCCGCTGACGACCGACTACGGGTTCTTCCGCCTCGCTCTGCGCGACGTCAACACGCGTTCCGTCTCGCTCGGCGGCACGCGGATCGGCGATGCGATCCGCAGCGCCGTTGCGGCCTTCGGTCCGAACCGCGGCGCACCCAGGCTCATGCTGCTCATTACCGACGGTGAAGACCACGACTCCTATCCGCTCGACGCTGTCGACGAGGCCGTGGCCGCGGGCGTGCGTATTGCCGCGATCGGCTTCGGCAGCGAAGCCGGCAGCGAGATCACGATGACCGATCCCGCTACGGGCGCGCGCAGCGTGTTGACGGATCAGGACGGCAACGTCGTCATTTCCAGGCTCGATGGGGAGTTGCTGCGCGAGATCGCGTTGCGCAGCGAAGGTATCTACGTCCCGGCGGGCACTTCGGCGCTCGATCTGGATTCGATCGTCGAGACGTACGTTGAGCCGCTCGTGACGGATACCGCGCTCCGGGTGGCGCAACGCAGCCCCAACGAGCACTATCGTTGGTTCGTGCTCGCAGCGCTCGGATCGCTCGTCGCGGCCGTCTGGGTCGGTTCGAGCGCCGGTATGCGTGGAGGTGACGCGTGAGAGGCTCGGCGGCCCTGGGCAAGAGTACCGCTGAACGCGGCGGAAGACCGCCTCGCCGGTTTCCCTGCGACGGTGAGCTTCGCCACGGGCTGCGGTATCTGCACGGCGCGGCGTTCCGCCACGGGTTGCGGTATCCGCACGGCGCGGCGTTCTTCCAAGGGCTGCGGTATCCGTGCATTGCGCTTGTCCTGCTCGCGTTGGCGCCGGCAGCCGTGGCGCTCGCCCAGCAGGATGCGCAGTCACCGGCCGATCCGTCGCCGGTCGAACCGCCCGCGCTGGAGCTACTCGAGCCCGACGCGGGCATCGCCGGCGATTCGGATGGCGTCGATGCGGAAGCGCAGGGCAGCGCGCCCAGCGGAAGTCCGCGAACGCGATACAACCTTGCGCTCGACGAGTTCGGCAACGGTGCGATCGAATCGGCCGTCGACGGGTTTCTCGCGGCGCGCGACGAGGCGGGTAGCGACATCGACCTGCGATACCGCTCGGCGTTCAACCTGGGCGTGGCGCTCGCCGCCCGGGCCGACGCAGAGCAAACGGAGGCACCCGAACGGGCCATCGAGACGCTGCGCACGAGCGCGGCCTGGTTCAACGATGCGATCCGGCTCGCGCCGGAGACCGACGAAGACGCCCGCGTCAATCTGGAGGTCGTGCTGCGCCGGATCCAGCAGCTTGCCGATCAACTCAATCGGGGCAATGGGCTCGAGGCGCGGCTCGACCGGATCATCGACGATCAGCGCGGCCTGCGCGACAGCGTGCGCGGGCTGCATGCGGCGATCGAGGCCGAGGGCGCGGGCGCCGAGCCCATCGGATTCCAGCGCGAGTTCGAGGAGCTTGCGACGCTCGAGCGTACGCTGCTCGCCGAAGCCGGCAGCATCGGCGATCTGGCTGCCGAGGAGCGTGCGCTCATCGAAGCCGGGGACGAGGCCGAACGCACGGAGCAGGAACGCATTCGCGCGTTGCAGCTCGACGCGCTCAACGCCTGGCTGCAACAGGCGCGCCAGTCGCTCAGCGATGCGCGCAGGCGCCTCAGGCGTCTAGAAGCCGAGCGCGCGCACGAGCATGCGGAGGGCGCGCTCGCCGAGCTGAAGCGCGCACGCGAGCAACTGCTCGATCCCGTGACCGTCCTGAGGCGTGTTGCCCAGGACCAGACGCTGTTGCTCTCGCATACGCAGGCGCTCGCATTGCTGGCCAGCGGCAACCTGCGTCTGGACGCCGAAGACGGACCCGCCGCCGTGCCGCCCCCGTGGCTCGATGCCGAGCATCTCGGCAACCGCCAGGACGATGTCTCGGCGCGTACAGGCGAAGTGTTGGCGCGCTTCGGTGCAGGCGCGCAGGACGAGGCGACCGAACCGCCGCCCGATGCGAGTCCGGAGCAGCGGCGCTTGTTCGAGGCCGTGCGCGAGGCGGTGCCGTTGCTGCGGTCCGCGCTGGCGGCAATGCGCGACACGGAAGTGTCACTTGCAACCGCGGCGCTCGGCCCTGCGGTCGGAAGCGCGGCCGAAGCGCTCAGGATGCTCTACCGCGCGATCGAACGTTTCGCCGGCTTGCGCGACCTGATCGAACTCGCATACGCGGATCAGACGCAGGCCGTGGGACTGCTCACGCCGGCTGAGGACGGTTCGCGGCTGGCGGAACTTTCGACCGAGGAGCGGGCGGACGCGGTCGGTGAAGCCGTCGATGCCAATCTCGACCGGCTGGAGCGGCTCGAGCGCTTACTTGCGGACGAGCGCGCCGCGGCCTCGAATGCGGCTGGCGCGGCCGGGAACGGCGAAGGATCGGGCGGACTGCAAGGCGCGAGTGAGCCGGAAGCGGACGAGCAGGGTGCGGTTGCGAGTGACGCATCGCGCGAACCTGGGGCACGGGGCGGCGGCGACGATCCCGGCGACACCAGTGATCGGGGTGGACCAGGCAACGGGACTGGAGTGGACGAAGGAGGCGGAGCAGTCGATCCGGGCGCCGACGCGGAACAGCTTCAGGCGATCGTCGAACGCTTCGACCTCGCCGAACAGTTGCGCGCGGAGGCGGTCGCGACGCTCGAATCGCTGAACGCCGTGCTCGCGGGCGACGCTGACGGTACGGCGGGAGAGCCGCTCGGACTGGCGAGTGAGGCCTTGGCCTCGATCTCGGAACTGAGACGACTCTTCTTCAACATCGTCGAGCATCTTCAGGAATTGCTCGCGGCCCAGGCCGATACCTACGATCGCACGGCGGCATTCGGAATCGCCGCGGCCGACGCGCTTGATGACGAGCTTGCGGCGGAACTCGGTCTGGCGACGGAGCGCCAGAACGAGCACACCCGAACGGCCGACGCGCTGACTCAGTCCCTGTTCGAGCAGGCCGATGCGGCATCCGCCGCGCCCGCGGCGGGCTTGGCCGGCGGTCAAGCGCAACCGTCGGGCGAGCAGTTCGCTCAGGCGGCCGAGGAGGTGCGTGCGGCATCGGGCTCGATGCAGTCCGCCGGCATCGGGCTCGCCGATGCCACAGATGGATCCGGCGCCCTGACGCCCGATCTCGAGCCGATCCTCGGCGATCAGCTCGAGGCGATGGCACGGCTGGAGAACGCGATCCGGCTGCTCCAGCCGCCCGAACAGCAGCAGAACCAGGACGACCGGCAGAATGAGCAGCAACAGCAGCAGGAACAGCGCAGTCAGGAGCAGGAGATGACCCAGCGTCAGGCGCTGAGCCGCCTGCAGGCCATTCGCGACCGCGAAGCGGAACGGCGCCGCAACCGCCAGGAGCAGCCGGCACAGCGCGAACCGGTGGAGAGGGACTTTTGAAGGCTCCTGTTCCCAGCTTGCGGCTCTGGTCCGCGCGTTTTGGCGGGCCGCTTGCCTCGGCAACGGGTGTCGTCGTGGGACGCGGCATGACTTCGGGCGCTAACGCACGCGGGCAAATGGCGCGTTGTTCTCCTGCAGTTTCCGCGATCATTGCTCGTTTCGGTGAAATCTGTGCGCTGTTGTTGGCGCTGCTGCTGCCGATGCTCGCAAGCGCCCAGTCCCTGCAACTTCAGGTCGAAAGCAGCGACATCTATGCCGAACTGCCGTTTACACTGTCGGCGTCCGCGCAGGGCTTCGCGGACGAACCGCAACCGGAACCGCCCGAGCTTGCGATCGATGGCGCCGCGGTCAGCTATCTCGGCATGACGCCGAACGTTTCCACGCGCATCCAGATCATCAACGGGCAGCGTTCGGAGTCGCGCGACGTCACGTTCATCTATCGCTGGCGCATCGAAACGCCCGCAGCCGGTGCGTACACGGTGCCGCCGCTGACCGTGACCCAGGGCGATCTGAGCGCGAGCAGCCGTGCGGCATCGTTCACGGCGCGAGAAATCGCGACGACGAGCGACATGATCGTGCGCATGGACCTGCCCGAGCGGCCGCTATGGGTCGGCGAGACGTTCGACGTCGCGATCGAGTGGCTGTTGCGCCGCGATGTCGGCGAGCAGCAGTTCGTCGTCCCGCTGTTCGATCACGATGCCGTCCAGATCGAGTCGCTCGCGACGGGCCGTGAGCGCACCCTCGCGTTTCCGGCCGCCGCGAGCCAGGTGGAGCTGCCGATCATGCAGGACGAGATCGTCGAAGCCGGCGCGCAGTACACGCGGTTCCGCTTTCCGGCGCGCGCCACCGTCACCCGTCCCGGAGCGCTCGATCTGGACCCGGTCATGGTCGCGGCATCGCTTGAAGTCGGCACGCGGCGCGACAGATTCGGATTTCCGACTGCCGCCTACGACCTCTTCAGGGCCGAAGGGGAGCGCCGCCGGCTCGTCGTCCGTGCGCTGCCGCTCGACGGGCGCCCGGCATCGTTCGAAAACGCCATAGGCAGTGGATTCTCGATCGGTGTGCAGGCGAGCCGCACGGTCGTGCAGGTCGGCGACCCGATCGAACTCGCCATCACCATCCGGGGCGACGGGCCGCTGGAAGGCCTGAGCCTACCGGGCCTCGGCGGCGAGGACGGCCTGCCGACGGAGCTTTTTTCCGTGCCGGATGCCGCGGCCGTCGGCATCGTCGATGCGGATGCCAACTCCAAGACCTTCGATGTCACGGTACGCGTGCGCAGCGCCGAGGCAAACGAGATTCCGCCGCTCGCGTTTTCCTACTTCGACCCTGCGAACGGGTCCTACGAAACCGCGCGCAGCCGGCCGATTGCCCTGTCGGTCGCCGGAAGCAGCCTCGTCGGCGCGGCGGACGTCACGGTCGCGCCCGCAGCGGCGGAAGCTTCCATTCAGTCGGCAATTCCCGGAGCAGCGGCGCCGACTGCGTTGTCCGGCGGCGGCCTCGCCTCGCTGACCGGAGCCGACATGTCGCTGAGCGCGCCCGGGAGCACGCTGCGCGAGGTCTGGGCGCCTGACGATCTGCTCCCCGTTCTGGCGCTGTTGTACACCTTGCCGCTCGTCTTCGTCGCCGGCCGTATCTGGTTCGTCAGGACCGGCGACCGGCGCGGGCGCACGCGAGAGCTTCGCCAGGCCCTGCAGCGCGTCGACGAGGCGCTCGCGGCGGGCGGCACGGCACGCGAGACCGCACCGCGCGTCGTCAATGCCATGCGCGCGCTTGCCCGCCTCGCGCGGCAGGAGCCCGCACGCGACGCATCGATTCTCGAACGACTCGAAACGCAGGCCTTCGACCCGAACGCCGCGGACCGGCCGCTCGACCCGGAACTCGCCGCTGAGGTCCGGGCGCTGGCCCGCGAGTGGATAAACGAGAGGACAGTGGGGGATACGGCATCTGCGGGCGGTCCGGCATCTGCGCACGGCTCCGCATCCGCGGGCGCTGCCACGCCGCTCGCGATCGGGCTTGCGTTCGTGATGGCCCTCGCATTCGCGATCGCTGCCGCAGCGTACGCGCAGTCGGCGAGTTCCGGCCTCGAAGACTCTCTCGCGCAGGCGCGCGACATCTATCAGGCCGCGCTCGCCGAGGACGACCGGGTGCGCCGCACGCGCCTGTTCTTCGAAGCCGAGCAGCAATTGAGGGGCATTGCGGATCAATACCGCAACGCACCGGAAGTCCTCGCAGATTGGGGCAATGCCGCACTCGGTGCACAGGATCTCGGCCGCGCCGTGCTCGCTTACCGGCGTACGCTGAATGCGGAGCCCACGCACGAGCGCGCCCGCAACAACCTGGACTGGCTGCGCGACAGGTCTCCGGTCTGGTTGCCGCGCCCGGTCGAGCGAGGGGCGCTCGACTCGCTGTTCTTCTGGCATTACAGCCTGTCGCTCGCACAGCGTCACCTGATCGGCGCGCTGGCGTTCGCAGTCGCGGTTTTGCTGCTCGCGCCGTGGTCGGCGCGCCGAGCGCGCATGTTCCGGCGCACGGCGGTACCGTTTTTGATCGTATGGATTGGCGCCACTGGCTCGGCGGTCCTCGCCGGCGGCGATGCTGGCGATGCCGTGGTCCTGAGCGACGGGACCATACTTCGCTCGGCCGACAGCCTCGGCGCCCCGCCGACGCTGGCGAATCCCTTGCCGGCCGGGGCGGAGCTCGGGATTCTCGAATCGCGCGATGCATGGACCCGCGTGGAACTCGGCGACGGAACCCGGGGGTGGCTGGCATCGAGCGCCATCGAAGCGATAAGCCGCTGATGCGCAATTCCGTCCGCGGTCTCGGGCGGCCTACGTCGGCTTGGTCCGCCTGATCAGCTCCATCGCTTCGGGCTCGGCAAGCCACAAGTCGCGCATTTCCTCGCGATAAAGCCACGCCTGTTCCTTGCTTCCCAGTGCGAACCCATGTGGACCGAGCCGGAGTTGTCGCGCCCGCTTGCGGATCAGGTAGCTGCGCACGTTGGGCAATACGTCCACGGCATGCCGCGCGGCCTCCGCTGCCATGTCCTTGCGGCCGATTCGTACAAGGGCAAGTACCCGGCCGTAAGCCAATTCGGCAAACATGTCGTCCGGGAATCGCGCGGCCAGTGCGACGGCGGCTTCGTTGTCGCCCGTTCTCAAGCAGATATTCATCAGCGACGTGCGCACGCCGTGGTTGTCGTTGGGGTTGAGATCGATGAGCCACTCCGCGTGGGCGCGAGCGGTTTCGATGTCGCCGCGTTCCTCGGCCAGCGCCTGGGCGCGGTACAGACATCGCAGGGAGGGCCGGTTATCGACATCCGACCACGGCAGTATCCAGTCGTCGGGCGTGTCTGCTTGCTCGATCGTCTGCCGCAGGATATCGATGGCGCGCAAGATCAGCGGTTGCTGCATCGATTCGCGCAAGCCGAACGAGTCGTTCATCGGATGAACCTCAACGGCGGTGGCGAGATCGTCGAGTATGTCGATACTGTCGAAGGCTTCAGGGTGGCGCTCGAGAAAACCCATCCATTGTTCCTCGACATCCGCTTCCCAGAGGCAGGAGGGCAGGCGCGGGAAGTTGTCGATGGAAAACGGCTTGTCGCCCGGAAAAATAGCGCGCCAGTCGGCTTCGAGTAGCTGTATGCCCTTCGGGGCTTCGAGCGCAAAGTGAGCGTCTTGCGCGTCGTCGACAGGCGTCTGTTCCGGTTCGATGTCCCGCGCCTGTTCGAGAAGTTTCGGCGCCATCGTACGGATATCGTCGTCGCTCACGCCCATTCCACGCAGTTGCTTCGCGATGGCCTCCTCGGGGTCCGCGTTGTGGCCGCGCGCCGAATCGGGGATCAGTGCGTAGCGCGGCAGTGGCCGCCGGTTGATGCTGCGGACCATTTCAAGCAGCCGTTGGCCTGCGCCGTCGGCGGCTTCCACGAGAACGCCTGCAAGCGCTTCGTGGGGGTCTTCGATCACGCCGGTCAGGAATTCGATCAAGCCTTCATAGGCCACATCATTGAGGCGCATCAAACGTTTGCGCCAGAAACGCGCCCGTTCACGCGCAGTGTCGCTACGATTCTCGGCGAGCAATAGCTGCACTTCGAGAACGCCGAGCAGCGGGTCGCCCGGAGCGTTGCGCTGCGCCTCGCGGAAGGCGTCCCAGGCTCCGGGCGAGTCGCCCTTGTCCATCCGAATCGTGGCGAGCCGTTGAAATGCGCTGGAGCGTAGCGGGGAGCGGGGCACTTCCGACCGGATACGATCGAGCAATTCCAGTTTCTTGCGAGTCCGACCCAGTTCGTCGTAGAGATCGCAGATCAGATTCAAGGCGTGGTCGTATCGTTCGTCCTTGCCGGCGATCTTCTTCCCGAAGACCGCTTCGAGGAAACGGACGGCCGTTCGGGGCCGGTCTTCGAGTCGGGCGTCGCCGGCGGCAATGATCAGGCTGTCGACGGGGACCTGGCCGGAAGCGACAATTTCCTTGCACTTTTTCGGCGGCAGGGCCGAGATAACCATCGGCCACAGCTCGGTTGGATTCAGAACGGGCATCTTCGGCGCGCCGGCGCAGCAACGTTTGTACTTCTGGCCGGAACCGCAGAAACAAGGCTGGTTGCGGCCGGGCATCGGCAGCGGAACCGGCTTGAAGTCGTTATGCGGTGCGGGCGTGGCGCCCCAGATAGAGCGGCCGAGGTGTACGCCGAGGAGTTTGGCGCCGCCCGCATCCACCGACACGCGTTCCAGCAGGCATCGCCGGTAAACGACCCCGCTGAACCAGCCGAGAAAATCCGTGAGTTCTTCCGTCACGATGATTCTTTCGACCGCGGTTTCGACGAGGTCGTGAAACGCGTCTTGCGGCAGGAGTCCGTCACGCGATGCCATTGGCGATGCTCGTTGGAAATCGAGATTTGCGCAGTATAAGTCCCTCCGCGACCGCCTGCGCCCGTCGGATAGAGGACGGTACAACGGAAAGCTTGATTCGCGAAGTACAGGCCCCTTAGGCTCGGCGGTGGCCCATGCCGTTCGTGGAGCGATCGTCGGATTCGCGGGCGACACGGCGCACATGACAGGAGAACGCGATGGTACGGATCGCTGGAATCGGAATGACGACGCTTGGCCTGTTTGCCGTCGGGATCACGGGCGCCGACGTTCGTGCCCAGGTACCCGACTTGAACGGCGTCTGGCAGGCGTACGCAAGCGTACCGCAATTCGGTCCGGGGCAGGCTGCGGCGCTGAGCGAGGAGGGCGCGCAACTCGTCGACGCTTACTTCGCCGCACATGGCGACGAGTTCCCGGACCCGGGCGAATACTGCGTGCCGCCCGGCATGCCGTCAACGATGACGTCGATGGTCAGTTATCCGATCGAGATCATTCACTCGCCGAACCGCGTGACGATGCTCGCGGAACTCGACATGCAGGTGCGGCGGATCTACATGGATGGGCGCGACTTTCCTCCCGACTACCCGACGTCCCGCATGGGCTACTCGATCGGTCACTGGGACGACGAGACGCTCGTCATCGAGACGCGGCTGCTCGGCGAATACCTCATGCGTTCCTGGCCGCGCACCGAAAACACGTCCATCACCGAGCGCGTTTACCGCGCGAACCGCGACGAACTCGATGTCGAGCGCAACGGATTTCCGCCCGAGAACGACAGCAGCGAGATCCTCGTGTTCGAGATGACCGTTACCGACCTCACGCTCTACCAGGAGCCGCAACAGATCACGATTTACTACCAGAAGATTCCCGAAGTGGAGTTTCTCGAGTACGACTGCGCGGCGGGTCTGTGGTACCGGGCGCTCGAAGGCGAAACCTGGTGATGGACGGCGTCGCAACCGAGGGTCGCGCCCGGCCCGAGCACGCCGTCCGGCGGTTGTACGGTGTGCTGAAACACGACGGCCCTCCCGTGACCTTGGAGCAAATGGAGCGGGCCGTCGCCGAGGGGGCGGCTGGAGGTTGGTCGCGCCTGGCGCCAACGTCCTCGTCCGCCCGGCGTGTCACTCCTCCGGCAGCCGCTCCCACAGCAGCGTGTTCTCGAAGTCGGGATTCAGGCTGATCTCGAGGTCCGGGCCGTCGAAACGGTACCAGCGGACGAAATCGTCGCCGATCCAGGCGGGGTTCGAAGCGGCTTCGAGGTGGTGAATCACGCGACTGGTGGACTCGTCGATCGTGTAGGTGCCGTAGTAGGTAATCACGCCGCGCATCGTTTCGCGGACTTCCTCCGCGGTTGACTCGTTCGTGATCGGGTTGCGTCCCGGCGGCAGCACCATGGCCCACATGCGGCCGGCCGCGTCGTAGGAGATCCTCCCGGTCGGTTCGTCGCCATGTCCGGCGAAGCGCGCAAGCGTGTAGACGCCGACGATCTGCTCCTGTACCGACTGTGCCTTCGCAGGTTTCGCCGGAAAGGCGACGAAGGCGGCAATCAGCAGCACACCGAGAGACACGATCGCCCCATGCCTCGCCAGAACCGCGTTGTTCGTCATTTCACCATCCTCTATCTCTGATTATTGTGGTCACTTACCGCCCGTTCGCCGCGCCGGCGACCCAATTGACACAAGTTCCGGTTCTCTGACAGGCCAAGGGGAGTTGCACGACGGGCCGCTTGAAACCCTCGCGCGCAGGGACGCGCGCG
>JAJDVG010000016.1 GCA_022826245.1 Gammaproteobacteria bacterium
CGGGGAGCCGCACTACGTGCCGCTTGAAACACGCCGTGAATCCATCCCTGGAGGCTCCGCGCGCGCATCCCTGCGCGCGAGGGTTTCAAGCGGCCCGGAGTACGACTCCCCGTGGTTGGTCACGGGTTTGGACTGCCGTTAACTACGTTGGCGACCGGACAATAGCTCCGCTGTTCAGGAAAGATCTGTCAGGCGTTTGAGTTGCTGTTCGAGTTGGTCGGCGCGGAGGGCGAATTCCTCGGCCCGATTGCGTTCCTTTGTGACGATCTCGGGAGGGGCGTTGTTCACGAATTTGGTGTTGCCGAGCTTGCGTTCGGCCTTTTCGAGGTCGGCACGGACGCGGCTTAGCTGTTTGCCGAGCCGTTCGCGTTCCTGGGCGACATCGATGAGGCCCGCGAGCGGTACGAGGATGCGCATCTCGCCGAGCAGGGCCGTGGCGGCGCCGGGAACGTCTTCGTCGGCAGCGACGAAGTCGACGGTACGGATCCCGGCGAGCCGCTTGAGGTAGGTGCCGTGATCGGCGAGTCTGCGTCGGTCGCTCGCGGAAGCTCCGGCGAGCTTGACCGGCAGCGTCTGTGCTCTGCCGATGTTCATTTCGCCCCGGATCTGGCGGATCCCGACGATGAACCCCTGAATCCAGGCCATCTCACCTTCGGCGTCGGCGTCTCGCGGGAAGTCGTCGGTTTCCGGCATGCGTTCGAGCATGACCGTGGCGCTCTCGACATCGGTTTTCGCGCACAGTTTGAGCCAGATCTCCTCGGTGACGAACGGGATCAGCGGGTGCAGCAGCTTGCAGAGGCCGCCGAGTACCTCGGCAAGCGTGGCGCGCGCCGCGCGCTGCTCGGCGGCGTCGGCATCCCCGGAGGTCAGAATCGGTTTCGTGAGTTCGACGTACCAGTCGCAGAACTCGTGCCAGGTGAAGTCGTAAAGCGCCTGCGCCATGAGGTCGAGGCGATAGCTCGCGTAGGCCTTGTGGACTTCGTCCACCGTGCGGTTGAGGCGGGACAGGATCCAGCGATCGGCGACGGTAAGGCGCAGGTCGCCGTCGGCGCGCTCGGCTAACTGCCTGAAGACGTACGCTGCCGCGTTCCAGAGTTTGTTGCAGAAGCGGTGATAGCCCTCGATCCGGCCGAGGTCGAAGCGCACGTCCTGGCCCATCGTCGCGAGCGAGGCGAAGGTATAGCGCAACGCGTCGGTACCGTACGGCTGGATGCCGTCCGGGAATTCCGCTCGGGTGACCTGCTCGACGCGCGACTTCAGGTGCGTCTGCATCATGCCCGATGTGCGCTTCTCGAGCAGCGTCTCCAGATCCACGCCGTCGACGAGATCGATCGGGTCGAGAATGTTGCCCTTGGACTTGGACATCTTCTGACCTTCCTGGTCGCGCACGAGCGGATGGATGTAGACGTGGCGGAACGGTACGTCGTCCATGAACCTGAGTCCCATCATGATCATGCGCGCGACCCAGAAGAAGATGATGTCGAAGCCCGTGACGAGTAAGGAGGTCGGGTAGAACGTCGCGAGTTCCGGGGTCTTTTCGGGCCAGCCCATCGTCGAAAACGGCCAGAGCGCGGAGGAAAACCACGTGTCGAGCACATCCTCGTCCTGGCGCAGGACCACATCGTCGCCGAGGCCGTGCCGGCTGCGCGCTTCGGCCTCGCTGCGCGCGACGTAGATCTGCCCGTGCTCGTCGTACCAGGCCGGAATGCGGTGCCCCCACCATAACTGCCTCGAGATGCACCAGTCGTGGATGTTGCGCATCCATTCGAAGTAGATTTTCGACCAGTTCTCCGGAACGAACCGCACGCGGCCCTGCTCGACCGCCTCGATCGCGGGCCGGGCCAGCGTTTCGGCGCGTACGTACCACTGGTCCGTGAGCAGGGGTTCGACGACCACGCCGCTGCGGTCGCCGCGCGGAATCATCGCCGAGTGCTCGCTGACGCCGTCGAGGAGTCCTGCCGCCTCAAGATCCGCGACCACGAGCTCGCGGGCTTCGAAGCGGTCGAGCCTGCGGTAGCGTTCGGGGACGTTCTCGTTGAGCGCCGCGTCGCGATCGAAAATGTTGATCATCGGCAGCTCGTGGCGCAGCCCGATCTCGTAGTCGTTGAAATCGTGCGCCGGCGTGATCTTCACGCAGCCCGTGCCGAATTCGGGATCGACATGGCTGTCGGTGATCACGGGCATCGAGCGTTCGGCGAGCGGCAGGCGCACGCTCTTGCCGACGAGGCGCCGGTACCGCTCGTCATCCGGATGAACCGCGACGGCCGTGTCGCCGAGCATCGTCTCGGGCCGCGTCGTCGCGACGGTCAGCACGCCGCTGCCGTCCTCCAGCGGATAGCGGAACCGCCACAGCTTGCCGCTTTCCTCGCTGCTCAGTACTTCGAGGTCGGACAGCGCCGTGTGCAGCTTCGGGTCCCAGTTGGTCAGCCGCGTGCCGCGATAGATGATGCCTTCGTCGTAGAGGCGGACGAACACTTCGATCACGGCGCGCGACAGCGCCGGATCCATCGTGAAGCAGTCCCGCGACCAGTCAACGGACGCGCCGAGCCGTTCGAGCTGCGTGTTGATGGTGTTGCCGGAGTTCGCCTTCCATTCCCATACGCGTTCCACGAAGGCTTCGCGGCCGAGCGCCTGGCGCGTCGTGCCCGCGGCGTCGATCTGCCGTTCGACGACCATCTGCGTGGCGATACCCGCATGATCCGTGCCGGGCTGCCAGAGCGTGTTGCGGCCGCACATGCGGTGGTAGCGCGTCAGGGCGTCCATGATCGTGACCTGAAACGCGTGGCCCATGTGCAGCGTTCCGGTCACGTTCGGCGGCGGTATGACGATGCTGTAGGCCTCGCCCGCGCCGGACGGCGCGAAGAAATTCGCATCCGCCCAGCGCCGGTAGTGGCGCGATTCGATTTCGGCGGGCCGGTACCTTGTGCTCACCGGGCGTTCCCCCGTGTCTCGCGTTCCTCGGGCATGACGCTTACATCTGGTGGGTGTTGAGTTCGCAGCCGCGATCCTGATAGAAGCGGTAGCGTTCGCGGCCCTGTTTCCGGCGAAGCTGGTCGGCATCGACGAGTTCGACGACACGCTCATAGCGGCTGAAGAAATCGGGGACTTCCGCGGCGAGATTGATCAGCACGTTCCATTGTTCGCCGCCGGGCTCCCGGCCGCTCGCGATCACGACGGGTTCGCGCGCGGGTCCGGTCTCGCCGGCCCCGACGACCCTGTGCGGCACGAAACTGCCTTGCGAGAACGTCCACAGCAACTCGTCGAGCTGCCTGCTCTCGTGCTCCGATGTGGAATTGATGACGATGTGGCGGCCGCTGCGCATGGCCTTGTCCGCGATTCGGCAGGTGAAGTGGAGCCGCGCCCGGTCGGAATCCGTCGAGAGGATGTAGAAGTCGACGCGGGTCACTGCATCCGGAGGTTCAACAGGAAGTCCATGAGCAGCGGAACGGGCCGGCCCGTGGCGCCCTTGGCCGCATCGCCCAGCCAGGCGGTACCCGCGATATCGAGGTGCGCCCAGCCTTTGCGCTCGGCGAAACGCGACAGGAAGTGCGCGGCGCTGCTGGCGCCTCCCCAGCGTGAGCCGAGATTCGCAAAGTCGGCAAAATTGCTCTTCATGCTCTTGCCGTATTCGTCGTCGACCGGCAGGCGCCAGGCCGTGTCGCGCGAACGGCTGCCCGCGTCGAGCAACTGCGCGGCGAGCTCATCGTCGTTGGTGAAGAGTCCCGTATGGACCTTGCCGAGCGCGACGACACAGGCGCCGGTCAGTGTCGCGATGTCGATGATGTAGCGGGGATCGAAGCGTTTGGCGTATGTGAGCGCGTCGGCGAGGATCAGGCGGCCCTCTGCGTCGGTGTTGAGGATTTCGATCGTTTGGCCGGACATGCTCGTGACGATGTCGCCGGGTCGCGTGGCACGGCTGCCCGGCATGTTCTCGCAGGCCGGGACCACGCCAACGACGTTGATCGGGGCCTTGAGTTCACCGAGCGCCTTCATCGTGCCGAGCACGCCGGCCGCTCCGCACATGTCGAACTTCATTTCATCGAGCTTCGCGGCCGGTTTGATCGAGATGCCGCCCGTGTCGAACGTGATGCCCTTGCCGCAGAGCGCGACGGGTGCGGAGTCGTTGGGCCCGCCCCGGTAATCGAGCACGATGAGGCGGGCGGGTTCTTCCGCTCCGTGCGTCACCGACAGCAACGAACCCATGCCGAGGCGCTCCATTTCCGCTTCGTCGAGAACGTCGATTCCGAAATTCTCGTAGTCGCTGGCGATCGTGCGAGCGACATCGGCAAGGTGTGACGGCGTGCACACGTTGGCCGGACGGTTGCCGAGGTCGCGTGCGAGGTCGACGCCGGCAGCTATCGCGGCGCCGTGGTCCGCGCCGCGCCGCAGTTCCCGCCCTGCGGCGGCGTCAGGCGCCGAGAGCCCGAGGCGCGCGAGCTTCGGCTTCGGATCGCGCTTGCTCTTGAGTTCGTCGAACCGGTAGGCCTTCGAGCGGAACGATTCCACGCTCGCGCGAGCGGTGTAGTAGGCGTCGACGCCCCGCGCAGTGTCGTGGGCGAAATAGGCGATCGCGTCGCGAATGCCCGTGTTTCCCAATGCACTGGCCACGGCGGCAAGTGCCGACCGCAACTGCTTCGCGCCGAACTCGCCGCGCTTGCCGCAGCCGACGAGCAGGGCGCTTTGGGCTTCAGTCCCTTCGAGGTCGTGGACGAACGCCGTACGGCCGAGTTTGCCCGCGGCATGGCCCGACTTGACGAACCGGGCGATCTGACCGCCGGATGCCGCATCGAAGTCCCGGGTCACGCCCTGCAAGGGGCTGGCATCGAACAACGGCAATATCGCGCACGCGGTCTTCTGGCTTGCCGGCGCCCCGCGCTTGACGGGAAACTGCATGGACGCTCTCCTCAGGCTGGATCGTATCGGGTAGCGCCCGATCAACACCAGACCATGGCGCGTGTGCTGTTGACCGGTATCAAAAGCGCGGGCTAGTGTACTCGATTAACTCCGGCCACAGGAACGGGCCACATTCATTGAGCCTGATCAGCCGCTACATCTTTCGTGAAGCGCTCGGCAGTTTCCTTGTTGCCACCGCCGTGCTGCTGACGGTGTTCATGGCCAATCAGTTCGCCGATATACTCGGCGACGCGGCCGCCAACCGCCTGCCGCGCGACATGGTGGTCGGGATTTTCGGCCTGACGCTGCTCAATTACCTGACGTTGCTGTCGCCCATCGGTCTGCTGCTCGGGGTGATGCTCGCTCTCGCCCGCCTCAACCGCGACTCCGAAATGGCGGCGCTGTCGGCTTGTGGCGTCGGCACGGCAAAGCTATTGATTCCCGTCGGCATGGTTGTGATCCCGCTTGCGGCGCTCGTGGCCTGGCTTGCGCTTTTCATGACGCCCGATGCGAGCCGCGAAATCGAGCAGATCAGGTTCGAGGCCGATGCCAGCATGGACCTCGGTCTGCTCGAGGCCGGCAAGTTCATCACGCCGGACTCCGGACGCACGGTGTTGTACGCCCAGGAAGTCGACGGCGAGGAGCTCCGGGACGTGTTCCTTCAGCGCGACCGGGAAGGCCGGGTCGTCGTGATCGTTGCCGAGCGCGGCGAGCGGATACGCGACGACGACACCGGCCAGCTTACGCTGGTGTTCCATGACGGACGCCGCTACGAGGGTACGCCGGGGCAGAGCGACTTTTCGATCGCGGAGTTCGAGGAGCACGGGATTCCGATACGAAGCGACACGGAGCAGGAGTTTGTCGAGAGCGTGGATATCAAGCCCACCGCGGAGCTCTTCGAATCGGACGATCCCGTGGCGCGGGCCGAGTTGCAGTGGCGCCTGTCCGCGCCGCTGTCCCTGTTGATCCTCGGTGCGCTGGCGGTTCCGCTGAGCCGGTCCTCGCCGCGGGAAGGACGCTACGCGCGCGTCGGCATCGCCTTCCTGATCTACCTGACGTACGCGAATACGCTGTCTATCGCGCGTGTGTGGGTCGAGCGCGACGAAGTTCCCGAGTGGCTCGGTCTGTGGTGGGTACACGCGGCGCTCGCACTGGTCGTCCTGCTGCTCCTGGTGCGCGACGCGGGCGCGTTCGCGCGATTGCGCTCCGGGCGGACCGCAGCGGAGGCATCGGCATGAGACTGCTCTCCGTGTACGTCGTCGTCAGCGTGTTGAAGGGCGTCGCTCTCGTGCTCGCCGTGCTCGTCGGTATCGGTGTGTTCATCGAGTTCGTCGGCCAGTTGGGCGATGTGGGCGTTGCCAACTACGACCTCGCCGCGGTAGCGACCTACGTTGCGCTGCGGGTTCCGAGATTGATGATCGAGGTGCTGCCCATTGCCGCACTGATCGGCGCACTGCTGAGCCTCGGCAATCTCGCCGTCCATCACGAACTCGTCGTGATGCGCACGAGCGGCATATCGAAGGTCAGCCTGCTTGGAGCCGTGACGTCCGCCGGGCTCGTGCTCATGATCGTCATGGTTCTGCTCGGCGAATCTCTGGCTCCGTCGCTCGGCGCTTATGCGCGGGAAATGCGAACCCGCTCCCTGCTTGAGGACGTCGGTCTCGAAGCCGGCGAATCGACGTGGCTCAAGGACGGGGATCAGATCATCAGCCTGCGCAGTCCCGCCGGCACCGGGAGCTTCGGCCGCGAAGTGTTGCTGTTCGATCTGGCCGACGATCGGTCGCTGAGGCAGGTCGCGCGCGCGGACTCCACCGACATCGATGCGAACGACGAGCTCGTGCTCGTCAACTACCGGGAAACGGAGTTCTCGATCGAGGGTATGACAGTCCGGCGCGAGCGCGACGAGCTCCGCGGCTTCTCGCTGAGCGCAGACCTTCTCGGATTGTCCGTGGTACGCGAGGACCTGCTCGATACCGGGAGCCTCGTGCGCTACATCGGGTACCTCAGGAGCAACGGGCTCGACGCTGACCGCTACCTCGTGGCGTACTGGAGCCGGATCGCCAACGTGGTGTCAGTGGTGCTCATGACCGTGCTGGCCCTGCCGTTCGTTTTCGGCGGTCTGCGCTCGGCGGGAACGAGCACGCGACTCGTCATCGGCCTGGTCATCGGGCTGAGTTATTTCGGGCTCGGCGAGGTGTTGGCCAATAGCGGGGAAGTCTTCAACCTCGATCCGCGTATGGTGGCCTGGATGCCCGGCGCGGTCCTTTTTCTCGTGACGCTCGGCGCCCTGCTTCGCGTCAGGTAAAGGCCTCGGGCGGTGCGTTCTTTCCACAAACCGGCCGTAACGTCAAAAAACTGTAATGTTGCCGAACATTTGTCATGTTAAAGTTCTGTTAATGAATGTAAACCACTGATTTGTAAATGTTTTATAGTTCTGGCGATTATTACGGCCCGGACAGCGACCGCGCCGAAGCCCAATGGCGCCGCTGGCCGGAGGAAGTTTTCCACTGATTTATCCACAAGCAGGTCAGCCCCTGCACGAGGTTCTGCGGAGCGCGAAAACCCTTGAATTTGATGGGCTCGGCGCCAGCCTCGATACGGTCTGTGGATGCAATGCGCTCGCCAACCGGGTTGCATATCGCGATAATTGTCAGACGATAAGATTACGTCCGGTGAGCACCGCGGACGTCGAAACGAAGAGGCGCAAGATGATCGATCGATTTGCCACGCAGGTCCGGTTGCCGGCCGCCGCCATTCTCGTGGTGTGGCTTGTCTGCCCGGCAGCCGCTGCGGCTGACGAGCAGCCCGATTTCACGGGTATCTGGCGAAGCTATCCCGGGGCGCGAACTCAATGGCCCGCGGACCCAGCCCACACCGAGGAAGCCCGAACGAAGATCGATGCCTACCGGTCGTTGATCGAGGGTACCGGCGCGACGCCGGGCGGATTCTGCGTGGGTACGGGTATGCCGGGCTCGATGCTCGGTTCCGGCGGTTATCCGATGGAGATAATCCAGCGCCCGGAGCAGGTCACGATCATCTACGAGGCGCACACCGAACTCAGGCGCGTGTATCTCGACGACCGGGAAGTCGATCCGAACGACCTCATCCCGACGCGCAACGGGTTTTCGACCGGCCGTTGGGACGGCGATACCCTCGTGGTCGGCACGACCAGCCTCAAGGAAGCCGTCGATCAACGTTCCGCCCACAGCGACGAGGCGGAAATCGTCGAGCGTTACCGGCTCGGTGAGGACGACGACGGCAATAAGCTGCTGATCGCCGAACTTACGCTGACCGATCCTCGCTTCTACGTCGAGCCCGTGACCGTAACCAAGACCTGGGTCGCCGCGGCCCCCGACGCGCGCATGCTGCTCTACGAGTGCACGGAACCGGACTGGGAGGACTATCTGGAGGACTTGAGAACGCGGGCGGAAGCGCGCAACGACGGGGAGTAGTCCGCCATGATCCGGTATCGAATCGATTTCATCGCATGTTGCTGCGCGGTCGCGGCCGCCGCGGCACTTGCCTTCCTCGCGCCGCCGGCCGGTGCGCACCATTCGGCGATACGCTTCGACCTGTCGATCCGGGATCGCACGGTCACGGGCATCGTCAAGGAGTTCAGGGCCGCGAACCCGCATACCCGGATCGTGCTCGAGGTTACGGACGAGAAGGGCACGCGCGACATCGAGTACGAGGGCCACAGCCGCAACAACTACTTTCGGTCGGGTTGGCGCGTCGGTATGGTCGAGGTCGGCGACACGATCACGTTGACGGCGGCGCCCACCCGAGACGGCAGCGACGGCGGCTACGCCTTGCGGGTGACCACAGAGGACGGCACGACGTTCTGAGCAATTCGCCGGCGTTCGGCTATTCGTCGTTGTTCTGTTCGATCGCGACGGGTGCGGCCTCGAGTTCGATCGCCCCGAGGTCAGCAGACGGCGCCTCCACGGCGAACCCGGCGCCGGACCCGTCGTAGGGTAGTTGTGCGCGTTCGGGCGGCAGCGTCGGGTCGGTGAACTCGGGTCTTTGCCAGCCGTCGGGCGCCGGAATGAAATCCACGATCCGGAAATAGCGCGTCGGATCGCGTTCGCGAAACTTCTCGGCGATCCCGCTCATTCCAAGCAGGATCGAGAGGGTAATGATCGCGCCGCCGATGGATGCGATGAGCAGTCGTGCCACGGTGCCGTCCGGTGTTCGGGGTGATTCGGCGACATCGTACTCGATTCCCGCCCGCCATGCCGCCGATGTGCGTTTCCGGGGCTTTCCGGGCGGTTCGACGACATTCGCGTTTTGCCGGGCGGAGGCCGAATTTGCTAGTCTGTGCGGTCCCAGGAGCCTGCGCCGTAGGAAGTCGCGAAAGCGAAAATTCGATATCGCCGTCCGTTCGGTCGATCGATTGAGGAAAATATCGAGTCATATTTGACGAAATCGATCGGCCGAACGGGCGGATGAGAGCGCCAGGTAGAATATTGAACCTGCAGCCGTGAATTCCTGTGGCGCAGGCTCCTGGGTCCCGATGCGCGGCCCGACAAGAGAACACCATGAGTTGGCGTGAGCAGAACGACAAGCCGTTCGAACTGCAGTCTGTAACCAAGACCGATCCGCCGGAGGGTGGCCAGGGTACCGATTGGGTGCGTTACGAGATCGTCCAGGGTCCGAACGTGATCACCGGATACCGGCAGGGTACCGTGCAGTCTATCAAGGAGGTCGCCGAGCAGATCGTTGTCGGGCTCAATGAGCGGCGATCGCCCAAGCGCGGCCGCGTCCAGTTGACCCGGCTCAACAAGTCGAGCAAGGCTCGCGCGTCCTGATCTCGCCGCGAAACCTTCCGCGTTTTCCCTGATATCGTACGGATAGTCCGCCCATGCGCCGGGGAGATGGAACAATGTCAAGAATCGCAGTCACAGCCTTTGTTGTCCTTGTCTTTGCAGGCACGGCGTCGGCCCATCACGGTTTCGGCCGCTTCGATCGGACCCGCGAAATCCAGGTCGAGGGGACGGTCACGGGCATCGATTTCGTCAATCCGCACGCCTACGTGTACTTCGATGCGGTCGGGCCGGACGGCGAGGTCATCGAGATGCGTTGCGAGATGCGCGCGGCGACCGTGCTGCGGCGCTCGGGCTGGTCGGCGGAGATGTTCGTCGACGGTACGCACATCGCCATCGACGGCCGCCCGCATCGCGACGATCCGGCTTCATGCTACGTGGAGACGCTTGCGCTCGGTGACGACGAGGCGCTTGAGCGCTACCAGCAACTCGACGAAGGCGCCGCTCCGGCAACGAGCGAGAACCGGCCGGCGCGCTTGCCGAGCGGCGTGCCCAACCTCGCCGGTGAATGGGCTCAGGAACAGTATCTGATGGCTCGGCCGCCCGGAGGCGGCGGCGCGCTCGTACCGCAGAGTCTGCTGGAAGCCGTCAACGCCGGCGAGGTCGCTCCCGACGACGTGCCCGGATCGGACTGGGGCGCCCGTCCCGTGACGTACACCGAAGCGGGTCAGGCGGCGGCCGACGAGCTTGCCGCCGCGCCGCCGGGATCCGCCCCGCGACTGCGCTGCGAGATCACGAGCATCCTGTTCGACTGGACCTTCGACGGCCCGATCAACCGCATCACGCAAGCCGAGGACACGATCACGATCGAGTACGGCCGGGGCCTGACGCGAACGATCCACATGAACATGGACGAGCAGCCGACGATGATCGTACCGAGCCGCGGCGGCCATTCCATCGGCCGCTGGGACGGCGATACGCTCGTCGTCGACACGATCGGTTTCGAACCCGGCATTCTTGCGGGATCAGTTCCCCACAGCGGCGAACTTCATGTCGTTGAGCGATTCACGCTCGATCCGGAGACGATGGCTCTGACGCGCGATTACGTTGCAGAGGACCCGTTGTATTACACCGACGAGTATGTCGGCTCGGCCATCGTGATGCCTGCCGATGCGCCGTTCGCCGTCGATCCGTGCGAGGAACTCGCTTACGAGTACATTACGGACGGTGGCGCAACGACCGCGGAGGGCGCGGAACAGTAAGCGCGCCCGCAACGCGCTTCAGCGGCGGTGCGCTGCCTCAGGGCGGCGATGCAGGCTTGCGATGCAAGGCTTGCGCTTCGCGCAGCCGGCTGAGCTGCGAGTCCGCTTCGAACGCGCGAACGGTGACGGAAATCCGCCGGCCCCGGTAGCGCCTGAAACGCGGCAACTCATGAGTCCACGCGAGATTCGTCGCCCAGGGCATGACGAATACATCGCCATCGCGCGTTTCGAGGTCGGTGAATCCCTTGCCGCGATACGGGCGCAGTCTGAAGACGCGTTCCTCGCCCAACGATATCGTCACGATCGGCGCTCCCGCCACGAGGTTCCTGCGGCTGTCGCGATGGGCGCTGATGTAGTGGCCGAGCGCGCCGTCGTACCAGTTGAGCAGCACGCCGTTGTAGCGGGCGTCGACTGTCGTCCGGGACCAGTCGAGCAGCGGGACGAGCGGCGGCGGGACCGGCAGCGCCGCGCTCTCGGCGCCGCTGAAGAC
Organism: Gammaproteobacteria bacterium; assembly: GCA_022826245.1. Taxonomy (GTDB): domain Bacteria; phylum Pseudomonadota; class Gammaproteobacteria; order Steroidobacterales; family Rariloculaceae; genus Rariloculus. The sequence continues at coordinate 11,409 of JAJDVG010000016.1, forward strand.
GTAGTTCCTGCCGTAAGCCTGTTGCCAGCGCGGCGTCCGGACGAGCCGATGATGCACACGGATCTCGTGGTAGTCCGGAGGATGCAGCGACCAGATCGCCTTGAAGCGTGCGGTGTCGGGGACCAATCGGCCCGGCAGGCGCCCGACAAGAAGGTGATGCCGCTCGTCGAGGTCGATGCGCCTGAAGTCCGCAGGCCCGTTCAAGGCGCGTTGCGGCGGTCGGATCGAGTCTCGGTCCGCGCCACGCTTGTGCCCAACGGTCAAGCGCCTTGTTCGCTTGCGATCGTTTCCGGCTCGGCAAGGTCGCAGTCGGCCTGTTCCCCGCACAGGCGTTCGAGAAGTTCGGCCGTGTCCGCGAAAACCTCGATCGTCGCGCCGCGTCCGTGGCCGCCGGCGCGGCCGAGCGCCGCGTCGACCGGCGTCAGGCCGTCCGTGTCGGCGACGTCGATCGTCGCGCCGCGTGCCACGAGTTCGACGACGACATCGTTCCAGCCCCAGAACGCGGCGCCGTAAAGCGCGCCGCGGCCGATACCGCGCGAGCCAGCCCGGCGGGCTGTCGTGCGGGCATTGATGTCGGCGCCCGTATCGAGAAGCAGCGTTATCGCTTCGATCGATTTCTGCTCGACGTCCGGTGCGAGGTAGTGGGGGATGCCGGGTCCGTAGCCGCGCGTATCGCACTCGACGGAACCGTAGCCCGCAGCCGCCATGAGCGGCGTGATCCCGCCATCGTTCGGCAATTCGAGAAGTGCGCCGTGGTCGATCAGAAGCTGAATTGCCGCAGTGTCAAACGTCTTGGCGGCGCGCAGCAGCGGCGTTGCGCCGATCGACAGAACCAGGTCGCAGCCGCGGTCGTCGCCGATGTGCCGCCACAGTGGATGCATCTTGAGTTGCGGATCGGGGTTCGCGCCCCGTTCCAGAAGCAGTTCGATGATTTCGAGGCTCGAGGTTGAGTCGACGGACGGCCGGTCCGGCCGTCCGCCGCGCGGCAGCGTGTTGACGTCGACGGCCGAATACAGAGGCGTGCGTCCGAGCCAGTCCCACTTGTTCGGATTCGCCCCGGCTTCGATCAGCAGTTTCGCAACGTCGAAATTGAAATTGTCGATCGCGAGAAACAGCGGCGTCACGTTTTTCGGATCGGGCAGGTCGATGTCGGCTCCGGCCTCGATGAGCAGCCCTGCGCACTCGACGCAGCCCGCGCGCGCTGCAAACAGCAGCGGCGTCAGTCCGCCGAACGGCCGGTACATGCGCCGCGGTTCGCCGGTAACCTGGCGGGGCCAGTCGTTGACGGCCGAGCGCGCGTCGACCTCCGCGCCATGTTCGAGCAGGAGCTCGACCATCGCCGGCTGCCGCTGCGCGGCTGCCCACATCAGTGCGGTCTGGCTGCGCCAGGATTCCCGCGCGTTGACGTTCGCGCCGCGCTCGATCAGCAGACGCGCGGCGGCGACGCGATTCGAGCGCGCAAGCACCATGAGGGCGGTCTGACCGTCGGCGCCCGGTGCATCCATCTCGGCGCCTGCGTCGAGCAGGCTCGCAATGACGGCGGCGTTGCCGACGACCGCGGCTTCCGCGAGCGGCGTTGAGCCATAGTCGTTGGCGGCATTGGCGTCGGCGCCGGCGGCGAGGAGCCGGTCGACGAGCGCGAGCTTGTCGTGGTAGACGGCCCAGTGCAGCGCCGTGGTGCCGTCGCTTGCGGGCGTTGCGACATCGACGCCCTGGTCGATCGCCGCAAGCGCAGCCGCGACCTCGTTACCGCTTGCCGCCTCGATGAGTGCCGTGTCAGCGTGCGCCGAAGCGCTCGCGATGCCGAGCACGGCCAGCGCAGCCACGGCCCCGATCCACAGCCGTGTTCGCGCTGCGCGTCCTGAGACGCCCACGACTCACACTTCCGTCAGTTCGCCGCTGCTGTCGCCGACCGACTCGGCCGGCACTCCGGCCCGCTTGAGCAGCGTCAGCAGCAGGTTTGCAAGCGGAGTTCGATCGGGATAACGCAAGTGCCGATTGCCCTCGATCGTGCCGGAGCCGCGGCCGGCGATCAGGGTCGGCAACGGGAAGTTATTGTGCGAGTTGCTGTTGCTCATGTTGCTGCCGTAGAGCAGGATCGAATTGTCGAGGATGGAGCCGCCGTCGCCGTCGGGTATCGCGGCGAGCTTCGCAAGGAAGTCCGCGAAGACCTGAGAGTGGTAGCGCTGGACGACGACGAGCTTCTCCATGGAGCCCTTGTTCTCCGCGTGGTGCGACAGCGGGTGGAACGCGTCCGGGATGCCGACGTGCGTGTATGGCTGGTTGCTGACTTCGGCGGCGAGCATGATGCTCACGATCCGCGTCATGTTCGCCTGAAACGCGGCGACGACGAGGTCGTGCATGAGACGGATGAGATCGTCGAAGTCGGGCCGGGCCACCGGGATCTCGGGCAGCGCCACCGCCGACAGGTCGCGTTGTCCGAGCAACTCGATACGTCGTTCGATCTCACGGACGCTCTCGAGGTAGTCGTCGACCAGAATCCTGTCGGCGGGACCAAGCTTGCGCTTGAGGTCCGCAGCTTCGCCCGCGACCATGTCGAGCAGGCTGCGGTAATCGTTTGCGACCTCGCTTCTTTGCTCCGGCGTCTTGCCGCGGCCGAAAATCTTCTCGAACGCCTTGCGCGGCTCGTATTCCATCGGCATCGGCGTCGTCGGGGCGCGAAAGGAGATCGTCCTGCCGTAGCTGCAGCCGTAGGTCCCGTCACAGGCCGCTCCGCCGCCTTCCTCTTCGGTGGCAAGCTCGAGCGACGGGAGCGGCGTGTCCTGACCGATGTGCGCGGCGGCGATCTGGTCGACCGTAACGCCGGCAAACGGTGCGTGGCTCTGCCGGGGATGCTCGCAGGACAACCAGGTCGCGGGCACGATGGCGTGCACGGCCGAGCTTTCGGCAGGCTTGTTGCCCAGGCCGCTGACGACGGTCAGATGGTCCCGGTGCGGCGCCAGCGGCTCGAGGATGGGTTTGAAGTCGAAATCGCGGCCTTCGATGTCGGGCGTCCAGCGGTTCATTTCGGCGCCGAAGCGCGTGTTGTCCATGATCGCGCCGTGGGGCAGGTAGAAGAACCCCATGCGCGGTCTCGGCGCCGCGGCCGTCTGAGCGAGCGCCGTCGCCGCCGGCACCATGGCGCTCAGCAACGGCAGCCCGATGCTTGCGCCGCCGGCTTGCAACAGCGTCCGCCGCGACAGGTGCTTCTTCGTGATGAACATGTTCAGTCTCCCCGAGCCTGCAGCGCGTCTTCCGCATCCGGTTCCGGGACAGCGCGCATCCGGAAAGCCTCGCTCCGGGCTATTCCCAGGACGAGGGAGTCGAAACTATAGCCTGCTGCCGCCGCGTCGGCCACGATCGCACGCACGCTCGGCATGTCGTAGTACTCAAGCCCCCGTCCCAGCGCGTAGGTCATGAGCTTCTCCGCCAGCGCCTGAACGAAAAGTTCGGGTTCCGCCGTCAACGCGCGGCGCAACTCTTCCGGATCGTTGACCGGCATGCCGCCGGCCAGTGTGCCGCTTGAGTCGATGGGCAGGCCGTTGTCCCGCTCATGCGTTCGCCATTCGCCGATCACGTTGAAGTTCTCCAGTGCCTGGCCGAGCGGATCGATGACGCCGTGGCAGTGGTTGCACGAAGGTTCCGTACGGTGGCGTGCGAGGCGTTCGCGCACGGTGCGCGGGATGTCGCCGGGGGCCGGCGTCAGGTCGGTCTCGACCCCGGCGGGAACCGAGGCCGGCGGCGTCGCGAGGATGTGCTCCATGATCCACGCTCCGCGCAAGACCGGCGATGTGCGATCGGGATAGGACGTCACCATCAGGATGCTGGCCTTGCCGAACAGCCCGAAGCGCCGCGAATCCGCGAGTTCGACGCGCCGGAAGCGGTCGCCGCGAACCGTGTCGATGCCGTAATGGCGCGCGAGTCGCTCGTTGACGAAGGTGTGGTTCGCCGTGAGCAGGTCGAGCACACTGCGTTCCTCGCGCAGAATGCTGTCGAGGAACAGCGCCATTTCTTCCCGGAAGGCGCTGCGCAGGTCTTCGTCGAAATTCGGATAGAGCCGGGGATCCGGATCGATCATCTCGACCCGTCGCACCGCAAGCCACTGGAACGCGAAGTTGGTCACGAGCGAACTCGAGCGCCGGTCCGCCAGCATGCGTCCGGCCTGCGCCTCGAGCACATCGGGGTCGCCGAGCCGGCCTTGTTCGGCGAGTTCGAGCAGCGTCTCGTCGGGGCCCTGGCTCCAGATGAAGAAAGCGAGCCGCCAGGCGAGCTCGAGATCGCTGACGGCGTAGGCGCTGGCGGCGTCAGGCCCTGCCGGGGCGTCGCCGGGCTCGGCGCGGTAAAGGAACTTGGTGCTTGCGAGCAAGGCCATGACGCCTTTCTGGATGCCCGCCTCGAAGTCTCCGTCGTTGCGCCCCGCATCGTAGAAACCGAGCAGCGGATCGATGTCGGCAGCGTCGACGGGGCGGCGAAAGGCCCGGGTGGCGAGGTTCGCGAATATCTCCCGCGCGCACGGCCGCTCGGCGCCCTGTTCGCGCGGGTAGCAGACGAAAATACGGTCGCGGCTGACGGTCGATTCGCCGATACCGGTCGCGTTATAGGGTCCGATGATCTCAAGCCCGTAGAGCCTCGGCACGTCGGGGACGCCTTCGCCCGGGGTCAGCGATTGCAGCAGATAGTCGCCCTCGGCCAGGCTGCGGGCGATGAAGCTTGCCGCCACGTTGCGCTGGCCGGCCTTGACGCTCACGCGGATGTTCCTGAAGCGGTCCCTGATCCGCTCGACGCCCTGGATCTGTTCCTGATCGAGCGTTCGCGAGTCTTCCTCGCCGCCGATGAAGTCCTCGAACACCTTGATCCCGTCGATCGTGACGACGAGCCGATGGCGATATTCGAGCCAGCCGTAGGGATAACCGCGCAGTTCCGCGCCGGGTATCGATGAGATGTTGAGGCTGATGTCGTACTCGCCGTCGGCCGGAAAGTAGTGCCCGACTGCCAGCCCGCCGCGCGTGCCGAGCGGCAGTCCGGCGACGTGCATGGTCCGGTTCTCGCGCTCGGAACGATAGTACGCCCGGGTGAGTTCGGGCACGGCTTCACCGACGGCGCGGATGCTGATGTCGCGCGCGGCCGCGAGGTACTGGTCGAGGTGGGTCGGCGATACGCCGAGCACTTCGGCGATATTGTCGAAGCCTTCGCTCGCGATGTCGTTCGGCAGCAGCGCCGCGGCGTCGATCCGGAATCCGAACAGATCCTCGATCGCTCGCGCGTACTCGGTGCGGTTCAGCCGGTGCGGCGAGACGTGGCCGGGCATCGGGCCGCGTATCGCGGCAGCGGCGTCGAGCGCATCGCCGAGCGATGCGACGAAAGCATCGACACGTTCGGCATCGGGCCGCGGACCGCCCGGCGGCGGCATGAGGTCGCCGCGCAGCTTGCGCACGACTTTCTCCCAGGTTTCGGGATCGGCGGCGATGTCCGCGGGCTCCGCCGCATCGAACGAGAACTCGGCCGCGTATTCGGTATCGTTGTGGCAGTCCGCGCAGTAGCCGTCCAGGATCGGCCAGTGGGCGGCGAGGGCGGCTTCAGGCGGGATATCGCGTTGCGCGCAGGCGGCAAGCAGTGCGCAGCCGACAACGGCCGCGGCGGTGCGCAAGGGGTGCACCCGCGAGCGCTTCGGAACGCGGCGCCTAAAGCGAGTCACCGAGTCGCCCCTGCCACCAGAGACCGCCGTACACGTTGGCGATGAATCGTTCGCGGTTGTGGCCCCAGTCCGCGTCGAACTCCGCGGTCACGCCCGCCGCGACCATCTCCCTCGCGCTGCGCCCCTCGCGCATCATCGTCTCGACGCGTTCGCGAACGGTCGCGACCATCTCGTACTGGAACTCTAGGTAATCGCGCGACTGGGCGGGCCCCGTACCCGGTACGACGATGGTTTCGTTGTCGGTCAGGTCGATGAGCTTCCGCGTCGCGTCCATGAGGCCGCCGATCCAGCCGCCCGTCGAATAGTCGAGCACGGGATAGGCGCCTGCCGACACCGCCCCGCCGGTGGCGACGACATTGCGGTCGCGGAAGAAGACGTAGATGTCGCCGTCGGTGTGGGCTTCGCGCAGGTGCCCATACTCGATCGTCTCGCCGCCGACGTCGAGCGCTATCGGTTGCGGGTCGGACGAGTAGAACGTCTCCGTCGGCAGTGCGGCGGCCGGCCGCGGGCCGTAGGTTCGGTCCTGCCAGTCGACGTAGTATTCCGTGCTCATCCACAGTCGCGTGTTCTCGTGAGCGACGATTCTCGCGCCCTGCCTGCCGAACGACTCGTTCGCGCCGGTGTGGTCGCTGTGCCAATGCGTGTTGAACAACACGTCGACCGGCGCATCTCCGAGCAACGCCGCGATCCGTTCGACGAGCGCGGTCGCGCTTTCGATCGAACCGCTGTCCACGAGCACCGCACCGTCGGTCCCGTTGCAGAGCAGCGCGTTGCCACCGGCGCCGGTGACCTGGGTCATGCCGTCGCCCAACGGAATCGTCGCGATCGCGTCGCTCGTGGACTGCGCGCGGGCGAAACGCGTGAGCCCGCCGAGCGCGCCGGCATGCGCCGCCGCGCAGGCAGCGCCGAGCGCGATGCGCAGAAAGTCTCGACGGTCTTCGCGATGCCGCATGAACATATCGCCGCGATGGTAGCAAAGTGTCCTGCGATTACGTGGGACGCCAATGGATCGGAAACGTGATCGCAAGGTGAGTTGAGCTAAACTAACCCGAAATTCCCGACGGACAGGAATGATGACTGACGAATCGAAAAACCTCGATCGCCGCTCGTTCATGGGCGGCGTGCTCGGCGCGACCGCCGGCGTGGGCGCCGCCGCATTGTTGGCCGACAGGGCGACTGCGCAACAGCCCGACGCGCCGCCGGACGAGGAACTGCGTCCATCGATGCGGCGCCCGACGAGGCTCTACAAGCTCGAGGCCACGATCCACGATTGCGAGGTCGACGGAACCGTGCCGTCGGACCTGAACGGCGCGTTCTACCGGGTCGGTCCGGACGCGCAATATCCGCTTGCGCCGGGCAACATTCCGTTCGACGGCGAAGGCCATGTCAGCATGTTCCGCATCAGGGACGGCCGAGTCGACTACCGCAGCCGTTTCGTCAGGAACGATCGCTGGCTCGCGCAGAACGAGGCCGGCAGGATCCTGTTTCCGATGTACCGGAACCCGTCGATGGACGATCCGAGCGTCGCGGGCCTGAGCCGCAGCACGGCCAATACCCACATCATCAATCACAGGAACCTGTTGCTCGCGCTCAAGGAAGACAGTCCGCCGTCGGCGCTCGACCTGCTCACGCTCGAGACGCTCGTGCCGAACTACACGTTCGACGATCAGTTGCCGAGCAGGACGTTCACGGCGCACCCGAAGATCGATTCGGAGACCGGCAACATGGTCGCTTTCGGCTACGAGGCGGAAGGCCACGGCAGCCGCGTCGTATCCATGTTCGAGATCACGCCCGCGGGCGAACTGGTCTGGGATGCCAAGATCGAAGTGCCTTACGTCGGCATGCTCCACGACTTCGCCGTCACGCGGAACCACATCGTGTTCTACGTGATACCGCTCGCCTTTGACCAGGCGCAGATGGACCGCGGCGGGATTCACTGGTCCTGGGACGCGACGAAGCCGACGTATTTCGGTTTCGTGCGCCGCGGCGGCGACGGCTCCGACATTCGCTGGATCGAGGGGCCGACGCGCAGCGCCACCCACGTCATGGGCGCCTTCGACGACGGCAACGAGCTCTACGTCGACGTCGAGATGTCGATGTCGAATCCGTTTCCCTTCATGCCCATGCGCGACGGCGCCCCATGGAATCCGATCGCGGGTTCAAGCCATATCACGCGGCTTTCGGTCGATCTCTCCGGGAGCCGGCCGAGCAACTACGGGATCGAGCAGCTTTATCCGCACGTTGGCGCCTTGCCGCGGCAGGACGATCGCTACAACACCGTGCCTTACCGCTACGGCTTCCTCGGCTGTCCGAACCCGCGCGCGAACGATCCGCGCAACGCCGGGGCCTGCTACACGCGCTTCGATCACCAGACCCGCACCGATACGCTGTTCGATTTCGGTCCGAACACTTCGCTCGCCGAGTGCTGTTTCGCGCCGCGCAGCGCCGATGCGCGCGAAGGGGAGGGCTACCTCATGGGGCTCGCGACGCGCATCGACGAGAACGGCCGCGGGGATCTCGTGATCCTCGACGCCGAGCACCTGGCCGACGGGCCGGTCGCGACCGTCAAGCTGCCGATGCGCGCGGTGGGTCAGGTGCATGGCTGGTGGGTGCCGGAGGCACAGCTTCCGAGCGCCTAGTCTGGGCTCCTCACCGAAGGTATGCGGGGAGTTGCACGACCCGTCGCTTGAGACCCCCGCGCGCCGGGATGCGCGCGCGGAGCGTACAGGGATGTATTCACTCCGCGTGTCTCAAGCGACCGGTCGTGCAACTCCCCTTGGCGTCGGCGCGGGACTCTGTGTCGTTCGCGACTGACCGCTTACAGGGGCGGGCTGGCCGTTGAGCCGTCGACGCAGTCGTAGGCGCTGACCGTGAGGTCAGGCCGCCAGACGAAATAGCGTGTCAGGTCGAATGGTTCGGCGAAGGTCACCGGGTCATCGATCGTGATGCGGTAGTCCATGCGCTCGCCGTCGGCGCTCGGCATGAAGCGTTCCACGACTCGGATGTCTTCGCTCTGGCGAACTCCGTCCGGCGAAAAGATTTCTGCCTGCATGTGCGTCGTCTCGACGACGAGCGCGTCGCCGTCCCAGCTTCCGGTCGAGAAGCCGAGGAAGCTGGGTTCGCCCGGCGGCGACGCTGCGCCCATGTGAATACGCCGCACGGCATCGTCTTCCTCCATGCGGATCACGATATCGTCGCCGTCGCGAATGAACTCGATCGGGTATGGCGTGATCATGATGTATGGCATGGCCTTCAGCGTGCAGTCGTTGAGCGCGGCGCTTGCCGCATCCCACTGCGCGAGCGTCGCCCGCCCGGCCTCCGTCAGCGGATAGCCGCCCTTGTACATCGGAAAGGCCGCGGGATCGTCGAGGACCGTGCCCCAGACGCGAAACACGCCCACGGCGCTCTCGCGAGCCGCCGCCGCGGTCTGCTCATCGAAAGCCGGCGCGATGAGTTCACCCGTCCCGGCGTCGGTCCAGCGCGGCGCGACGCCGATCGACAGCAGGATCTCCCGGCCGTCCGCAAGCAGCAACTGCCGCCCGTAAATTCCCGTGTCGTTGCGAATGGCGGCATCGCCGGCCAGCCGGATGCGGTCGCCGACCTGCACGAGGTCCGGATCGACGCCGCGCGTGCGCAACACGCTGACGCTGCCGGTCTCGACATCCCAAATGTCACTCGCTCCGGATTCGTCGGTGACTTCGACGCGCATTCGCCCGTGCGGGTTGAACCACGACACTTCCGTGACGACGCCTTCGATCTCGATGGTCCGGTCCGGGTAATAGAATCCGGCGAAGGAGTGGTGCGCGCCGGCAACGGCGGGCAGCGCGAGAACGATCAGCGCCGCGGTGCGCGGAAACCGGGCGAACCGGCCGGATATTGCAGTATCGGTTTGTTGGCTGTGCGGTAGCTTGGTCATGATGGTTCCCCTAGCGACAGGTACCAGCTCGGCTCGATTGTAAGCGCTCATTTGTTGTCCTGTCCCCGCCGTGCGCACCCGAGATGCGGGCGGCGGGCTTCACAGCGCCGCGCCGAGGGCGCAGAATGGTCGCGGTAGCAGGGCCGCGTGTCCGCAATGAGCGCGGCAATCCCCCGTACGCAAAGGTCGCGGCCGTGGTTTCGGTGGCCTGCGTGTTCACGGGAACACACCCCAAGGGAAAACAACCATGAGTCAAGCAAGGGATCTGATCGAACAGCTAATGAACGCTGCCGGCGCGACGAACGGGTCCGGCCAGCCGCGCAGACGCAGCGGCGTACGCCGGCCGAGCGGGCTGCCCGGCGGAGCGTTGGCCATCGTTGTCGCCATGGCCGTCCTGGCCTGGGCGGCGTTGAGTTCCTTCTACACCGTACAGCCGGAGGAACGGGCCGTCGTCAAGCGTTTCGGCAACGTGATCGGGATCACCGATCCGGGGCTGCACTTCAAGTTTCCGTTCGGCATCGACGAAGTTCAGCGCGTGGCCACCGAGCGCGTGCTCAAGCAGGAATTCGGTTTCCGTACCGAGGACGCCTCGGCGCTGCAGAGAACGCGTTTCTCGGATGAGGATTTTCCGGGCGAATCGCTGATGCTGACGGGCGACCTAAACATCATCCAGGTGGAATGGGTGGTGCAGTACCGTATCGGCGACCCGATCCGTTTCCTGTACGGCATGCGCGATCCGACCGGCACCCTGCGCGACCTGTCCGAATCCGTGATGCGGCGCGTCGTCGGCAACCGGATCGGCAGCGACGTGCTGACCGTCGGCCGCGTCGATATCGCGAATACCGCGCGCGACGAGATCCAGGCCGCGATGGACCGCTACGACAACGGCATCAGGATCATCACGGTGGAACTTCAGGACGTCGTGCCGCCACCGCGCGTTCAGCCGGCCTTCAACGAGGTCAACGAAGCGCGCCAGGAGCTCGAGCGCATGATCAACGAGGCCACGATGCAGGCCAATCAGGCAATCCCGCGCGCCCGGGGCACGGCCAACCGAATCATTTCGGAGGCCGAAGGCTACGCCACGGAGCGCGTCAACCGGGCTTTCGGGGAAACGGCGCGCTTCACGTCGGTGTTGTCCGAGTACCGGAACGTGCCGGAGGTGACGCGGTCGCGTCTCTACCTCGAGACGCTCAACGAGGCGCTGCCGAGAATCGGCCGCGTGCTTGTCGTGCAGGACGATCAGATATCGCCGCTGCCGCTGCTCAATCTGCCTGACCAGCAGCCCCGTGCACAGAACCTGGAGGCGAGCCGATGAACAAGCTGACTCTACCCATAGCCGCGCTCATCGTTGCGGCTTTCGTCGCCTACAACGCCGCGTTCGTGATCGACCAGGCCGAGCAGGGCATCCTCGTTCAGTTCGGTGAACCGATCGGCGACGTCATTACCGACCCCGGGCTGCATTGGCGCCTGCCGTTCATCCAGGAAGTGCGCCGTTTCGACAACCGGCTGCTCGCCTGGGACGGCGCCGTGAGCCAGATTCCGACGCTCGGCCGCGAGTTCATCGTGGTGGATACGACGGCCCGCTGGCGCATTTCCGACCCGCTGCAGTTCCTGCGCTCGGTGCGCGACGAGGTCGGCGCCCGGACGCGGCTTGACGACATCCTCGATTCGGTCGCGCGCGACATCGTTTCGGGCACGGAGCTTGAGGAAATCGTCCGTTCGGCCGACTGGCAGGTCGATGTCGAGGGGCTCGACGAGGAGGAACTCTCCGCGCTCGGTGCGGCAAATCTCGAGCGGCCGACGAAGGGCCGCGAGCAACTCGAGGAAGAGATGCTCGTATCCGCGTCGCGGCTCATGCCGGAGCTCGGCATCGATCTCGTCGACGTCAGGATCAAGCGGATCAACTACATCGATTCGGTCCGCGAGCAGGTCGAGAGCCGCATGATCTCCGAACGGCAGAGCATCGCGGCGCGCTTCCGCTCCGAGGGCCAGGGCCGGAGCCAGGAAATACTCGGCGACATGGAGCGCGAACTGCGCAGGATCACGTCGGAAGCCGAACGCAGGGCCCAGGAGATCATCGGCGAAGCCGACGCCGAAGCCACGCGAATCTACGGCGAAGCCTACGGCGCCGATCCCGAGTTCTACAACTTCTCGAGAACGCTCGAGAGCTATGACTCGCTCGGCGAGAACACGACCCTGATGATCCGGGCGGAGTCGGAGTTCTTCCGCTACCTGGAGTCGACGACGCAGCCCTGACGGGCGCCGCGCCAGGAACGGGCATTCCCGCAGAGCGTAGTCAGGGCTTGGCGGCGTCGGAAACGACCGGCTGTGATGCCGGTCGCGGCCGGCCTCGCCGGACGAGTGGGGTGACGAGTCGCCGCCAGGCGAGGGCGATGCCGGTCCAGACCATGATCAGGCTGGTCAGCGAGACCAGCCCCGCGACAGTCTGCCCGACGATACCGAGGGCTTCGCCCGTGTGCAGGAAGCGAATCCACAGGCGCGCCTGCCGGCCCGGCGACTGGCTGTCAAATGGCTGCCAGAGCGCGACCTGACCGTTGTACCTGTCCAGCGTCACGTTGTGCCGCTTCTGCGGTTCGCCGCCATTGCCGAGATCGATCCTGAACTGCGCCGACGTTGCATCGGCATCCGGGAGTGTCAGCGTGATCGTCTGCCAGTCCGGTAGTTGCATCGACGCACGCTCGAAGAGTTCGTCAAGAGTCAGCGGGGACGCAAGCGCTGCGTCCGGGCCATAGGAAGCGGCAGAAGCGGCAGCAGGTTCCCCGGCTCGAGCGGTCGGCTGCGCGGCGCCGGCGGACGGATCCTCGCCAAAAACCCGGTAGACGAGATCATTGGCCCAGCCGTAGGAGAACACGACCGCGGTGGCGACGACGACCGCAAGCGGAATCGCCGACCAGAAACCGATGACGTGATGCCAGTTGTAATCTCGCGCCTTGGCGGTGACTGCCGTGCTGTTGAACAGCAGCCTGGTTCTGAAGCGGATCCATCTGAACGTCGGCGGCAGCCAGAGATACAGCCCGCTGAAAATCAGGAACAGGAACGCCAGGTTGCTGATACCGGTAATCGCGCGCGGGACGGCGCGGTCCTCGCGGCTCGCATTGAACCAGCGATGCCAGCCCGTCATCGCGCTGAAGAAGCTGCGCATACCCGCAGCGGCCGGTTCCAGGACCTCGCCGCTGTAACGGTCGATGCGAAGCGAACTCGAGCGGCCGGCGCTGAGCGTGGCGGGCGCCCGGGGATCGTTCGACAGACCGAGTGAATTTGCTTCGAACTCCGGAACCTGACGGCTGGCCGCTGCGAGCAGTTCGGCGATCGGCAGCGGGGCCTGACCGGGCGCGGGGTCCGCGAACTGTGCGCGGTCGGCCCATGCCAGCATCTGCCGTTCGTAGGTCAGAACGACTCCGGTCGCCGACATCATGATGACGACGAGGCCGGTTACCACGCCGCAGACGAGGTGTGTCCAGAAAATGGTCTTGCGCAACACGGCTCGCAATCGCTTCCCGCAAATCTCGCGCGAAGCGTAGCAGAAATTGCATTAATTGCAAATCATTCTCATTAGCAAACGTAAACACGTGTCATTCGCAGCGCGCCGCGCGTGGGCCACCCGGCTAGCGCCGACGAATGGCGATAATTCCAGTAAAGCTGCCGCGTGCCCGCTGCGTGTGGAAATCGGGCACGATACGCGCTATGTTGCACGCCCGGCAGAACCAACGATAACAACCGTCCGGTTTCTACGGCCGGTCTTGGGAGGAACTCATGAATCAGACTGCTAACGGCAAGTGGGACACGGACTATGAATGGAAGGCGGTCGCACTGCTCGGCATCGGCTTCGGCCTCGTGGGCCTTGATCGCTGGATCATCGCGCCACTGTTTCCGTTCATCATGCAGGACCTCGGCCTGGCCGAAGGCGACATTGGCCGACTTGCCGGAATCCTCGGCATCACCTGGGGAATTTTCGCAATCTTTTCGGGCCGCCTGTCGGACAAGATCGGCCACCGCAAGGTCCTGATACCGGCAATTATCCTGTTTTCACTCCTGTCGGGCTTGTCCGGCGTGGTCCAGACTCTGGTCATGCTGACGGTCATTCGCGCACTCATGGGCGCGATGGAAGGCAGCTATTGCCCGACGAGTTTCACGGCCGTCGCGTCAGCTTCCAAACCGTCGCGCCGGGGCTTCAACCAGGGCCTGCAGCAAAGCGGTTTCGCCTTGCTCGGCCTCGCGCTCGGGCCGATCATCGCCACGGTACTGCTCAATTACATGACCTGGCGCGGCGTGTTCTGGGTCGTGGCCATCCCGGGCTTCATCATCGGCGGGTTGTTGTACTTCGTGTTGCGCGAGCCGAAGGACACCCAGGCCGGTGAACTCATCGGCGCGACGCATCAGGGCGGTAGCTGGTTCGAGGTGCTGCAGTCGAGAAACATAATCGTCTGCATGCTCGCGCTGCTTTGCGCGATGGCCTGCGTTTTCGTACTTAGCGCAATGGTGCCTGTGTATCTCATAAACGTGCTGGGATTGACACCAGTGCAGATGGGAGTCGTGACCTCGGCGATCGGTTTCGGCGGCTTCTTCGGCCAATTCGGCTGGCCGGGACTGTCCGACCGCTTCGGCCGCAAGCCGCTTGCGATTATCGGTTTTATCGGCGCGACGATCACGGTGTACTGGTTCTTCAATACCGGCGCCTCGACGGCTGCGCTGTTCGTGGCGCTCTTCGTTTGCTCGTTCTTCTGCCTCGGAAATATCGCGCTGATCACCGGGCCCATTGCCACGGAGTCGGCGCCGGTCGGCCTGATCTCGTCGGCCATCGGCCTTGTCGTCGGCGCCGGGGAGATCTTCGGCGGCGGCGTGGCGCCGATCATCGCCGGCGGCGTGGCGGACGCTTACGGCCTGCCGAGCGTTGGCTGGGTCGCGTTGGCGGGCGTTGCACTTGGCATCTTCGTGTGCCTGTTCCTGAAGGAAACCGCGCCAACCAAGGTTGCAGCTCAGGCAGCCTGAGTGTCTGCTCAGCGGTTGCGCGGCTCGAGCGGCCGTGCAACCGCGACGAGCGGCGCATCCGACCAGTCCGCCGGATGCGGACGGCGCGGGCAAGACATCTGCCGAAAGGCGGTTCAATTTTTGTTATGCTCGGAAAATAGCTGTTTGGCAATGAATCAATAACGGATATGGTGAAGCGATGATCGACAGAAAACTTGGTGGTTCAGTGGCTTCGTCGTGCATGGTTGTCGCCGGCGTGGCAGTCCTTTTCACCGCGCCTGACGTCGCACGGGCACAGGGCAATGGCGGGGCCGGAGGCGCCGAATGCGTCCCGCTCGCGGAGCAGTATCCCGATCTCGGCACGCCGCAGAGCGTGTCGGCGAACCGCGAGTTCACGACAGTCTGGGGCTCGTTCGAGCTGCCGGGCGGTCCGTGCGGTTACGCATCGGCCGAGGAGCACTACAACGCGCTGCTCGAGGATGCACAGAGCCGCGGCGGCCCGTCCGAGCACACGATGGCAACCCTGCCGGACTGGAGCGGACACTGGGGTACGGAAAACTCGACGGGCGAGATCACGATCGTCGGTCGGCACTCCACGCTCGAGGGCATGGCCGTGCGGCTGACTCCGGAAGCGCGCGAGGTCTTCCAGCGCGACTACGAGATGTGGAGAGAGGATCACGCGATCGACCCGTTGTCGTTCTGCCTGCCGCCGAATTTCCCGCGCTGGTTCACCGAGTACGGCTACAGGGAACATTTTCTCGCGCCCGACAAGACCGTGCTCGGCAGCGAGATGGTCAACCAGTTCAGGCGGGTATTCACCGATGGTCGGCCGCATCCCAGCGAGGAGTGGCTCACTAACGAATGGCTCGGCTATTCGATCGGATTCTGGGATGAAGACGTCCTGACGATCTGGACCAAGGGCATCAAGGAAGGCATTCTGCAGCGCAACATGCCGCGCCAGACGAACCGGATGGAAGTCATCGAGCGCTGGCGCAAGGTCGATCCGGTAGCGGCCGGCGTCGAATTGGCGCTCGACACCTTCGGTTCGGATCACATACCCACCGAGCGTATCGAAGTCGAAGTCACGATGTACGACCCGACATTCGTCGAGCCGTGGCACACGGTCGCCGCGCTCTACAAGGAAGACGACCGCACGCCCGAGGCCAAGGAACGGATCTGGCCGCACCAGTGGGACTGCGTCGAAGGTTCCCAGTGGTTCATTACCGAGGAGGGCGTCGTCAGCCAGTATGCGCCCGGCGAGAAGCCCGCGCTGACGAACCCGGATTTCTGGTTCGACGAAGACTACGTTCACCAGTAGCCGCGGAGCCTGAACACGATCGTCCGCGCCCGTTGCGGCGCGGACGGCGCGTCCTGGGTCGCGTTCTCAGGCCCTGACGCAGCGTACCGGAAGCGAATTCAGGCCGCGCAACACAACATTGCGGCGAAATCTCGGACGATCGGTCAGTAGCTCCATTCGCGCAAAGCGCTCGAGCAGCGTCTCGAGCACGATACGGCCCTCGAGTCGTGCGAGCGTCGCCCCAAGACAATGGTGAATACCGCGTCCAAACGATACGTGGGACCGCGCTCCCCGTCCGACATCGAGCCGGTCGGGTTGCTCGAACGCTTCGGGATCGCGATTGGCCGCGCCAAGCGCGAGAATGACATTCTCGCGTTGGCGCAGCTCGAAGCCGCTTATCTCGCAGTCGGCGAGCACGCGCCGCGTATCCAGTTGCACCGGAGAATCGAAGCGCAGGATTTCCTCGACCGCTGAGGGAATCAGATTCGGTTCCGTCCGCAGTCGCTCGAGTTCATCCGGGTGGCGCAGCAGCGCCAGCACGCCGTTGCCGATCAGGTTCGTGGTGGTCTCATTGCCGGCGATCAGCAGCAGGCGCAGCATGTTCAGCGTTTCGCGTTCGGTGAGACGATCGTCGTCGAGCTGAGCCTGCACCAGTGCGCTGACGAGATCATCGCGCGGTTGTTCGCGCCGCTTCTTGATGACGGCGCGAAAGTACGCGTCGAAGTCTTCAAGTGTGCTGAAAGCGACGGCACGCTCGCGCCGGCTGATTGTCGGTTCGAGCAGGCGAGCGCGCTGAATGGACCAGCGCTTGAACAGATTCCGGTCGCGTGCGGGAATGCCCAGCATCTCGGCGATGACGATGATCGGCAGGGGCCGGGCAATGGCCTCGATGAGATCGAATCCGTCAGGCTC
Source organism: Gammaproteobacteria bacterium (assembly GCA_022826245.1). Classification (GTDB taxonomy): domain Bacteria; phylum Pseudomonadota; class Gammaproteobacteria; order Steroidobacterales; family Rariloculaceae; genus Rariloculus. The sequence continues at coordinate 28,218 of JAJDVG010000016.1, forward strand.
GCCGATCTCGTCAAGCAGCGAATTCAGTACGCTGCGAATGCGCGGTTCAAGCGCATTGACGGCTCGCGAAGTGAAGGCCTTGTTCACGAGCGAGCGCAGCCTCGTGTGATCGGGCGGGTCGAGCAGGAGCATCGTGAACTCATCCGGCGGCGGCAGTCTCGCGCTCTGCTGCGACGACAACGTGCCCTTGCGGGGGTCGTTACCGAACCGGCGGTGGTCGCGAAGGATGGTGTCGACATCCGCGTGGCGTGTGAACAGCCACGCGTTCATGACCCGGCTGCGATGCACGGGCGAGCGGCTGCGCAACGCCGCGTAGGCAGGGTAGGGGTCCTGGACGGTGCCGGCGGACAGCGGGTTGTAGCTTGTGCCGGTACCGACGCGCTCCAGGAGACTCGCGAACGCGGCGAGCGCGGCTTGTACGGCCTGGTCAACGGACATCACGTTCGTTCGGCGGCGCGGAGGGCCGGACGCTGCCCGCAACGCGGGCGCTCAGGGCACGATCGGGCTGCTTCGGTCGATCGACGACGCTTCGCCGCCGACCATGAGTTCGTGTGCGTAGTTGGCTTCCTGGCAGATGTACTCAAAAAGCTCCGTGCCTTCTTCCCAATTGAGATCGAAGCCGCCCGTCCACGGCGCCGTGTAGGCGCCCGGGTCCTCAATGGTGACACGGTACTCGATCGTCGAGGCGTCGACGCGCGTCAGCCGCTCTATCGTGTGCAGTTGTTCCGTGTGCGGCAGGCCGCGGCGTTCGAACCAGAAGTCCTCGTTGAACCCGATGCTGTCGATGACCAGCGTGTCGCCCTCCCACCAGCCGATCGAATGGCCGTAGTTGGTCGGGCTCGGGTTCGTGGGGTGCGAACGCCCGTCCATGTAGACGGTGCGGTAGGTGTGCGGCCCGCCGATGTCGAAGATGTAGAGGCGCTTGACTTCGGGCAGTTCGAGGATTTCGACGCCGTAGGGCGTCAGGAACTGGCGCGAAATGCCCGACGCCTTGCAGCGCGCATGCGGCTCGAGTTCGTGAATCTGGCGGGCGTCGTACAGGGCGCGCGCCCAGGGCTTGAACGGTATCTGGTCGGCCGGCGCAATCGGGTCGAAAATGCCGAACATGGGCTCCCAGACGCCCTTCTCGTCGGCCGTGGCGCCCGACAGCATGACCTTGCCGTCCGCCGTGCGCGGCACGGGTCCGGGCGGGGGCGAATCCGGATCGCGCTCACGCCGCTGGGCGGCGGCCCAGTCAACGGGCAACGCAGTCGCGAGCAGCGCCGCGGCGGCGATCAGCGTCAGGCAGCGTCGTCCCGGCATGGTCATTCGCCGCCCTGGCGGCTCGAATTCGCATCGAGCGTCTCGCCCGGTCGCCCGCCGGTCGCCGTAAGCGTCACGGACCGCGCGTTGAGACGGTTGCTGCCGTTGCGCGCAAGGAAACCGTCAACGGTGACCTCTTCGCCAATCTGCAGCGAATTGCGCCGCCAGCCTCGGCGTTGCAGCCCGTGTGGCGGGCCCATTTCGGCGCCCCAGTTGACGACTTCGCCCGAATCCTCGTCCCGGACGTTGATATAGAACCAGACATGCGGGTTGGTCCACTCGACGTTCGTGACGATACCGGTCAGCGTTACCGGCTGATTGCTGTCGAATTCCGCGGAGAACGAATGATGCGCAATTCCTTGCGCTCCCATCAACAGCGCGCCCGCGGAAAATACTCCGGCAAGAACATTTACTTTCATTTCACGACTCCCCAGGTTCCGGCAAATCGGCCCGAGGCCGGACTGCCTGATTCTACTTCATCCTCGTTACTGCACCAGTGGCGATTTCCGTCGTACGTCAGGGCCTGTTGTGCTGGCAAAGGTGGAACGGCAATTCGGCGCCGCCGACCCAGCGCAGCATCCAGGTGCTCGTCCACGGTCTCGTGTAGGTGCCGTCGTCCTCGATCGTGACCTCGTATTCGAGCGTTTCCAGGTCGATCCGCGTGAACCGTTCGATGAGCCTGAGACGGTCCGTATGCGGCAGGCCGCCGCTCGTGAACCAGAAGTCCTCATTGAAGCCGCGCGTGTCGACGACGAGCGTATCGCCGTCCCAGGAGCCGACCGAGCGGCCGTAGTAGAGCGGATTGTCGTCGTCGCCGCCGACCTGCCCCACGTGTTCGCGGCCGTCGAGATAGATGATCCGGTAGTTGCGGTTTCCGCTGCCGATCAGGACGAAGACGCGTTCGCTGTCGCGATCCTCGATGAGCTGAAAGCCCAGATGCGACAGATACTGGCGCGGGCCGCCGGGCGGCTTGCAGTTCAGATACATCGGATCGTCCCTGAGGGAACGTTCCTGGCGATGTCGGTAGAGCGCAAGCGCCCAGGGCTGCATCGGCGCGACGCGAGCCGCATCGTCGAGGTCCTCAAGCATGCCGCTTGCGTCCATTGCGACATCGACGCCGTCCTCGACGAGCACCGTTGCGCTCGGGTAGCCCCAATAGCCGTTTATGGATTCGGCCGTCCCGCCGAGCGCCGGTTGTCCGTCGGGCCAGCGCGGCGTCGGCCGGGGCGCGAGAGGCGGCGGCGGCGGCTCGTTCGATACCCGAAAGACCGCGCTGCCACTGTCGCTGCGTAACACGGAGTCGCCCCAGATCTGGCGCGTGCCGTCGCGCGCGGTAATCCCGCTGACCGTGATCGCGTCTCCGGGCAGCACGGTGGCCTGCGACCAGCCGTTCGCCTCGAGGTCGATCGGACTCTCGAGTTCGACCGCCCAGTTCAGTACCTCGTCGCCGTCGCTCACGTTCATGAAGACGTGCGTGTGCGGATTGCGCCAATCGACGTATGTCACGATGCCGTTCAGCGTGAGGGCCGCGTCGGGGTCGAACTTGCCGTGAATGGGGTGGTGCGCTACGGCTGCGCTGGACGCGAGCGCGAACAGCGCGGTCGCAGTCATTGTCGCCGTGCGGCGAGAATTCGTGTCGGCATTTCTCATTGGAAGCTCCTGCGGGTCGAAACCACGCCGGCTACTGCCGGCGAATCTCGAACGCACCGCCGCCGCTGTCGTGCTGCCAAGAGCCGGTGATGTAGCGGTTCGGCAACTCGAGGTCCCCGATCGTGCCCTCGATCACGTAACTGACGGTGCCGCCGTCGCGGTTTTCGGCGTCGGCCTCGATGCGCACGCTCCAAGCCTCCGGATCGAGCGTCGCCGCGTCGATCTCGATGTTGTCCGTGCCGGGGTTGATGATGCCCGAGACCCGCTCACCGTCCCAGTCGAGCACGACGAGCACGAATTCGCCGTGGGTCTCGTTGGACTCCCAGGTTCCGATCCACGAACCCTTGAGCGGATGGCCTTCCTGCGCGGTCGCAGCCCCGGCCACGCCGAGTACGAGCAGCGCACAGACGAGCCTCCACGTCGATATCCGCATTTTCGATTCTCCTTGAGAAATTCCGGCCGGCGGAATTGTATGACAAACTTGCCGTCAGCGTCGCCCGCTTTTTCACTGCGAACTGAAGGATACCGGACGCCGCAGTGACGGCAAGCGTTGGGTGACCGCGCACTGCCGGCGCCGCGCCGCGAACGGCTGTCTGCTACCTTGCCTGACACCCAGGATCAAACGCTTGCTCAAACGGTGACGCGCGGAACGCGCGAACTGATCCCGGTCACGATTTCGTAGCTGATCGTCCCGAGGCGCTGCGCGAGTTCGTCGGCACTCACGCGTTCGTGGCCCTGGCTGCCGATCAGCACGGCTTCGTCGCCCGTGTTGACGCGACCGCGCAGCGCAGTGACGTCGACGAGCGTGGTGTCCATCGTGATGCGGCCGACCTGCCGACAGCGGCGGCCGCCGATGAGCACGTCGAGGTTGTTCGACAGTCGCCTGCCAAGGCCGTCACCGTAACCCACCGGAAGCGCCGCGAGCAGCGACGGCCCTTCCGTGCGGTACGCGTGCCCGTAGCTCACTCCGGTCCCCGCCGGCAGCTCGTTGAGAAACGCGACCTGCGTCTTCCACTCGAGTACGGGTTCAAGGTCCCGCACCCTCGGGTTGACGATGTTCGTCGATGGCGCGAGCCCGTACATCGCGACGCCCGGCCGTACGGCGTCGAGATGCGAGTCGGGGATATCGAATATCGCCGCGCTGTTCGCCATGTGCGCGTACTCGACGCCGAATGCTTGTGCCTGTTCCACGGCGCTTCCGAAAACTTCGGTCTGCGCGTGCGAAAAGGTCTTGTCGGCTTCGTCAGCGCGCGCGAAGTGGCTCATGATGCCGCGCAGCGTTACGCCCCGATGGCCGGTGCAGGCTTCAAGGAACTCTCCGACGTCATCCGGCCGGATGCCGATGCGCCCCATCCCGGTATCTACCTTGACATGCACCGGGACGGTTCGGCCGAGTGCCTGCGCGGCGCTTGCGAGCGCCTGCACCATCTCGAGAGTGCAAACGACCGGTTCGCAGCCGAGCGCGACGAGCGCCCCGGCATGCTCGGGCAATGCGGGCGCAAGCACGAGGAACGTCGCATCGATGCCGGCGTCGGCGAGCGAAGACGCTTCGCTGACGTCGGCAACTGCTAAGGTATCGTAGCCGAGGCCGAGCAGACGCCGCGCAACGGGTACCGCGCCGTGGCCGTAGGCGTTCGCCTTGATGCATGGCCAAAGCGGCCGATCGCCGACGCACCGCTCGAGCACGCGCATGTTGTGCTCGAGGCGATCCAGATGCAGGTGGACGCGGTTGAGCCGCTCGGCCCGCTGCGGCTGGCTCGGGTTTCGGTCCTGTTCGGTCACGGCGGCCCCATGCAGCGAAGCCGCCTTTCCCTGGCGGTCGCGCCGCGCCGGCTACACCGCCGGGCGGTGATTGATGTGACGACGTCAGCCGTGAAGTTCAAAACGGTTCAGGCGGACGTTCACTCCGGCAGTGCAAACACGTAGAGATTGTTGGCCGTCCCGGCACGGCGTTCGGGTGTGAGGGTGGAAAGTCCGATCGTATTCAGCGCGCCGCCGGTGCTGACGGCGACATATTGCCGACCGTTGACGGCATACGTGGCGGGATAACCGGTGACGTGCGAGCCGAGACTGACTTCCCAGAGTACCTCCCCCGACTCCTGATCGTAGGCTCGAAACATGCCCCACACGTCGCCGCCGAACAGGAGGCCGGAGGCCGTCGTCATGAGCGATGTCATGCCCGCGCGTTGCTCGATCTTCCAGACAGTCTCTCCGGTCTCGACGGAAATCGCCTCGATCGTGCCGGCATTCTCTTCGCCGGGCGGAAGCACGACTCGCGAATCGATCGCATAGAGGTCGTCGAGACTGGGCTCCTCGGCAGTCGAACTCATCTCCGAGCAGGTATTGTGCAAGGCGTAGTACATCACCCCGTTCAGCGGGCTGTACGAGGCCGCCTGAAAGTTCTTGCCGCCGCCGGGAGAGGGACAGATCAGACGTTCCTGACCGGCTGCCGTGAAGAGCGTCTCCTCGTTGATCAGTGCAGCACCCGATTCGGTATTGACCTCGGCGATCACGTTCTGCATGACCGTTTCACGGGCCCAGAGGAACTGGCCGGTTTCGCGGTCGATCGTATAGACGAGCCCGGTCTTGCCGGGCACGCCCGTAACTACCTTGCGGACCTCGCCGGGGCGCACGCGGGGACTGATCCACTCGACCGCATCGGGATCGGGCGTCACGGCCGTCTCGACCAGCAGCCGCGCGAACGGGTGGTCGAGATCCCAGTGATCGACGAGATGCTGCATGTACCAGACGATCTCGCCGGTATCGGCATCGAGCGCCAGCGTCGAGTTGTGATACAGGTACTGTTCGTCGTTTCCGGCCAGCATGAACTTCGGAGCAGGCGACGTGACCGACGTACCGACGTAAACCTGGTTCAGTTCCGGGTCGAAGCTCGGGATCATCCACGTGCCGACATGGCGTCGCTCCTCGAACGGGATGTCGCCCCAGGTCTCGTCGCCGGGCTCTCCCGGAGCCGGGATCGTTCGAGTGCGCCAGAGTTCCTCGCCCGTAAGCGGGTCGAAAGCCGTGATCACGCAGGCTTCGGGTCCGCCTTCCGGTTCGCAGCCGCGGCCGGAGACGACCTTGCCGTTGGCGATGATGGGTCCGGAGGTGTGCTGGGCGCCGCGCCTGTAGTCGAGAATCCGCGTTTCCCAGGCGACTTCGCCGGTGCGCGCGTCGAGCGCGTAGGCGTAGTTGTCGTTGCCGTTGTCGAATATGTAGTTCCCGTAGATCGCGAGATTGCGGTTGATCGACGGATAGGGAATGTAGTCGTTGATGTCGTCCGGGTAGGGCCTGCGATACTCCCAGATCAGATCGCCGGTCGCGGCGTCGAGCGCCTGGGTGATGTCATCCGGGTTCGGGAAATACATGATGCCGTCGTACACGAGCGGCGTGCCTTCCTGCACTCCGGCCGTCAGCGGCCGTGTCCACACGAGCTGAAGCCCGGAAACGTTGTCGCGGTCGATCTGCTCGAGCGGACTGTAGCCCCAGTGATCGAGCGTGCGCCGCCAGGTCAGCCAGTCGGCCGGATCCGGGTTCTGCACCATCTCGTCCGTGACGGGAATGAAGTCGCTCTCCTGGGCCGTGGCCTGCATGCAAAGCGCCGTGCCGAGCACCGTCACCAGGGCCGTGACCAATGCCGGCACGCGTGCTACCGGGTCAGTGAGTGTCGTGCGAGTCATCGTGGGTTCTCCGGTTCGATTCATGGCGCTTGGGGTGCCCGTGGCTCGCCCCGCCGGTTCGCTGGCGGGGCGCTTGATGTGACTTCAGCGGCGCGACCGGGCACCCGCTCGGTTGCTCACTCCGGTAACGCAAAAACGTACAGGTTGTTGGCCGTACCGGCGCGGCGCTCCGGTGCGAGGTTCGAGATGGAGAGCGTGTTCAGCGAGCCGCCCGTGCTGACCGCGACGTATTGCCGGCCGTTGACGGCATACGTCGCGGGATAGCCCGTAACGTGCGAGCCGAGACTGACTTCCCAGAGCACCTCGCCCGTCTCCTGATCGTAGGCGCGGAACATGCCCATCGTGTCGCCGCCGAAGAGCAGCCCGCTGGCCGTCGTCATGAGCGACGTCGCGCCGGCGCGTTGCTCGAGTTTCCAGGCGGTCTCGCCCGTCTCGACGGAAATGGCCTCGATGGTGCCGGCGTTTTCGACACCCGGCGGGAGCACGATGCGCGAGTCGATCGCATAGAGTTCGTCGAGACTCGGCTCCTCGGCGAGCGAGGTCATCTCCGCGCAGGTGTTGTGCAGCGGATAGTACATGAGCCCGGTCAGCGGGCTGTAGGCCCCCGAAGGGAAATTCTTGCCGCCGTTGAGGCTCGGGCAGATGAAGCGCTCCTGATCGGCGCCGGTGAAGAGGGTCTCCTGATTGATCACTGCCGCGCCGGATTCCGTGTTGACCTCGGCGATCACGTTCTGCATCACCGTTTCGCGGGCCCAGAGGAACTCACCCGTCTCGCGGTCTAGCGTGTAGACGAGCCCGGTCTTGCCCGGAATGCCCGTCACGACCCTGCGGACCTCGCCGGGGCGCACGCGCGGACTGATCCATTCGACCGCATCGGAATCGGGCGTCACGGCCGTATCGAGAAGGAGGCGCGCGAACGGATGATCGAGATCCCAGTGGTCGACGACATGCTGCAGGTACCAGACGATCTCGCCGGTGTCCGCGTCGAGCGCCAGCGTCGAGTTGTGGTACAGGTACTGTTCGTCGTTGCCGGCCAGCATGAACTTCGGGGCCGGCGACGTGACCGAGGTGCCGATGTAAACCTGGTTCAGTTCCGGGTCGAAGCTCGGGATCATCCACGTGCCGACGTGGCGCCGCTCCTCGAACGGGATGTCGCCCCAGGTCTCGTCGCCGGGCTCGCCCGGACCCGGAATCGTTCGGGTGCGCCAGATTTCCTCGCCCGTAAGCGGATCGAAAGCCGTGATCACACAGGCTTCGGGTCCGCCCTCCGGTTCGCAGCCGCGCCCCGAGACGACCTTGCCGTTGGCGATGATGGGGCCGGAGGTGTGCTGGGCGCCGCGCCGGTAGTCGAGAATTTGCGTTTCCCAGGCGACCTCGCCGGTGCGCGCGTCGAGCGCGTAGGCGTAGTTGTCGTTGCCGTTGTCGAATATGTAGTTGCCGAAGATCGCAAGATTGCGGTTGATCGAAGGGAAGGGGATGTAGTCGTTGAGGTCGTCCGGGTAGGGCCTGCGATACTCCCAGATCAGATCGCCGGTCGCGGCGTCGAGCGCCTGGGTGATGTCCTCCGGGCTCGGGAAATACATGACGCCGTCGTAGACGAGCGGCGTGCCTTCCTGAATCCCGAGCGCCAGCGGCCGCGTCCACACGAGCTGAAGCCCGGAGACGTTGTCGCGGTCGATCTGCTCGAGCGGACTGTAAGCCCAGTGATCGAGCGTACGCCGCCAGGTCAGCCAGTCGGCCGGATCCGGGTTCTGCACCATTTCGTCGGTGACGGGTATGAAGTCGCTCTCCTGGGCCGTGGCCGGCATGCAGAGCGCGGCGCCGAGCGTGAGGGCGAGCGCTACAGAGCCGGCCGGGAAGTGCGTCGGTCTGGTGTGAGTCATCGCATGGTCTCCTTGTCGAATCCGGGTGATCGGCAGCCAAATCCGGCGACCGCCTCATGCAAACGTATCAATCGAGCGGTGGGCGGCGTTCGTGCCAGTTCGTGGCTTGCTCGTAAGCGTGTGCGAGCGCGAGTACACGAGGTTCGCCGAGTCCCGGCCCGCTGATCTGCATGCCGATCGGCAGGCCGGAACCGCTGAAGCCGCAAGGCACGCTGATCGTCGGGATGCCGTAGAGGTTGAAGGGCGCGGTATTGCGAACGGTCGATTCGGCGCCTGTCGGCGTTTCCGCTCCCTCGGCTCCTTCGATCCTGCTCGGCAGCGACGGGGTCGTCGGAGTGACGAGCAGATCGACTTCCTCGAATACTGCGTCCACGGCGTTTCTCGCCAGCACGAGCTCGCGTCGGGCGTCGACGTACTCCGCTGCCGAAAAGCCCCCGGCCGCGACGATGCGTTCGAGCGTGGCCGGATCGTAGCGCGCGTGGTTCTCGGCGATATCGAGATATTCGTCGTGGTAAGCGTAGGCTTCGGCAAGCAGGACGCCGAAGTCGGGTGTGTCGGGCAGGGTGACGTCCTCAAAGTCGGCACTCAAGCCGCCGAGCACCTCCAGCGCCGTTTCCATCGCGCTCTCGATTTCGGGATCGAGCCGCAGATAGTAGGGGTCGTGCGGCACGCCGATGCGAAGCGTTGCGGTCGGCGCATCGAGCGCGCCCGCGTAGTTCGGGATCTCCGCCCGGATGCTCACCGGGTCGCGCGGGTCGTAGCCCGCGATCGCCTGCATCACGAGCGCGGCATCCGCGACACTGCGGCTGAGCGGCCCGACGTGGTCGAGGGTTTCGGAGATCGGCACGATGCCGCGGATGCTCGCAAGCCCATGCGTCGCCTTGAGCCCGGTGACGCCGCAGAACGCGGCCGGTTGGCGAATCGATGCAAGCGTGTCCGTACCGAGCGCCGCAGGACACAGTCGCGCCGCGACGGCGGCGGCCGAGCCTCCCGATGACCCGCCCGGAATGTAGTCGAGGTTCCACGGGTTGTGCACGGGGCCGAAGTGCGTGATCGCCGATGTGCCGCCGTAGGCAAACTCGTGCAGGTTGAGCTTGCCGAGCAGGATGGCGCCGGCGTCCTTCAGGCGCCGGTACACCTCCGAGTCCTCGCCCGGGACGCGGTCGGCGAAGAGCTCGCTCGCCGCCGTCGTCTGAATCCCGGCCGTATCCATGTTGTCCTTGAGCGCGATCGGGATGCCGTGCAACGGGCTGCGCCGGCGGCCGTCCGCGAGTTCCGTCTCGAGCTCGCGCGCCTGCTCGAGGGCAAGCTCCGCCGTGACGGTAATGTAGGCATTGATGGCCGGGTCGATGCGCTCGATGCGTTCGAGGTAGGCCGTGACGAGTTCGGTCGGCGAAATCGCAGCTGAGCCGATCAGGTTCGCGGCCTCGGCGATCGAGAGTTCGACGAGGTCCGTCGCCTGCGCTCCGGCGCGGTCCGCCGCAAGCAGCGCGCCTGCGGCAAGGCTGCCGGCGACGAAGTCTCGACGTGTCGGTGTGGGCGCGCTCATGGTTTCCCGGCCCGCGATTCTAAATCAAAACCGGGCTCTGCCGGAAAGAAAAGGGCCAGAGGGCGCCGACGATGCCTGTTTCCGGAGTCGGAATGAGCGCAGTCAGTATTGCAGCCCCGGTCTGGCTTGACCGCTTCGCAGAGCGGCGCCTGTAATATGGGCGCCGGATCGACCAGCCTTATGGATACGAAACGACAGACCAGCACCGCCTGGAACTTCATTCGAGCCCTGCACCGCAGGGGCATCGAACACGTGTTCTGCAACGCCGGCACAGACCACGTGCCGATCATCGAGGCGCTCGCTGACATGCGTGCGAGCGGCGAACCCGTGCCCGAGTTTCACGTCGTGCCGCACGAGAACCTCGCGATCGCGATGGCGCAGGGCTACTACGGCGTCAGCGGCAAACCCGCCTGCGTTCTCGTTCACGTCACGGTCGGAACCGCGAACACGATCTGCGGGCTCATGAACGCCTGGCGCAGCTACATGCCCGTAATTCTGATGGCAGGCCACACGCCGGCGACGCAGGAAGGGTTCGTCGGGTCGCGCAACGTGCCCATCCACTGGGGTCAGGACAGTTTCGACCAGGGCGGGCTCGTCCGGGAGTTCACGAAGTGGGACTATGAACTCAGGGCGGGGCAGAACGTCGATGCGATCGTCGACCGGGCGATCGCGATCGCGATGAGCGAGCCGCGCGGTCCGGTGTACCTCGCGCTGCCGCGCGAGCTGCTGGCGGCGACGGACGCAAACGAGCCCGGCCGCATGAGCCCGACGGCAGCGCCGCCGCTTCCCGATTCCGCCGCGATCGAGCGGCTCGCCAACGCGCTCGCCGGCGCGGAGCGGCCGGTCGTCGTCACATCGACTCTCGGCGGCAACATTGACGGCCGTCGTTCGCTCGAAGCGATCGCGGACCGTTACGCGATTCCCGTCGCCCAGTCGTGGCCTGCGTCCGTGAACATCGTTTCGGGTCACCCGATGAACCTGCGCACCCACGGCGACGAGTGGCTCGCCGCCGCGGACGTGATCGTTGTCGTGGATTCGGCCGTTCCCTGGGTGCCCGTGCGGACCAGGCCACGCGCCGACGCGCGCGTATTCAGCCTCGCGAGCGATCCGAACTACAGCATGTATCCCTACCGCGACTTCGCCGCAAGCGAACTCGTCACGGGCGCGGGCTTTGCTGCCTTGCCGCTGCTCGCCGAGGCGCTGGCCGCCGGGGGGTTCGACGCGGCGGCCGTTGCTGCGCGCCGCGAGGCGATCGCATCGATTCAGGCCCGGGCAGCCGGGCAGCGCACCGTCCGCATCGAGTCTGCGCGGCGCAGGTCGCCGATCGATGCCGCTTGGGCCGCCGAATGCCTGAACGCTGTCCGGCCGCCCGGCAGCGTGATCGTCAACGAGCTTTGCCTGCCCTTCGACCACCTCGAACTCGAGAACGGGGATGTCTTTTTCGGCGAGACCACTGCGGGAGGCCTCGGGGCCGGTCTCGGCATGAGCCTCGGCGCGAAGCTCGCCGATCCCTCGAGATCGGTAATCGCAGCCGTCGGTGACGGCTCTTACATGTTCGGCAACCCGACCCCGGCTTTGCTCGTGTCACGCGCGCTGGACATCCCGACGCTGACGCTGATCGCGAACAACAATCTCTGGTATGCCGTGCGCCAGTCAACGCTCGCAAGCTACCCGGACGGTGCGGCGGCGGTGGCCGAAGCCATGCCGCTGACGAATTTCGGCCCGTCGCCGAGCTACGCCGGCATGGCCGAAGCCGCGGGCGCGTGGGCCGCCAGAGTCAGCGATCCCGACGAACTTGAAGGGCTGATGCATGCGGCATTCGAGCAGACGGCTGCCGGACGCTCGGCGGTGCTCGAGATCGTCACGGAGCCCGGCACGCGCTGACGCCAACGCGCAGCAGCCTCCGTAACGCGCATCCCGATCGTCATTTCCGCTCTCACGCGCGGACTGCTATATTCGCTCACCCATTCATGCCACACGGTCAACAACGATGCACAACAAGACAAGAGTCGTAACGCTGGTACTGGCCGCCTACGGCCTCCTCGGAGCAGGCGCGGCGCTGACGCAGCCGCCGACCGGGCCGATGTCCTTCTTCATCACGAGTTCGGGTTCCGGCAACGGCGCCGATCTCGGCGGGCTCGAAGGCGCCGACGCCATCTGCCAGAACCTCGCCGAGAGCGTCGATCAGGGGCACCTCACCTGGCGCGCCTATCTGAGCACGCAGGGTCCCGACGCCGTCAACGCACGCGACCGGATCGGCCCGGGTCCCTGGTTCAATGCCAACGGCAACCAGATCGCGCCCAATGTCGATGCGCTGCACAGCATGATGCACCGCATGAGCGGGTACACCGGACGTGACCAGAACGGCAACGTGATTCCGGGCAGCGGAACTTCGCCCAACAGACATGACATCCTGACCGGCTCGCAAGCCGACGGGACGGCGTATCCGGAAGGCGAGGACATGACCTGCAGCAACTGGACGAGCAGCAGCGACGACGAGGGCAACAAGGCGCGGGTAGGCCATCACGACTATGCCGCCTGGGGATCGGCCCACGATTCGAGGGGCTGCAGTCAGGCTGCGCTGGTCAGCACCGGCGGCGACGGCCTCTTCTACTGCTTCGCGCTGCCGCAGTAAGCCCTGAGTAGACCGGCAGGGCGGAATGGCCCTGCCGTAACGGTCATTCGTTCAGCCGGTCGTGCCGCGCACAAAACCGTGCGGCACGACCGGCAGCTTCGCGACTTCGACCGGGAGCGTTTTGCCGCGCACGGTGGCTGACAGCATTGTGCCTGCTCGCGCCAACCCGGCTTCGACGTAGCCCATCGCAATGGGCGCACCGAGCGTCGGACCGAATCCGCCGCTCGTTACCTGCCCCGCGATCGCTCCATCGTGGCTCTGCAGGACGGCGCCGCCGCGCAAGGGGACGCGCGATCGGGGCAGAAGAGCCACTCGGCGCCGTGCGGCGCCGGCCGCCAGTTCACGGTCGATGACGCCTGCCCCCGGATATCCGCCCGCCCGCGCGCCGCCGGCGCGCCTGGTCTTTGCCACCGTCCATGTCAGTCCGGCTTCGACCGGCGTCGTGCTTCTATCGAGATCCTGGCCGTACAGGCAAAGACCCGCCTCTAGTCTGAGCGAATCGCGCGCGCCGAGTCCGATCGGCTCGACTTCCTCGTGTCCGAGCAACTGATGGGCGAGGGTTTCGGCCCGGTCCGCTGCAACCGATATCTCGAAGCCGTCCTCGCCCGTGTATCCGGACCGGCTCACGATACACTCGCTTCCGGCCAGACTCATCCGCGCGACCTGCATGAAACCGAGCGCCGCTGTCTCGCGCGCGAGGCGCCCGAGGACAAGGGCGGCGGCCGGTCCCTGCAGTGCAAGCAGCGCCCGGTCGTCGAGAACCTCGATCGAGCACCGTTCGCCGATGCGCCCGCGCAGATGTTCGATGTCATCCTGCTTGCATGCGGCGTTGACGACGATCAGGAGATGTTCGCCAAGCCGGGCAACCATGAAGTCGTCGCGCACCCCGCCGGCGTCGTTCGTCAACAGGGCGTAGCGCTGCCGGCCGTCCGGCAGTTCGACGATATCGGCTGGCGTGAGCGTCTCGAGCGCCGCGGCGGCGCCGCCACCGGCAAGCCGCACCTGGCCCATGTGCGAGACGTCGAAGAGGCCCGCGCCCGTGCGCGTGTGCGTGTGCTCGCGGATTATTCCCGACCGGTACTGTATGGGCATCGAGTAGCTCGCGAACGGCGCCATCCGTGCGCCGAGCGCTACGTGCAGCGCGTGGAGCGGCGTTTGCAGCGGCTCGGTCAAGCTTCCGGCGTCTCCGTCTCGTAGTCGGCTATGGGCGGACAGGAGCACACGAGATTCCGGTCCCCCCAGGCGCCGTCGACGCGGCCGACCGGCGGCCAGTATTTCGCGTCGCGCAGGCCCGCAACCGGAAATACGCCCTGCTCGCGCGGGTAACCGTGCGTCCAGCCCGTCGCAAGATCGAATGCCGTGTGGGGCGCATTGACGAGCGGATTGTCCCGTGCATCGAGCCTGCCATCGGCGACGGCCTCGATCTCGCCGTGGATCGCTATCATCGCCTCGCAGAACCGGTCGAGCTCACGCTTCGATTCGCTTTCGGTCGGCTCGACCATGAGCGTGCCCGCGACCGGGAACGACATGGTCGGGGCGTGAAAGCCGTAGTCGATGAGCCGCTTGGCGACATCCTCGACCGTGATGCCGGTCCGTGCCTTGATGGGCCGCAGGTCCAGCACGCATTCGTGGGCCACCATGCCGTTCTCGCCGGTATAGAGAACCGGATAGTGCGTCCGGAGCCGATGCGCCACGTAGTTCGCGTTCAGGATCGCGATCTCGGTGGCCTTGCGCAGGCCCTCGCGGCCCATGAGTTTCAGATAGGCCCAGCAGATCGGCAGGATGCCGGCGCTGCCGTACGGCGCCGAAGCGATCGCGCCGGTCCCGGCCATGCCCGTAACGCCGTGCCCGGGCAGGAACCGTTTCAGGTGCGCCTTCACGCCGATCGGTCCCATGCCGGGTCCGCCGCCGCCATGCGGGATGCAGAACGTCTTGTGCAGGTTGATGTGCGAGACGTCGCCGCCGATTTCGGCCAGCGAGCTCAAGCCCACCATGGCGTTGAGATTGGCGCCGTCGATGTAGACCTGACCGCCCGCCTCGTGGACGATCTCGCAGACCTCGCGAACCGCCGGCTCGAACACGCCGTGAGTGGACGGATAGGTGATCATGATCGCGCCGAGCCGGTCGGCATGCTCGCCGGTTTTGGTCCGGAGCTCATCGACGTCGACGTTGCCGTCGTCGTCGCAGCCGACGACGACGACGCGCATGCCGGCGAGTCTCGCGCTAGCGGGATTCGTCCCGTGTGCGGAGCTCGGAATCAGGCAGACGTCGCGATCGGGCTCGCCGCGGCTTGCGTGATACGCGCGGATCGCCACGAGGCCGGCGTATTCGCCTTGCGAGCCCGCATTCGGTTGCAGCGAAACCGCGTCATATCCGGTGCATGCGCAGAGCATCCGTTCGAGCTCCGCCGTGAGCCGCCGGTAGCCCTTGCTCTGCTTGCGCGGCGCGAACGGATGAAGCGCCCCGAACTCGCGCCAGGTGACGGGCATCATTTCCGTCGTCGCGTTGAGTTTCATCGTGCATGACCCGAGCGGAATCATGCCGCGGTCGAGCGCAAAGTCCCTGGCCGCAAGCCGCGCCATATAGCGCAGCATCTCGGTCTCGGCATGGTGATCGTTGAATACCGGATGCGTGAGATACGCGGATTGCCGGGCAAGCGCGGCCGGCAGAAGCTGCGGCGCCGTTGCTTCGACGGAGCCGAATTCCGGCGCCTGACCGGCGGCTGCCGCGAATACGCCGAAGAGCGTCTCGACATCCGCCCGCGTCGTCGTTTCGTCGAGCGAAACGCCGACCGTATTCCCGTCGATCTCGCGCAGGTTGATGCGCGCTCGGCGCGCAGCCGCGTGAACGGCATCGGCTCGGTCCGGAACGTCGACCGTCAGCGTGTCGAAGGCCGTATCGTTCCGGATTCCAAGCCCCATTCCGCGGAGTCCCTCGGCGAGAATCGCGGTCAGTCGATGGACCCGTCGGGCGATCGTTCGCAAGCCGTCGGGGCCGTGATAACAGGCATACATGGCTGCGATGACGGCGAGCAGGACCTGTGCCGTGCAGATGTTGCTCGTGGCCTTCTCGCGGCGAATGTGCTGCTCGCGCGTTTGCAGCGCGAGGCGGTAGGCCGGCCGGCCGCTCGAATCGACCGAAACGCCGACCAGGCGGCCCGGTACCGCCCGCTTGTGCCGCTCGCGAGTTGCAAAGTAGGCCGCGTGCGGGCCGCCGAAGCCGAGCGGTACACCGAAGCGCTGGGTCGTGCCGACGGCAACGTCCGCGCCTTGCTCGCCCGGCGGCGTGAGCAGCGTGAGGCTCAGCAGATCAGCGGCAACGACAGCGATCGCGCCCTGCTCGTGAGCCGCGGCGATCGCCGCGGAATGATCGCGAACGTGGCCGTCCGTCGCCGGGTACTGAAGCAGCAGGCCGAAGTAGTCGTCGCCATCGAAATCGCTGCGCTCGTCGCCGACGACGACCTCGAACCCAAGCGGCGCGGCGCGCGTGCGAACGACTTCGATGGTCTGCGGCAGGCAGTCGCGCGAGACGAAGAAGCGCGAGCCCGGGTTCCGGCTCACGCGCCGGCAGAACGTCATCGCTTCGGCTGCCGCCGTCGCCTCGTCGAGCAGCGATGCGTTGGCGATCTCAAGCCCCGTCAGGTCCGACACCATGGTCTGGAAATTCAGCAGCGCCTCCAGGCGCCCCTGGGAGATCTCCGGCTGATAGGGCGTGTAGGCCGTATACCAGGCCGGGTCCTCGAGGACGTTTCTGAGGATCACGGCCGGCGTGTGCGTCCCGTAGTAGCCCATGCCGATGAAGGACCTGAAGACCTCATTGTCGGCGGCGATGCGGCGCAGTTCCTCGATGACTTCGGCCTCGGTGCAGGCGAGATCGAGCGGGAGCGGGCGCCGGGAGAGAATGTTCGCGGGAACGGCCCTGTCGATCAGCGCATCGACCGAGTCGAGACCGAGCGTGTCGAGCATCGCCCGGGTCTGCGCCCGACCCGGACCGATGTGTCGGTGCACGAAGTCGTCGCGTTGCTCGAGGGCGCTCAGGTCTGTGTGAGTGTTGGCGGTGGTCGCGGCCACGGCGGCGAATGCTGTTGCGGCGTGTTATAGCGTGCCGACCAACTCGTCGTAGGCGGCCTTGTCGAGCAGCGCGCCGAGATCGTCGGGCGAGTCGGGCAGAACCCTGATGAACCAGCCGTCGCCGAGCGGGTCCGCGTTGACGGTCTCGGGCTCATCGGCAAGCACTTCGTTGACGGCGACCACCTCGCCGCTGAGCGGCATCCTGATGTCGGCCGCGGACTTGACGGACTCGATCACGCAAGCCTCATCGCCCGCCGTGACTCTCGCGCCGGCTTCGGGCAGCTCGACGAAGACGATATCGCCGAGCTGCTCCTGGGCGTAGTCGGTAATGCCTATCGTGACAGTGCCGTCATCCTCGGGCCGCAGCCACTCGTGATCGTCCGTGTATCGCAGTTCGGTCATGGCCGGGAGGGAAGGCGTATTCCGGAAAGCGGAACTTTACCACCGCTGGCGCGGCGCGAGCCATAGCGCGAGCGCCGAAAGGCGCGTTCGTGCCTGAACCTGTGCTTGCTGCCGATGCTGCTAGAATGTCCGGCGAGCCAGACGAAGAAGCAGGCCGCCCCGCGATTTCACGCCGGCGCGAAACCTGATCCGGCCGCAGCTCCATCCACGGCAGCGAGGTACCACGATGCATGGCCTGACGCCCGAGGTAACAAAAGTAACCATCCAGCGCCACAAGCCGCCCGGCCGCACGGCGACGATCGACGCCAATGAAGCCGTCGCCAGAGTCGCGTACAAGACCAACGAAGTCTGCATCATCTATCCGATCACGCCGGCCTCGCCGATGGGCGAGCATGCCGACAGTTGGGCGACCAGGGACAAAAAGAACATCTGGGGCATCGTGCCCGACGTCACGCAGATGCAGAGCGAGGGCGGCGCCGCCGGCTCCGTGCACGGCGCGCTTCAGACCGGAGCGCTGACGACGACGTTCACGGCCTCGCAGGGCCTGCTGCTCATGATCCCGAACATGTACAAGATCGCGGGCGAGCTGACGTCGACGGTGTTTCATATCGCCTCGCGTTCCGTTGCCGCCCAGGCGCTGTCGATCTTCGGGGACCATCAGGACGTCATGGCCGCGCGCCAGACCGGGTTCGCGATGCTGTGCTCGACATCGCCGCAGGAAGCGCAGGACATGGCGCTGATCAGCCAGGCGGCGACGCTCGAAAGCCGCGTCCCGTTCGTGCATTTCTTCGACGGATTCAGGACCTCCCACGAGATCAACGCGATCGAGCTCATCGAGGACGAGCAGATCCGGGCGATGATCGACGCCGACTACGTCCACCAGCACCGCAACCGGGCGCTCAATCCGGAGCGGCCGTTCATCAGGGGCACGGCGCAGAATCCGGACACCTACTTCCAGGCCCGCGAGACCGTCAATCCCTACTACGCGGCGACTCCGGGCATCGTGCAGTCGTGCATGGACCGCTTCGCGTCGCTGACCGGGCGCCAGTACGCGCTTTGCGAGTATCACGGCTCGCCGGATGCCGAACGCGTCATCGTCGTGCTCGGCTCGGCCGGCAACGTCGTGAAGGAAACCATCGACTACCTGGCGCTATCGGGGGACGACCGGCTCGGGCTGATCAAGGTTCATCTGTACCGTCCGTTCCCGGCGGAGGAACTCGTAGCGAAATTGCCGGCGACGACGAAAGCCGTTGGCGTGCTCGACCGCACCAAGGAGCCGGGCGCCGGCGGCGAGCCGCTGTACAAGGATGTGGTTGCCGCGCTCGCCGAGGCGTACACGGGCGGCAGCCTGCCGTGCGGAAATCTGCCGGTCATTACGGGCGGCCGCTTCGGTCTCTCGTCGAAGGACTTCACGCCGGCGATGGCCAAGGGCCTGTTCGACGAACTGAAGAAGGAGCGGCCCAAGAACCACTTCACGATCGGCATCAACGACGACGTGAGCCACACGAGCATCGACTACGACCCGGCGTTCATCGTCGAGCAGCCGAACGTGTTTTCGGCGATGTTCTACGGGCAGGGCGGCGACGGCACGGTCGGCTCGAACAAGAACACCGTGCAGATCATCGGCAACGACACGGGTCTCGAAGCGCAGGCGTACTTTTACTACGACTCGAAGAAAGCGGGCTCGCAGACGATTTCCCACCTGAGGTTCGGGCCCGAAAAGATCGAGTCGCCGTACTACATCCAGAAGGCCGATTTCGTGGCCTGTCACCTGTTCAGTTACCTCGAGAAGAACGACGTGCTCGAGTTCGCCAAGGACGGCGGAACGTTCCTGCTCAACAGCGCGTACGGCAAGGACGATGTCTGGGACCGGCTGCCCCGCGAGGTGCAGGCCACCATAATCGACAAGCGTCTCAAGCTCTACGTGATCGACGGCTACAAGGTGGCCGAGGACGCCGGGCTTGGCCGCCGCATCAGCACCGTCATGCAGACCTGCTTCTTTGCGATCTCCGGCATCCTGCCGCGCGACGAGGCGATCGAAAAGATCAAGACGGCCATTCACAAGACGTTCATCCGCAAGGGCGAGAAGATCGTCGAGATGAACTATGCAGCCGTCGACAGCACGCTTGCGCACCTTCACAAGGTCGTCGTGCCGCAGAAGATCACGAGCAACTTCAACATGCCGTCGCCGGTCCTCCCGGGCGCGCCCGAATTCGTGCGCGACGTCATCGGCCCGATGATCGCGGGACACGGCGACCGGCTGCCCGTCAGCGCGCTGCCGGTCGATGGAACCTACCCGTCGGGCACGACGGCCTGGGAGACGAAGGACCTGACGACCGAAATCCCGGTCTGGGAACCGGAAATCTGCGCGCAGTGCGGCAATTGCGAAATCGTCTGTCCGCACGCCGTGATCCGCATGAAGAGCTACGACGAGCGCGCGCTCGAGTCCGCGCCCGAGGCTTTCAAGTCGATCCGTCTGAAGGGCCGCGGAGTGGATCCGGACAAACGCTACACGCTGCAGATCGCGGCGGACAGTTGCACGGGCTGCGCGCTCTGCGTCGCGGCCTGTCCGGTCGACGACCCCGAGCGGCCCGACTTCAAGGCCATCAACATGGCGCGCAAGGCGCCGATCCTCGAACAGGAACGCGAGAACTGGGATTTCTTCAATACGCTGCCGATCATGGAGCGCGGGGATCTGACGACGCTCAGGATGCGCGAGACGCAGATGATGACGCCGCAGTTCGAGTTCTCCGGCGCCTGCGCCGGCTGCGGCGAGACGCCGTACCTGAAGCTGCTGACGCAGTTGTTCGGCGATCATCTGTATGTCGCGAACGCGACCGGCTGCTCGTCGATCTTCGGCGGCAACCAGCCGACGACGCCATGGGCGACGGATACGCACGGCCGCGGGCCCGCCTGGGCCAATTCACTGTTCGAGGACAACGCGGAGTTCGGCTACGGCTTCCGCGTGACCCTCGACAAGCTCGGCGAATACGCGCGCCATGCGCTTAAGGAACTTGCGCCCGCGGTCGGCGAGGATCTCGCGAGCGGGATCCTGAATGCCCCTCAGCAGACAGGTACGGACCTCGACGCACAGCGCGGCCGTCTCGCGGAGCTGCGCAGCCGCCTTGAGCGGATTGCCGATCCCAGGGCCAAGGACCTGCACGCCCTGGCCGATCACCTGCTAGAACGGGTCGTGTGGATCGTGGGCGGCGACGGCTGGGCCTACGACATCGGTTTCGGAGGCCTCGACCACGTGCTCGCGAGCGACCGCGACGTCAACATTCTCGTCATGGATACCGAGGTCTACTCGAACACGGGCGGGCAGAAATCCAAGGCCACGCCTCGCGCCGCAACGGCGAAATTCGCCACGGGCGGCAAGTTCGTCGCGAAGAAGGATCTCGGCATGATCGCGGTCGATTACGGCCACGTCTACGTCGCCCAGATTGCCTTCGGTGCGGATCCCAAGCAGACGGTCCGTGCCATGCAGGAAGCGGCGGCGCACAAGGGTCCGTCGCTTCTCGTCGCTTACGCGACCTGCATCGCGCACGGCTTCGACCTGACCTACACGATCGAGCACATGCAGGCGGCCGTCGAGAGCGGCTATTGGCCCCTGTACCGCTTCAACCCGAACCTCACGCCGCTCGGCCGGAATCCCATGGAACTCGATTCGGAAGAACCGAGCATCAGCTTCAGGGATTACGCGACGATGGAGAATCGCTACCGCGTGCTCGCGAAAGCGAATCCCGACGAGGCCGAGGAGCTCATGGACCTCGCCCAGGCCGATGTGCTCAAGCGCTGGCAGCACTACCAGCGCCTGGCGGACGGAGCGATCATCTGATGGCCGCCAAACCCCGGCCGATCGATATCGGCCCCGGCCCGCACCGCTTCCCGCACTTCTCCCTTTCCCGCGAGGACGGGTTCGCGAACCAGCCCAAGGACATGGACTGGCTCGACACGAACATTCCCTGCCAGGCCGCCTGCCCGGCGCACACGCGCATCCCGGACTATCTCGGCGAGATCCACAAGGGCAACTACGACGAAGCCTACCTGATCAACCTCGTCGACAACGTGTTCCCGGGCGTGCTCGGCCGCGTCTGCTCCCGGCCCTGCGAGGACGTCTGCCGTCACGGCCGCGAGGGCCTCGGCGAGCCGGTCGCGATCTGCTTCTCCAAGCGCGCCGCATCGGACCTCGGCAGCGGCAAGCTCGTGATCCTCGATCCGCTCTATCCCGAAACCGGCAAGACCGTCGCGATCGTCGGCGGCGGTTGCGCGGGGCTCGCCGCCGCGCGCGAGCTCGCGCTCTACGGCCACAAGCCGACCGTGTTCGAGAAGTACTCCGCGCCCGGGGGCATGATGAACCAGGGCATTCCGGAGTTTCGCCTGCCGCGCGACATCATCGACAACGAGATCGAACAGATTCGCCGCCTCGGCGTCGAGATCCTCTGCAAGCAGGACATCGGCGTCGACACGACCGTCGAAGAGCTCATGCAGTCGTACGATGCCGTGGTCATCGCGGCCGGAACGCTCGATCCGAACATCATCGATCTGCCCGGCAAGGACCTCGGCGGCATCAGGCACGGGCTCGACTTTCTGCTCGAGGCCAACGAAACGGGCGAGTCCGAACTCGGCAGGCGCGTCATCGTGATCGGCGGCGGGTTCACGGCGATGGACTGCGCGCGCACGGCGCTGCGCCTGGACACCGAGCCCAGTGTCTACTACCGGCGCTCGCGCGAGGAAATGTCGGTCACGAAGGACGAGATCGACGAACTCATCCACGAGCGGATTCCGCTCGAACTCATGGTCGGCCCGACCGCCTATCTGGGCAACGGCAGCGGCCAGATCGAGCAGATGCGCTTCATCCGCAACGAACTCGGCGCGCCCGATGCGAGCGGCCGCCGGCGGCCCGTCGCGATCGAAGACAGCGAATTCGAAGTCGGCGTCGACACGATCCTGCTCGCCACGGGCCAGTGGCAGGACACTTCCTGGCTCGGCGAAGCCGTCGCTCCCAAGGTGCTCGACGAGAATGGCTGGATCCGCTCGGGATCGCCGGTCGCCACCGATCTTCCGGGCCTCTTCCTGGCCGGCGACTACTCGATCGGCGCGTCGACGCTGATCGAGGCGATCGGCCACGCGAAGCAATGCGCGCGCGCCGTGGACGAGTACCTCATGGGCGAGGCGCGCGTGCTCGATGTCGCAAGGATCACGGGCGGGACCACGGAAACGGGGCGGGTTCCGGAAATGGACGACATCCCGCGCCAGCCGATCCCGACGCTCCCGCTCGACGAACGCTCACTGAAGGCGGAGGTCGAGACCGGATACACGCCCGCGCTCGCCAACCGCGAGACGATGCGCTGCTATCTGTGCCACTTCAAGTTCGAGATCGACAACGACATCTGCATCTATTGCGAGAAATGTCTCGAGGTCAAGCCGCACGACAACTGTATCGTGCGCGTCGACGATCTGGAGTATGATGCCGACGGCCGCATCGTCGGCTACGAGGACGCGGCGGATCATACGCCGCATCACTACAACCTGCTTTACATCGATCAGGACGAGTGCACGCGATGCGGACGCTGCGAGAAGGTTTGCCCCGTCGAGTGCATCTCGATACAGAAGGTCACGCGCAACGTCGAGCGTGCCTGCGATGTGAGCAAGGATATCGGGACCTGAACGCAGGGACGGGCGGGTTTTTGCTGGAGGCGCGTGGATGACGCCACGAAGTGTGATGAGCGCGGCGCTGCGGCCGCTACTAGCGACCACAATCGGCAGCGCGAGCCTGGTTTGGACGGTTGCCGCGGCACAGGCAGACGGTCTGATCGAGATCGACGTGCGGGTGGCGCCGATCGAAGCCACGCCGCCAGCCGACGCCGGGATACCGGCGGCGATCGATTCCGAATCCCTGGCCGCGATGGTCGGGCCCGAAGCCACCGGCATGACCGAGGAAGTCATCGTGCGCGGCCAGACCCCGGGGGCGCTGCGAATCCAGATCGAACTCGCCGAAGAGGCCGTCTACGACCGCTTCAACGAGATCAACAGCAACGACGAGTTCGATATTCACTGCGAGGAAGTTGCGTTCACGGGCTCGAGGATGCTCACGCGCTTCTGCCAGCCCAACTTCTGGCACGCGGCGGAGGAGGACATCGCCTTCGAGTCGGTACGATTGCTGCAGGGCTCGGCGTTCACGGCCGGCACCGGACAGTTCCGGGGCGAAGCTCACTACAAGCGCGTGCAAATGCGCGAGGAGATGGAGAGGCTGGCGCGCGAGGACGAGGAGTTTCTCAATGCGCTCAGGCATCTGTACTCGCTGACGCTCGGCGACGATTCCGAATAACGCGCCGATCCTGGACGAAGCACTCGCGGCGATTCTCGGCAGGCCATCGGCGCCGGTCGACAGGCTACAGTGACGGACGTTCCCTGCACCTCTTCCGTTGCCGATGCCGTGCATGTCGCGCGGCGTTTCAGAAATCCTTCGTCGATGCTGTATCGTGCAAGTCTGATCGACCTGCCTGAAAGCGGTTGCACAATAGCAACACCCATTGATTTCAAATTTTACGCTGCCCAGCTAGCATAAGCGCTTGGCGCAACCGTTCGCAGTGTGTATATTCGGGACGGCACAACAGTTGCGGCGCCGATACGCAGACAATAAAACTTTATGCAACCGGCGTCCTGGGGATCATTACTGACCGGATCGGGGGTTATCAGATGAAGAGTACGACCGGCGCGAGCCGCAGCCCGCGTTTGCACGCATTGTCCAGGGGGATCGCCGAGGCGCTTCGCAGCCCGTCATCGGCAGGCTTGAGACCCGCGGTTCTTTCGGCCTCGGGCGGCGCAATCATGGGCATGGCGCTTGCCGTCACGCCGGTCACCCCGGCCGCGGCTCAGGACGACGCGGTGCTCGAGGAGGTCACGGTCACGGGCTCGCGCATTCGCCGTCAGGACTTCACGGCGAACGCGCCGATCCAGACCGTCGATGAGGAACTCTTCGACAACACCTCGTCAATCGGTGTCGAGACGGTCCTGAACCGCCTGCCGCAGTTCGTGCCGGCCGTCACGCAGTTCACGACGACCGACGTACAGCAGACGGCCACGAACACCGTTGGCGTATCGACGGTCAGCCTGCGCGGCCTCGGCCCGAACCGGAACCTCGTCCTGATCAACGGCCGCCGCGCCATGCCGGTCGATCCGACCATGATCGTCGACACCAACTCGATTCCCGCGTCCGCGATTTCGCGCGTCGAGGTCATCTCTGGCGGCGCTTCGGCCGTGTACGGCGCCGACGCCGTCGGCGGCGTCGTCAACTTCATCCTCAAGGACGATTTCGAGGGCGCCAGTGTCGATATCCGCTTCGGCGATACGCAGCATGGCGGCAATCAGGAGGTCACCGTCTCGGGCCTTATCGGCGCCAACGTGGCCAACGACCGCGGCAACGTGATGCTCGGCGTCGAGCGCGCCACCCGGTCGCTGCAGCGTGAGTGGCAACGCGACTGGCGCGTCGCTGACTTCGCCAACCCGAACGTAGGGGGCGGCACGTTCGTCTGGGGCAGCTCGCCCTGGCTAAGGAACGAAGCGGCTTTCTCCAACCCGCCTGCGCCTCCTCCCGGTTACAGAAACAACTGGCCGGCGCAGAACCGGGCGGAAATGGCCGCGAGAGACGGCTGGGTCGATCAGACCCCGTTGGGGACGGCGACCGGCGTTGACGAGATATTCGACGAACTGCCGCCGGGCACGATCCAGAACAACGTCAACGGCACGAATTTCCGCGTCAACGACGACGGCACGATTTACACGGGCCACGGTTTCGGTTCCCAGAACTGGAGCCCGGCTCGCGCACCGGGCGGCTACCGCTTCAATGGACCGGTATACGATCCGAACACGCCCGGATCGGGCGGCGATCACTGGGGCAACTACGAAGGTCTGCCGGTGTTCGTTCGCCACCCGAGCGGCGCCATCAAGGAAAACAATTTCTATCGATGGTCGTCCTCGCCGCTGGAGCGCCTCTCGGCGTTCGGTAACGGTCAGTTCGAAGTCACCGACAATGTCAGGGTGACGGCGCAGGCCCAGTTCACGCGCACCCAAACCCAGTCGAGCCTCGGAAATACGGCCGCCAACATCAACCAGTGGGCCGCCGCGATACCGTTCGGTAACGAGATCTACCGCGGCAACAACCAGCCGCTCTTCCCGGGAAATTCGCCGGATCGCAGCATTTACGATATCCCGGATTCGCTGATCGACGTGAACGGCAACGGCATCGCCGATGCCGGCGACATGACTCATTCGGCCTACACGATCGACGGCCGCTTCCAGGTCGAGTGCGACGCTCAGCCGACGGCGGAAAGGCCCTGGCTCGACGGTCTGCCCGGTTGCACGATGTCGGAGGCCTGGCCGACCTCGGCTGAGGTCTACAACCTCTTCATGAGCCGGCCGGATCCCAACCGCATCCTCTGGGGGAACCGTTCGCCCGACTATCTCAGGGAAGCGATCGGCGCCGGGCGCTCGACGACGAATACGACGACGACGATGAATTTCTCGCTTGGACTCGAAGGCGAGCTGCCGAGCGGCAACGACTTCTGGGATGTGACCGTCTCGACGGGACGCTCGGACAACATCGTCAACCAGAACGGTTCGGTCAGGCTTTCTCAGTTGAGGGCCCTGTACCTCGTTCCGAATTACGGGCGCAACGCCATCTTCGATCCGGAACCGGTCAACGACGGCTTCGCCGAGAACAACTCGACCTGTACCACGGGTCTGCCGATCTTCGAGCGGTTCATTCCGTCACAGGACTGCGTGCAGATGATCGCGCCGTCTCTGAAGAACCAGCGCGAAATGACTCAGTCGCTCATCGAAGCCAACATCGTCGGCGATCTCATCGAGATGCCCGCCGGGCCTCTCGCCTACGCGCTCGGCGGCACCTATCGCGAGAACAGCTTCGACTTCGTGCCGGACAACCTGAGCCACAACCAGAACTTCATCGATCCGATCGCGGGAACCTACCCGAACGAAGAGAGCTACGGCGAGTTCGACGTCTCGGAGATTTACGGCGAACTGCTCGTCCCGGTTGTCAGCGACGGGCCTGCCGGCTTCTCGCACGTCAACCTCGAGCTAGGCGGGCGTATCTCGGACTGGAGCATGCCGAACATGCCCAATCTCGAGACCTACAAGGCGCTGGTCGACTGGGGCATCACGCCGCGCTACCGGTTCCGCGGCGGCTTCAATCGCGCGTTCCGCGCGCCGAACCTGGGTGAGCTCTTCATCACGCGTACGCAGATTTTCGGCGGCATCGGTACCGACGACTTCTGCTCGTCGAACCTGAGCGTGCCTTGGGAATTCAGCGCCTCATCGCCGGATTCCCAGCAGGCCGCCCATGCGCAGTCGATCTGCCGTGCCTTGATGGGCACGTCGGGTGCGTACGAGTACTACGACAACCCGGATAACCAGCCACAGACCACCGGAGGCAATACCGGCGTTTCGAACAGTTTCGGCAACCGCGATCTGCGGGAAGAGCAGGCCGATACGTTCACGATCGGCATGGTCATGGATTTTCATGACAACTTCACGCTCACGGTCGACTGGTACGAGATCGAGATCAAGGACATGATCGCGCTCGAGCATCCCGACTCTGTCTACGAACGCTGCCTGTCCATGCAGTTCAACCCGACCGCCGACCCGAACATCGCGGCCTGTCAGCAGGCCAACAGGGACGCGGCCGACGGCGGCCCGGCGAACACCGACCGGACGTTCTCGAACGAGGGACGGGCATTGATGGAGGGAGTCGACCTTCAGCTCAACTGGCAGAGGGACCTCGGCCCCGGCTTTTTCAGCATGAATACGGTAGCGAACTTCAATCTCAGTTCGATTACGCAGGACCGCCCCGAACTGCCCGAGGAGGACCATGCCGGCTACAACGACTGCTCGCTGCAGATTCAATGCCAGCGCTACGACTACCGGATTTTCACGCAGTTCAGCTACACCCAGGGGTCGTGGAACGTATCGTTGAGGCACCAGTACTGGCCGAGCCTCGACGATCAGGATTGCCGTAGAAGCCGAATGCAGGAGGATTGCATTTACGACAGTCGTCCGACCTATCAGCTCTTCGCCATGACGGCCGGCTATACGTTTGCCGACAGGTACCGGGTCAATCTCGGAATCGAGAACCTGCTCGATGAAGAGCCCCCGTGCCTGGGCGCGGATCCGGATGGTCCGGGATGGTTCCCGCTGGAGTGCTCGCACATCAGCGGCGGCAACGGCAACACCTACGATCCGCTCGGTCGGCGGTTCTACGTCAGCATGACGATGGATTTCTGATCGGGTCGTCAGTCCTGAAACCTTTTGGCGGCGGGCCTGGTCCCGCCGCTTTTTTTCAGGCGTAGCGCCAGTGACTCGGCGCGTTCTCCGTGCCCGTAAGTCTCACATGGAGCAGGATGATCAGGGCCAGGATCGTCGAGTGCCACGATGATTCGTCCGGGTTGCCGGCGCCCTCGGCCGGCACGCCCCAACCCCCATCGTCGTTCTGAAACCGGATGACGCGCCGGACGAATCCGAGATCGACCCGCGCGCTCGCGCGCGCCAGGCACAGGAACGCACCGGCTTCGAGCTTGATATCGTTCACCGATGTCGGGTCCTCGTCGATTATTTCGGCGACGGTCCGATACATTTCATCGACAAAACCGTCCGGCACGGCCAGTTTGCAGCCGTTCTCCCGAATCCAGATCCATGACAGAAGCGCGTGGGTGGCCGCGTAACCCCCCTGGCTCACAGCTCTGCCGAGTGCTTCGGCGAAGTCGGCGGGCAGGCCCAGCCGATCGCAATAGAGCGCCGTGACGAGGAGACGATCGGTCTGAATCGTCACGTGTTGCCAGTCGTCGGGCTCCAGCGGGTTGTTGGCGTCGAACATGCGTCGAAACACGCGCAGCACGGGTGCGCGATCCGGGTGCTCGGGCAGCACCGCGTCGTAGCGCTCGAGGCAATCCGCGAACTCCTCGACTCCGCAGCGCCGGTGTATGAGACCCATGAACAGCAGGGCGTGCGGCTCCCGCACACGATTGAGAAAGTCGATCGCGTTCGCAACGGTCGTGCGAACGTCCGTCTCGTTCAGCATGAGTTCATCTGTCCACGCTCCTCTGCGCCTGCAAGTATAATCGCCGCGGAACAGAGCCGGCTCGCGTGGCTGCAGGCGGGATATCCCCAGCGCTGCGCGAGTTCCTGCTGAGGAAGCGATATGGCCGAGCACACGCCAGCCATTGGGGCTGCAGGCGTTGGGGCGCCGCCGGAGCTGTCGGTGCTCAAGCTCTTCCCGACGCCCGTGCTGATCGCCAACATGCCGGACGCGGAAGCGCTGAACGCAGAACTCAGGTCCATCATCCTCGCCCGCGAGGAGGTGAGCGAATCGGTGGAACGCTCCAACCGCGGCGGCTGGCAGTCGAGTTGGGATCTGCATCAATGGGGCGGTACGCCGGTTCAGAAAGTGCTCGCCTTCGCGCGGTCGATCGTCGACGACGCCACGGTCGACCGCACGGGCAAGCGCGACCAGCTCGCCTGGCGGATCAACTGCTGGGCGAACGTAAACCGCGCCGGCCACGGCAACCAGTTCCATACCCATCCGGGCGCGCTCTGGTCTGCCGGTTACTACGTCGACGACGGAGGAATCAGCGACGACCCGTCGCTCGGCGGCGAGTTCGAGATCGCCGACCCGCGCGGCGTGGCGCCGGTCATGTACGCGCCGCGGCTGACCTTCCCCGGTCCTGACGGGCTTTCCCTGGGCGAGTCGCAGCGACTGACGCCGCGCTCGGGCGCGATCATCGTATTCCCGAGCTGGCTGCAACACGGCGTCTGTCCCTATCGCGGTACGCGCGAGCGCATCTCGATCGCGATCAACTTCAGCATCGCCGGGGTCTGAATGGGTAGCTTGTCGGACACCCGAACGGGCCGGGAACGAACTCGATGAAGAAGTCAGCTACGGGGAAGCCGGCAGTGTTGTCGCTTGTGCTCCTTGCCGGTCCCGCGTCGCCGCAAACCGACCCGCCCGCCGCTCCGCCACCCTTTGTCGACGTGACGGAGGCCTCGAACATCGCCTTCCAGGTGGGCTATACCCGACCCTACCTGGTCAGGGAACCGAGGGCGGTCACGGAATCGACGTTCGGAGGCGCGGCGGCGGGCGATTGCGACAACGACGGCGACATAGACTTGTTCATTACGTATGGCAATACCGGCGGACCGGACGGCGGCGGTGGGCCCAATCGGCTGTATCTGAATCAGCTCGCAGAGCAGGGCAACGGCCTGCTGTTCGAGGACATCGCCGAGCAGGCCGGCGTCGCCAATACTCGTCCTGACGGCAGGAACAACGATCGCCACAGCGGGCCCGCTTTCGCGGACATGGACGGCGACGGGGATCTCGATCTGTTTCTCGGCGGTGTCCACGACGACCCGAGCAAGATCTATGAAAATCAGGGCAGGTGTCTCTTCACTGACGTCACATCGAACTCGCCGGACATCGAAAACATGCTGGCCACGCATACGATCTCCGCGGGATTCGGCGACTACGATCTGGACGGCGACCTCGACATGTTCCTGACGCACTGGGCGACGCGCGACCGGGTGTATGGCGCGTACGTGGATGGCGCCGTCCAGTTGCTGGAAACCGACCACCTGTGGAGAAACGAATCTGACGAATCGGGTATCAGGTTCGTCAACGTCAGCGAAGAAACCGGGATTTCCGGCCTGAGCTGGAGTACCCGCGCCCTGGACTTCTATGTCTGGCCACAGGACGCGGATTTCACGTTTACAGCGACCTTCGCGCGCATCAACGACGATCCCTGGCCGGACATCGCCATCGCGGCCGATTTCGGGACGACCCAGCTCGCCATCAACAATGGAGACGGCACGTTCCGGAGCCTCGACAATGCGGTTCTCGGTACAGCTCAGTATGGAATGGGGTCGGCACTCGGCGACATCGACAACGACGGCGATCTCGACTGGTTCGTGACCAGCATCCTCGGGCCCGGCGACGAGAGCCTCGACCTCGAACCCTGGGGCAATCGCCTGTACACGAACGATGGCAGCGGCTTGATCGATGACACGGCGCGCCTCGGGGTCGCGGACGGGTCCTGGGGCTGGGGAGCCTGCTTCCTCGATATCGACAACGATTCCGATCTCGACATCTATCACACCAACGGCTGGTCGGAACCGTACCTCGGTCACCAGGTGTGGCAAACGCCTCACGCCAGGGCGTTCCTCATGAACGCTGCTGGCACCTACACCGAGCAAGCGCAGGCGCTCGGACTGGCTGAAATGACTTCGGGACGCGGCGTAGTGTGCGCGGATTTCGACAACGACGGCGACACGGATATCCTCGAGATCACCGATGCCCCCGGCAATTCCGCCAGGCTATGGGAGAACCGGACTGCCGCTGCGGGCCGAAACTTTCTGCGCGTCAAGCTCGAGGGGCTGCCGCCCAACACCGAGGCCGCGGGCGCCCGGATCATCGCCGTGACCGGCGACACCACGCAGATGCGCGAGATCATGATCGGCAGCAACTACACGTCGCAGAATCCGACGGTACAGATTTTCGGGCTCGATTCGTCGACAACCGTAGACGAGCTTCTCGTGGAATGGCCGGCGACGAATGGCGGCGCAGGCCCCGTGCAGCTTGGAACCCGACTGACCGGCCCCATCGCGGCCAGCCAGCCGGGCCAGACCCTCGTGATCACGCAACCGGAACTGGCACCGCCCTAGGAGCGTCGTCGCAGGACACACGGTGCAGGCTTCTGGCGCGGCATCAAGAGACCGATGGAGACTGACGCTGCACGTGGCCTATTGTCTCGCCCGACGCGCTCATCGACACTTGCACGTAGAATGAGCCAGATGAAAAAGTCAGTTGGAACGCTGGCTGGGTTCTCGTTTGCGTTCCTTGGCGCTTGCGGCGAAGGTGGCGGTCCCGCTTCCTCGCCGCCAACTCTTGCCCAACCGCCTTCGCCTCAACCGGCTTTCGTCAACGTAACGGCGGCTTCGAACATCGCCTACCAGGTCGGCTACACGCGACCTGCCTTGATTCCGAGAGGCGAAATCGCCTACCAGGTGTCGATCAATTCCTTCGGAGGCGCGGCGGCCGGCGATTGCGATAACGACAGCGACATCGATCTGTTCATCACCTATGGCAACACCGGTGGCCCGGACGGCGGCGGTGGCCCGAACCGCCTGTATCTGAATCAGCTCGCCGAGCAGGGCAATGGCCTGTTGTTCGAGGACGTTGCCGCCGATGCCGGCGTCGCGAACACCCGTCCCGACGGCGAGAACAACGATCGTCACAGTGGGCCGGCGTTCGCCGACATGGATGGCGACGGCGATCTCGATCTGTTCGTTGGCGGCATCTACGACGACCCGAGCAAGATCTACGAGAATCAGGGCAATTGTGTGTTTGCGGACGTCACATCGAATTCGCCCGACATCGAGCAGATGGTCGCCGCGCATACGATCTCCGCGGGATTCGGCGACTACGACCTCGACGGCGACCTCGACATGTTCCTGGCGCACTGGGCCACGCCCGACAGGTTGTACAGGCTCACGGGTCCGCGTTTGCTGGAGACGGACCATCTGTGGAGAAACGAATCCGATGCGTCGGGTATCCGCTTCGTGAATGCGAGCGAAGAAACCGGAATGTCGGACCTGGTCTGGCTCACGCGCACTTATCCCGGCACGCTGGATTTTCCGTTCTCGGCCCAGGAGTTCGACTTCACGTTTACACCGACCTTTGCGCGCATCAACGACGATCCGTGGCCCGATATCGCGATTGCGGCAGATTTCGGTACCACACAACTCGCCATCAACAATGGCGACGGAACGTTTCGAAGCCTCGAAAACCCGATCCTGCGCGAAGCCCAGTTCGCTATGGGGTCGGCGCTTGGCGACATCGACAACGACGGCGATCTCGACTGGTTCATTTCGAGCGTCCTGGGTCCCGGCAACGAGATTCTCACGCCGCACGGCAATCGCCTGTACACCAACGACGGCAGCGACTTCGTCGATGACACCGCGCGACTTGGGGTCGCGGACGGTTCCTGGGGTTGGGGAGCCTGTTTTCTCGATATCGACAACGATTCCGACCTCGACATCTATCACACGAACGGCTGGTCGGAACCGTACCTCGGCCACCAGGTGTGGCAGACTCCCGACGCCCGGGCGTTCGTGATGAACGAGGTCGGCACGTACACCGATGAAGCACAGGCGCTGGGACTCGCCACCGGTACTTCGGGCCGGGGCGTCGTCTGCGCGGATTTCGATCATGACGGCGATACGGACATCCTCGAACTCACCGACTCGCCCGGCAATTCCGCGAGCCTCTGGGAGAACCGCAGCGCCGCCGCCGGGCGAAACTTCCTGCGCGTCAAGCTCGAGGGCCTGCCGCCCAATACCGAGGCCGCCGGCGCCCGGATCTTCGCGAGTGTCGACGGCGCCGTGCAGATGCGAGAGGTCATGATCGGCAGCAACTACACGTCGCAGAATCCGACGGTACAGATCTTCGGGCTCGATTCATCGACTGTCGTTGACGAGCTCCTCGTGGAGTGGCCGGCGATAGACTCCGGCGCAGGCCCGGTGCAGTTCGGAACCAGACTGGCCGGCCCGATCGCGGCCAGCCAGCCGGGCCAGACCCTCGTGATCACCCAGCCGGAGCCGCCGCCCTGAGGCGCGGTATCGGGAGCCCGATCCAGATCGATGCGAATAGACGGGATACGAATATCGGCGGCAGTACTGGCGATCGGCGTCGCCGGCTGCGATGCCTTCTCGCCTCCGCTTACTCCGGACGACCGCGAGGTGTCGGTCGCGCGGATCTGGAACGAGGTCCTGCTCGAGGGAATTCGCAACGATTTCGCGCGTCCCACCGTGCACGCGCGCAACCTCTGGCACAGTTCAGCGGCCATGTACGATGCGTGGGCGGCGTACGACGAAACGGCATCGACCTGGCTGCTTGGCAAAACGCAGGCAGCTTATGAGTGCGACTACACACCACCGCGTTCCCCGCGCGATCGTCAACTCGCGCGCGAGGAGGCGGTTAGCTTCGCGGCCTATCGGATCGTCCGGCATCGGTTCGCCAACTCGCCGGGTGCGGAGTTCGTCGCCGAGCTTGCCGACGCCACGATGGCCGAACTCGGCTACGACGTCGGCAACGAGAGCACGGCTTACGAGCAGGGCTCGCCCGCGGCGCTCGGCAACTACATCGCCGCATGCTATGTCGCTTACGGGCTGCAGGACGGTTCCAACGAAGCGAACGCATACGCTCCCGAGGTCTACGCGCCGTTCAATCCGCCAATCCTGCCCGAACTGCCCGGTAATCCCGATATCGTCGATCTGGATCGCTGGCAGCAGATCACGTTGACGCTTTCGATCGACCAGGCCGGCAACATCGTCGATGGCACACCGGAATTCGTGGGCCCGGAATGGGGCGCCGTGCACCCGTTTTCACTGACCGCGGCCGAGATGAGCACCTGTCCGCGCGACGGCTTCGACTACCCGGTCTACTTCGATCCGGGCGCGCCGCCGGGGCATGACGGGGCGCTCGCGGGCGAGTACAAGTGGGGTCACTCGCTCGTCGCCGTCTGGTCCGGGCATCTGGATCCGGAGGACGGGCGCGGCGCCGAACTCATCGACATTTCGCCGGCGAGCCTCGGCAACATTCAGGACTACCCGGCGAGCTTCGCCGGGCATCGCGATTTCTACGACCTGCTCGCGGGCGGCACGCCTGAAACCGGCTATGAGGTGAATCCCGCGACCGGCGTGCCGTATGAGCCGCAGTTCGTGCCGCTCGCCGACTACGCGCGGGCGATCGCGGAATTCTGGGCGGACGGACCGGATTCCGAAACGCCGCCCGGGCACTGGTTCGTGATCGTCAACACCATCGGCGAGCATCCGGAACTCGTCAGGCGATTCGAAGGCACGGGACCCGTTCTCGGCTCGCTCGAATGGGACGTCAAGATCTATTTCGCGCTCGGCGGCGCGATGCATGACGCGGCGATCGCGGCATGGGGAATCAAGGGCTGTTACGACTACGTGCGGCCGGTTTCCGCGATTCGCGCCATGGCCGGGCGCGGCCAGTCCAGCGACCCGGACGATCCACACTGTCCCTACCATGCCGACGGCATCCAGTTCATCGACGATCCCGAAGACCCGGCCGGCGACGGCAGCAACCGCGTGATCGACTGCGTGCGCCCCGGCGATCCGCTCGCGGACGATCCCTGGTCGCTGGGTCCCGATGAACGCAACGTCGGCAAGATCAAGCTTTACGCATGGCGCGGGCCCTTGTACATCAGCAATCCCGTATTCGATTACGCCGGCGTCGACTGGGTGCTCGCCGAAGAGTGGTGGCCCTATCAGCGCCCGACCTTCGTGACGCCGCCGTTTGCAGGCTATGTCTCCGGCCACTCGACCTACTCGCGCACGGCGGCGGAACTCCTCACGCGCTTTACCGGCGACGCCTACTTCCCGGGCGGCAAGAGCGACTTTCCGGCGCCGATGAACGAGTTCCTGGTCTTCGAGGAGGGACCGAGCGTCGACATCACGCTCGAATGGGCGACCTATGCCGATGCTTCCGACCAATGCAGCCTGTCGCGCCTCTGGGGCGGCATCCATCCCCCGGCCGACGACATCCCGGGCCGCCTGATCGGAATGCAACTCGGTCCCGGAGCGTTCGACCGCGCGCGCGAATATTTCAGCGGATTACACTGAATCCAGGCGTCGCGGCCTGGCTCACATGAGGATTTGAGCGCCCCGCTTGCCGGATGTCGTCGGCGGGAGGACGCACTCCAGCGGGCCTATCCCGCGCCTCGGTTTCGAAGCGATCTCGCGTAGCTGCTCTTCCGCCGCCTGCATCTGCATCGGGCCGACATCGAGTTGCGCGTACCTGAAGTTGTAGCCGTTCAGGATGTCGATCCACGACAGCTCGTGAAATGCCCACGGCGTCGTCTTCAATCGGTTCGCGTCACATGGCATCTCTTTCGCGTAGAGCGCAAGGCGGTGTTCCAGCCGCTCGGGATATGCCCTGGAGGTCTGGTACTTCCAGAACTCGCTGTCCCGGCGCGCCGACAGCTTGTAGTGCGCATCGATGAAGTCCTGCACGTCGTAGACGTATCCGAGCATATTGAAGTTGTACTTCGCGCTCGTATCCCTGTCGTAGTACCGCGCAGCGATGGCTTCGTAGAGCGTCTGCCCGCTCGTGATGGTCCAGTTCAATCCGGTGGCCTCCAGCGGCTCGACGAAACCCGCGCTCAGACCGATCGCCACGACGTTCTCGACCCAGGGATTGCGAAGCGTGGGACTGTCGAAGCGTATGTGCGCGACTTCGACGTCTTTCATTCTCTCAATGCCCCAGTGTTGTCTGAAGTCCGTCTCGGCTTCATCCGCCGAGCAGAAGTCGCCGTGATACACGTAACCGCTGCCGATTCTCGACTGAAGCGGGATCGACCACGTCCAGCCGTGCTTGTGAGCATGCGCGCCCGTGTACGGAGTAATCTCCTTCTCGATATCCACGTAGGGCACCTGCGCGGCGACGGCGCGATTGACGTTCGCCTCGTAGTCCACGATATCGGGCTCCGCCACACGCCTGTGAATCGCCCGTGCGAAGCCGCTGCAATCGACATATAGATCGGATTTCACGGTCCTCGATCCATCCAGGACGATGCAGTCGACGCGACCGTCCTTGACCTTTACGTCCAGGTCGTTCGCGTCCAGCACTTCCACTGCAACGAGATGGCGCTCCAGGTACTTCGTGATTTCGTGCGCGTCAACGTGGAAAGCTACCGCCGATTCCGGGGCCACCTGTTTCTTCCTGACGCAGGTTTCGTAGGACGTATGGACCGACTTGTAGTACTGCGTGTGTCGATACTTCCCGGCGCGCAGGATCATCTGCTGGTAGTGATGCGCCACGGAGTAGAACGAGGCGGGACTCGCAAACGTTCCCAGATCCAGGTCCGAAAACGGGTGCCAATAATGTTTGCCTATTTCGTTCCAGTCCGTGTAGAAGATGCCGCACTTCATCGTGGCATGGCAGGCTTCGTAAAAGGACGGCAGATCGATACGCGCCGCTTGCAACAGCAGGATCAGGTCGCTTTGCGTCGATTCGCCGACCCCGATCGGCGAACCGCGGCTCGGGCGGATGAGGCGGATCTTGAGAAAACCGCAATGGGTATTGAGTGCGAGCGCCGTGAGCCATCCGGCCGAGCCTGCGCCCACGATCGTTACTGACTCAACTGCCTGCACAATCCTGAGCCGTCAGCCTGGAGATCCGGATAAGACAGAGGCCCGGATTCTAGACGAACTGCTGTCCGGCGGCGACTTGCAGGTTTTCGAACTTCACGTGCAGCAGCAGCATCAGGGCCAGAATTGTCGAATGCCACGACGATCCGCCCGGATCGCCGGAGCCGTCCGCCGCTCGTCCCCAGCCGCCATCCTCATTCTGGATCGCAATGACGCGCCGGACGAAGCCGAAATCGACTCGTGCGCTCTGCCGCGCCAGGCACAGAAACGCGGCGGCTTCGAGCTTGACATCGTTGATCGAGGTCGGGTCTTCGTCAACGATCCCGGCGACCGCTTCGTACATGCGCTCGATAAAGCCATTGGTGACGACCAGTTCGCAGCCGTTCTCCCGAATCCAGAGCCACGACAGCAGCGCATGCGTCGCGGCGTAGCCGCCTTGCCTGATGGCCCGTTCGAGCACCTCCGGGAACGATTTCGGCAGACCGAGCCGGTCGCAATAGAGCGCAGAAACGAGGAGCCGATCCGTCGGCAGTTCGATATGCTCCCAGTCATCGGGTTCGACCGGATTGCCGGAGTCGAAGATGCGGCGAAAAACCCTGAGCACGGGCGCCCGATCCGGGTGATCCGGCAGCACGGCGTCGTAGCGCTTGCCGCAATCGGCAAACTCCTCGATTCCGAAGCGCCGGTGGATCACGTGCATGAAGAGCAGCGCGTAAGGCTCGCGTGTGTGCTTGAGAAAGTCGATCGTCTTCGCGACAATCGGGTTTCTGGCTGGCTCGGTCGGCATCCAACTGGCCCCACTAATCGCCGTGAGGATATCGGCGCGCGGTATCGGCGTGCAACGTGGAAAACGTTCAGGAGGAACAAGCGGACTGATCGTGTTTCTCCGACCGACGCTTTCGGGCACGCACGGAGGAGGGGAGAAGCGGCGAGCGGCGCGCGGTCGCGGTTACGGTCGGAATCTGCGGCGGCTATGGCGGCTATAATGTGCAGTCTGCATCGCAACAAGCCCTGCCCGCTCAATGGAGCAAGCGTCCGGGCGGCCGAGCGGGTGAGACGACCTCGGACACGTCGTTCCGAGACGCACGCCGCAGGCCGGAAACAGCGAAGCCCAACCGCGCCATGTCAGCCGATCACTATTTCGCCGTCCCGCTGCTCGTTCGCGATGTTGAGCCTGCCGTCCGCGACGCGATCCGTGCCAAGGTGTCGGCCTACCTGAATTCGGAAGCTGCCCGTCGCGACATCGCCCCGTCGCCCGAGGAATCCGTCGCGACTTCCTACTACCATCCCGACGCCTCGATTCTTGAAGATGCCGGTCTCGACGAGCTCGAAGCGCTCGTACTCCGATCCGCGCAGTCGTTTCTCGAGCAAACGCTGAAGCTTCCGCCGCGACGGATCGAGGTCGAACGGGCCTGGATCAACGTCTTCGAGCCCGGCGCGCAGGAGGCGCAGCACTCGCACGACGGCAGCCTCCTGTCCTGCAGCTATTACGTCGAGGCGCCGGAGAACTGCGGGTGCATCGTGTTTCCCGATCCGATCGGCGCGCGGCGCAGCTACAGGCAGTTTACGAAGACGGCGGGACCGGACCTTCTGACCCGGCAGGACATTGCTGTCGCTCCCGAGCCCGGCCGCCTGGTCATGTTCGAATCCTGGTTTCCTCACGCGGTTCAGTGCAACAAGAGCGACAAACCGAGGGTTTCGATCGCGATCAACCTGCGGGAAGCGCAGGGGCCGGCTGCCGCGGTACCCGGCCGGGCGGCCGAGAAGGTCCGGGGGGCGGACATCCCTGGAGCGCACGTAGCGGCGCCAGGGACCGTCCAGGATCCGGCCACCTCCGAAGCGCGCGCCGCAGCGCCCGGGAACCGCGATGCATCGAGTGCGGCCCGCGAGCCTGCGCGTTCCGCGGGTACGCCCGCCCCATCCGCCGGCAAGCCCTTCCTGTTCAATGAACTGTTCGAAGTTCGCAAGAATATCGGCCTCGATCTGAACGCGGTCCAGGACACGATCCCTACCGTCGTGATCGACAATCTGCTCCAACATCCGGAGCGCGTCCGCGAAGTCATCGGCAGCACGCCCGCGACCAACTGGAAACACGAGCAGGGCGGCCGCAACTTCGTCGACTACTACGACTGCCGCCTGCGTTTTCCCATCCGCCATCCAAACAGCCTGGTATCCCTGGCGCAGCAGGCGATCGCCAAGGTCTACGGCATCAATACCCGCCCGGCGGATGCGAGCGTCGACGTGAACTGGTTCATGCAGATCAACGCCAGACGCGCGGACTTCGCCGTGCCGCACAGCGACATCAGCGAGCCCGCGCGCCGGTCGTTCACCTGCATCCTCTATCTCAATGCGCCGGAGGAATGCTCCGGCGGTACAGCGTTTTTCCGGTTCAAGCCATCGAACTCCCTGACCTTTGACGAAGGCTATGCGCGGGCCGTGAAGGAGGATTCACGAGTCGCGGAAACCGGCCTCGACTACTGGCCGGAAGCAAGCCGCGAACACTGGAAACTCGCCGGCACCATCGACATGGTGCCCGGGCGGCTCCTGATCTTCCCGTCGGAGTACTTTCACTCCGCTCATCATCCCGTTGACTCGTTCTACGCCTTTCCGCGCCTGACGCTCGCGTTCTGGATGGTCAACTGACGCACGGGCGCCAACGTCGCACGGATGAACCACGCATGTTCCCTCCGGGCGGCAGCTTTGTGCTGCCGCGCACCTGCACAGCGGTTGCACGAATACGACACTCTCGAACGCTGGAATTGCCATTAATTACGCAAATATGGCGTTTGGCAGAGCTTTGAGGAGCATGTATAGTGACTGCCGAACAACAATCGCACGCAGCGCCATGGTCGGGTCCGGTTGCCAGCATCATGTCGCGTGCGAACGAACCGAGTCTTGCTGAGGCGTGTTGACAGGGGAACTCCAGATGACGAGAAAGACTGACGCGGGCTGTCGCCCGAGCATGAGCGTATTGTCCAGAGGGATCGCCGAGGCGCTTCGCCGTCCGTCACCGGGCAGCCTGAAGACCGGGATTCTCTCGGCGTCCGGTGGCGCCATCATGGGAGTGGCGCTCGCCGTCACACCGGTGACGCCGGCTTCGGCACAGGAAGACGTGCTCGAGGAGGTCACGGTCACCGGCTCGCGAATTCTGCGCCAGGACTTCACGGCGAACGCACCCATTCAGACTGTCGATGAGCAGCTCTTCGACGAGACGACCTCGATTGGCGTCGAGACGATCCTGAACCGCTTGCCGCAGTTTGTTCCGGCCGTCACGCAGTTCACGACCACGGACGTCCAGCAGACGGCCACGAACACCGTCGGCGCCTCCACCGTGAGCCTGAGAGGTCTCGGGCCGAACCGGAACCTCGTCCTTATCAACGGTCGGCGCGCCATGCCGGTCAATGCGACCATGGTGGTCGATACGAACTCGATTCCATCTGCCGCCATCGAGCGCGTCGAGGTCATTTCGGGCGGCGCCTCGGCCGTGTACGGTGCAGACGCCGTAGGTGGTGTCGTCAACTTCATACTCAAGGACGACTACGAGGGCGCCGAAGTCGATATCCGCTTCGGCGACACTCAGCACGGGGGAAGTCAGGAAATCGCGATCTCCGCGCTCGTCGGCGCCAATATGGCCGACGACCGCGGCAACGTCGTACTTGGCGTTGAGCGCGCGACCCGCGGTATTCAGGAGCGCTGGGAGCGCGACTGGCGGGTCGAGGACATGCGCAACCCGGCCACCGGCGCAACCGCCTTCTTCTGGGGGTCCGACACCTGGGTCAGCAACGACCGCAATGCCGGTGGCGCGAGATTCGGCAACACCCCGAGTCAAGCTGCGGTCGATGCGCTGTTCAATGAGGCGACACCGTTGGCGGGTACAACTCACCCGTCCGGGCGGCCATGGTTGTGGTTCGATGGCGGAACGGCCGCTACAGCGGGGGGCGTCCTGAACTCTCCCGAAGGCGTACGCTATCTCGTCAACCGCAACTCGGGCACCTTGTATACGGGGCTCATGAACTCCAGCGGCAGGAACGGCTCCTACCGCTATGAGGGACCTTACGACAACGACTACGGCGGCAACTTCCCGGGCCTGCCGTTCCGCGTCGTCCAGCCCGACGGCACGATCAAGGAAAACAATTTCTGGCAATGGGCCTCGACGCCCCTCGAGCGCCTGTCCGCGTTCGCGGACGGCCACTTCGATGTGGCCGACGACGTGCGCGTCACTGCGCAGGCCATGGTCACGCGCACCGAGACGGAAACGAGCCTCGGGCTCACGGCCGACAACATCACGTTCTGGGGCGCGCCGATCCCGTTCGGTAACGCGATCTACCGCGGCAACGATGACCCGCATCTCAATATTCCCGATTCGCTCATCGACGTCAACGGCAATGGCATTGCCGACGCCGGCGACATGACGCATCCGGACTATCGTCTCGGCGGTCGCTTCGATGTCCAGTGCGATGGCCCTGCCACAGCTTCCATGCCGTGGCTCGACGGGCTGCCGGGTTGCACCGAATCCGAGGCCTGGCCGACGTCGCCGGAAATCTACAATCTGTTCATGACCCGGCCGAACTCCGAGATGGATCTTTGGGCGAACCGGCCGCCCGATTATCTGCGCGATGCGCTCGGCGCCGCACGCTCAAGCACCAACACGCTGACGACGATGAATTTCTCGCTCGGCGTCGAAGGCGACCTGCCGAGCGGCAACGACTTCTGGGACATCACCGTCTCGACCGGGCGGACCGACAATATCATCGTCCAGCGCGGTTCATCGCGGATCAGCACCTACCGGGCGATCATGTCGTTCCCGAACTACGGCCGAAACGCGATCTTCGACCCCAACCCATTCGCCGCGGGCTTCGCCGAGAGTATTCCGACCTGCACCTCGGGCATGCCGATCATCGACGATCGCCGCTTGTCCGAAGACTGCGCGACGATGTTCTCGCCGGATCTCAAGAACACGAACCAGGTCACGCAGACCATTCTCGAGGCCAATCTTGTCGGCGATCTCATCGAGATGCCGGCCGGGCCGCTCGCCTACGCGGCAGGTTACACCTACCGCGAGAACAGTTACGTGTTCGAGCCGGACAATCTCAGCGACAACCAGAATCTAATCGACCCGATCGCGGGGCTCTTTCCGAACGAGGACAGCAACGGCGATTTCGATGTCTCTGAGATCTACGGCGAGTTGCTCGTTCCGCTCGTCAATAATGGGCCCACGGGTGTCCAGCACCTGAACCTCGAGCTCGGTGCGCGCGTATCGGACTGGAGCATGGAGCAGGTCGGGAACCTGACCACCTACAAGGCGCTGCTCGACTGGGCCATCACGCCGAACTACCGCGTACGCGGCGGCATCAATCGTGCGTTCCGCGCCCCGAACCTCGGTGAACTCTTCATCGGGCGCACGCAGATCTTCGGCGGCGGCGGTACGGTTTTCGGAGATCACTGTTCGCAGAACATGAACAATCCCGCGTCGTACAGCGCAACGGCAGGTGGAGGGTCGAGTCCCGAACAGATTGCACAGACGCTTTCGATCTGCCGGACACTGATGACCGGATCGGGCGCTGCGGAGTACTACGAAAATCGTGAGCTTGCCGATCAACCGACAGGCGGCGGTCTCGGCATCCGCAACAGCTTCGGCCAACCGGACCTCATGGAAGAGCAAGCCGATACCTTCACGCTCGGCGTCGTCATGAACTTCCACGAGAACTTCACGCTCACGGTGGACTACTACACCATCGAGATCGAGGACATGATCGCGCTCGAGTCGGCCGACTCAACGTACGAGCGCTGCCTGAGCATGGCGTTCAACCCGATGGGCGACCCGAACACCCAGGCCTGTGCACAGATCTGGCGGAACCCGAGTTCGGGCAATGCCGCGAACATCGATTCCTCGTTCACGAACGAGGGTCGGTCGGTCATGTCGGGTGTCGACGTGCAGCTCAACTGGTCGAGGGAACTGGGCAACGGCGGTTTCAACCTGAACACCGTCGCCAACTACAACCTCGAGGCCATCACCCAGGATCGGCCCGGGCTCGACGAGATCGACCATGCCGGCTACAGCAGTTGCGCGCTTCAGATCCAGTGCCAGCGCTACGAGTACCGCCTGTTCACGACCGCGAGCTACTTCACGGGCCCCTGGACCTTCTCGCTCCGGCACCAGCATTGGCCGAGCCTCGACAATGCGCAGTGCCGCACCAATCGCGAGTCGAACGGCTGCCTGTACAGCAC
This sequence comes from Gammaproteobacteria bacterium, assembly GCA_022826245.1. GTDB lineage: Bacteria > Pseudomonadota > Gammaproteobacteria > Steroidobacterales > Rariloculaceae > Rariloculus. Next base: position 70,856 of record JAJDVG010000016.1, read on the forward strand.
GAATCCGAGCTACAACCTGTTCGCGTTGACGGTCGGCTACCGGTTCCAGGACCGCTACCGGGTAAGTCTCGGCATCGAGAATCTGCTCGACGAGGAGCCTCCATGCCTTGGCTACAATCCGTTAGCGAATGGTGGACGCTTCGCGGCGCCCTGCACGCGCGGCGGCGGCTTCGGTGGCACCGGCGCTGCGGTTTACGACCCGCTCGGTCGCCGCTTCTTCCTGGGCCTGAATATGGAATTCTGAGCGCTCAGTACGACGAAACCCTTGCGGCGGGCCAGTGCCCGCCGCTTTTTTTTGGTTTGGCGCCCAATGCGATTTTGCTGGAGCAACGTTCAACTCCGCGCGCGCAGATAGCGCTCGAGCGCTTCCTGCCACGGGGACATGGCCCCGAACATTGACGAGATCTTGGCATTGTCGAGCACGGTATAGCGTGGGCGCTCGGCGCGCGCGGGGAAGTCGTCGCCGGAGCAGGGCGTTACCGCGGCTTCGATCCCGGCGCCGCGCACGATTGCGGCGGCGAATTCGAACCAGGTTGCCGATCCCGAGTTGACGACGTGGTGGCAACCCGGCGCGCAGCCTTCAGTGACCAAGCGCAGCAGGACGCGGGCAACGTCGGCAGCGGCGGTCGGGGACATCGTCCGGTCGTCGACGGCGCGGATTTCGCCCGTTGACGCGCCGTTGCGAATGACGGTCTCGACGAAGTTCCCGCCCCGGCCGCCGAGGCCGGCCGTGCCGAACAGCGACGCGGTCCGCACGACCACGACGTCGTCGGACTCGCGGCACGCAAGCTTTTCGCCGAGCGCCTTGGACTCGCCATAGACGTTGACCGGTGCGAGCGGCGCGTCTTCGGGCAGCGGCCGGTCGCGCGCGGTATCGCCGCCGAACACGTAGTCGGTGCTGATGTGGATGAGGCGCGCCTTCCGGGACGCGCAGACCGCCGCCATCGCCCGAACGGCTTGGGAGTTGACCGCGAACGCAGCGGCGGCATCGTCCTCGGCATCATCGACGCGGGTATAGGCCGCACAATTTACGAGAACGTCGAAGCTCCGGTCGCCGAGCGCGTTTTCGACCGCTCCGGGCACTGCGACATCTAGTTTGGCGCGCGGTAGCGGCTGCAGTTCGAACGACGAACCGGCCGCGGCATGGAGGCGGCGCACATCGTGCCCGAGTTGGCCGTCGGGGCCGAGCAGCACTGCCTTCAAGGTCATGCGTCGGGTGCGCTGTTTTGCGGGTTGAGCGGCGATTTCTTCATGTACTTTTCGCCTGTCTCGTTATCTCGCTCGACCGAAGCGCTTCCCGAGCATAAGCCATGAACCGCTCCGTCGTGTCAAGAGCGTCGTTTGTCGGCAGATATCCGTATCATGACAACCCGATATCCGTCAGTTTTCCTTGCCCAATGGATGAACGGCTGACTCAGGCAAGCCCTGTCGTGGTGATCGGCATGCACCGCTCGGGCACGCGGCTGGCCGCGCAGATTCTCGAGCGGCTCGGCGTCTTCATGGGCGCCGATCAGCAGGGCGACTCCGAATCGGTCACGTTCATGCTGATCAACGAGGGAATCCTGCACCAGTGCAGTGCGTTCTGGTCCGAGCCGATGTCGGCGCATTTCGCGCTGTCCCAGCCTGAAATCGCGGAAAACCTTGCTGCGAGCACGCGTCAGACGCTCACGGCGCGGTTCGGCGCTTTCGTTGGCCAGTCCGGTTGGCGTCCGGCATCGAAGCCGGAGGAATCCCGGCCGTTCGGCTGGAAAGACCCGCGCAACACCTTCACCTTGCCGGTCTGGAAACAGATCTTTCCGCATCTGCGTGTCCTGCACATCGTCCGGCACGGCGTCGATGTGGCCGCGAGTCTTGCGCGGCGGCACGCTGCGGCGTTGCGCGAAGCCACCGGCGAGCCGGTCCCCGGGGCGCTGACGGTGATTCGGGATCACGCCCTCGGCGTGCTGTCGTCACGGCGCGGCTGGACGCTTGCCGAGGCCCTGACGATGTGGGAACAGTACGTCGAGAAGGCCCGCGTGGAAATGGCCGAACTGAAGGGACGCGCCCTCGAGATTCGGTTCGAGGATCTGCTCGGGCGGCCAGCCGATGTCGTTCCGGATATCGCCCGCCTTTGCGGTACCACGACGACCGCGAACGACCCGTCCGTATATCGGGACCTCGCGACCGGCCGTGCGTTCGCCTACAAGCGCGATACCGATCTGGTGGCGTTTGCGGACACAGCGCGCAAGGTTCTCGAACGACACGGCTACTCGCCCTAGCGGTCCGTGGCGGGATGCTATAGTTTGGCAGGCAGGTCAGGATCCGAACGGGCGCGTGACGGCCGAGGTGCTGATCGGAGGCGCCGGCGCCAATGATTTCATTTGCAGTGCGACACACGCTCAAGGGAAAGGCCGCGATTGCCACCGCTCTCGTCCCTGCCATGGTCTTTTCGGCCCTTGTTGCGGCGCCACACGCTGCATTTGCCCAAGCGGCGCCGGAATCCGGGTCTGCGGCGTTGCGAACTGCCCCCGAGGCGACGACGCCCGCCCGATTGTTGCCGGACGCCGATGCTTCCGATCCTGTCGGCGAAGCGATGAACATGGCGCTCCGTCTCGAGGCCGATGGCGCCCACACTCTGGCAATCGCGGTCGTTGACGAGGCCCTGGCCGATGTTCGTGCGACCTACGGCCTGTACTCCCTCGAACAGGCGCCATGGCTCGAGCGGCTGATCGCCAACGAGGAGGCACGCGGCAATCTCGCCGGGGCATGGGACCTGGAGCAGGAACTGCTCGAACTCGCGAGGCGTCATCCGGACGACATCAGAACCGTGCCTGTGCTTCGCGAGGTCGCCGCCAGGCGTGAGGATATCCTCGTTCGCTATCTCGGCGGCGATTTCCCGGAACAAATCGTTTTCGGTTGCTATTACTCGCGGTCTCGCGCGTCGTTTCAGGGGCGGAATTGCCGATCCGGGAGCCGCGGAGTGGTGGTGCGCAGACTGCTATCGGAAGTTCGGCGCTACTATGGCAACGCGGCCGGGATCATTCTGAACCAGGGCCTCGAATACATGGACGAGCTCCGCGAGATCGATCTTGCGCTCGTGCGCAACAGCTATCGCTTCGGTCACTTCATTGGCTCCTACGAAGTCGGCAGATCCAGCATGGTCCGCCTTGCCGCACTCGACGCCATGAATTCCGAGCCGCTGCTGACCCGGGTGACATCGCTCGTCGAATTGATCGACTGGGACCTTCTGTTCGTCGAGGGCGCCACGCGCAAAAGCCGTGCGGAACGCACGGACGCGCTGGTCGAACGGTACGAGCGAGCCCACGCGATGCTCGAGCGCGAAGACACGCCACAGGCGTTGATCGACGAGCTGTTCTCGCCGGCACTTCCGGTCGTGGTTCCGAGCTTTCTGCCCAACCCCCTGGCAACAACAGAAACACGGCGGACAACGCCTCGATACATTGATGTCGCGTTCGTGGTGACCCGACTGGGTAACGGTGACCGGATCGAGATACTCGACACTACGCAGAACGCCACCGAGACCGAGCTGGACGACCTCATCGACCTGATCGAGAGCAGCAGATTCCGGTCCCGAGCGACGAACGGCGAGTTTGTCGACAGCGCGCCGATCGTCGTCCGCTACCATCTGAACAACTGACACGCTCTACCGCCTCCCGGAGACAGGCGTGTGCAAAGGTTCGGCTGCACATCTGAAGCCTGCTGCAATGGCAAGGGCAGGTGTACTACCAGTCGCTTGAAACCCTCGCGCGCAGGGATGCGCGCGTCCTTTATTGACCTTCGATCTTTCGTTGTCCGGCGCTCGCGCACCAGTCGCGCCACATCGTCCTGAACACGTCCTCGACGCCCGCGGTGAACCTGGCCGAGTCCATGATCGGCGAGGATTCGAGCCGGCCGCGCAGTTCCCGCCGCAGAGCAACGAGTCCCTCGACGTCGCCGATCAGACGTGCCGCCCAATCGAGATATTGCTCCGGGCTACGGGTAACGAGTTCATCGAGACCGATGTTGGCAAGCAGGCTCGACCCGCCTCTGGATACGGCCGTGCGTCCCGCCAGAGTTACGACGGGCACCCCCATCCAGAGCGCATCGCAGCTCGTCGTTCCCCCGCCGAACGGAATCGGGTCGAGCGCCACGTCGACTTCCTGCCAGGTCTTCAGATAGTCCACGAACGGCTGCCGGCCGACAAAAGCGACGCGTGATTCCTCGATGCCCGCTCGAGCCATGAATCCACGAACGCGCTCGCGATGTTGCCCGGAGCGCGCGTAGAGCAGCAGCCGGGCTTCCGGCACACGCTCGAGGAGCTGCATCCAGAGCTCGAGGGTCGGGTCCGTGACCTTGGCGAAATTGTTCAAACAGCCGAAGGTCGGCGGTCCGGGCCGCCTTTCGCTGCCCGGCAGGCTGTCGGACGGCAGGGGAGGCGTCGAATAGCACCAGTAACAGTCCGGCAAGCGGATCGAGCGCTCGGAATAGTGCCTTTCGTCTTCGCCGGACGGATCGAGAAAGCGGTCGGTCAGGCGATAGTCGATCGCGTCCACGCCCGTCGTGCTGCAATAGGCTAGATAGCTGACCTGAACAGGAGCGGGCTTGCGCGCGAAGACGAGCAGGCGGTTGCGCCCGGAATGCGCGGCAAGGTCGACGAGGATATCGATGCGGTCGGCGCGGATCGTGTCCGCGGCTTGTTCGTCGCTCAGGTCCGCGATTTCGCGCCAGCGATCGACGCGAGTGCGGATCAGTTTCGTGACGTCGTCCTGCCTCGAGTTGTCGTGGTATGCGATGACTTCGAACGCCTTCCTGTCGTGATTTTCGAGCAGCGGCAGGAGGAAGCGCGCCACGGGATGTTCGCGAAGGTCCGGTGACACGTAAGCGATGCGCAGCCGCCGCCCGGGTTCGGGAGCGTTGCCGTGCGCACGCCGTTCGGACGCGAGCGGAACGACATGCCGTTCGGCCCACTCGCGGTGTTCTCGCGAGATATCGGCCGGTCCGTATTCGGGATGGTAGTGGACCGTCAGCAGCAGGTTGCTGTGCAACATCGACATGTCCGGGCGCAGCGCTATGGCGCGCCGATAGGCGGCGATCGCGTCGTCGAGCTCGCCGCGATCCTTGAGAATGTTGCCGAGGTTGTTGTGCGGCTCAGCGTATTGCGCGTTGAGTGCGATCGCCTGCCGATAGCAAGCCTCGGCTTCGGAGTGTCGATCCTGTTCCTCGTGAATGCGGCCAAGGTTGTTCACGGGCTCCGCGTCCTGCGCATCGAGATCGATGGCGGTCTCGTAGGCGCTGGCGGCGTCCTCGATGCGTCCCAGGCGCTCGAGCACCTGGCCGAGATTGTTACGATAGACTGCCCCGTCCGGACGAAGCGCCACTGCTCGTTCGATCAATGCGAGCGCCGGCTCCGGGTTGCCCGTCTGCAGCGCGATGACGCCGAGCAGGTGCAGCGAATCCGCATGCCCGGGCTGTACCTGAAGGATTTCCCGGTAAGCTCGCTCCGCTTCGGCCAGGCGACCGGACCGATGGCGCCGCAGCGCCAGCGCGAAGGCTTCCTCGACATTCAGCGGCATGGCTCGTCGGGCCGGTCTGGGAGGCGTGTCGCGATGGCGCGTATCATTGCCGGGTTCAAGCCGGGGATGATATTCGAATGGACACACTCCTGGTAACGGGCGGCGCCGGCTTCGTCGGCTCGGCGCTCGTCAGGCAACTGATCGGCGAGACCGATTCGACGGTAATCAACGTCGACTCGCTGACCTATGCCGGGAGTCTCGAGACGCTCGAAGGCGCACTGAACCATCCGCGTCACGTCTTCGAACGCGTCGACATTCGAGACAGGGACGCGCTTGGGCGACTGTTCGCGCAGTATCGTCCGGATGCCGTCCTGCACCTCGCGGCGGAAACCCATGTGGACCGCTCGATCGCCGAACCCGCGGCGTTCATCGAGACCAACGTCAACGGCACGGCGAATGTCCTCGAAGCGGCCCGTGTCTTGTGGAGCGAGCTTGAAGCTGAGGCGCGACGGACGTTCCGCGTCCTGCACGTGTCGACCGACGAGGTCTACGGCGATCTCGGGCCCGACGACGCGCCCTTCAGCGAAGCCACACCATGCGCCCCGAATTCTCCCTACGCGGCCAGCAAAGCCGCGGCCGACCATCTCGTGCGCGCCTGGCATCGCACTTACGGCCTGCCGGTGCTGATAACACGCTCGTGCAACAACTATGGGCCGTGGCAGGTTCCCGAAAAGCTGATTCCGCTGATGGTTGCAAACGCCGTCGCCCGCAGGCCGCTGCCCGTCTACGGCACCGGCGCCAACGTACGCGAATGGGTGCACGTCGACGACCACTGCCGAGCGCTGCGCCGCGTGCTCGAAGCCGGTGCGCCGGGCCGCATCTACAACGTCGGCGGCCACGCCGGGCTTTCGAATCTCGAGATCGTCGAAGCGATCTGCGCGATTCTCGATCGCCGGGCGCCGCGCGGCGAAGGTTCGCACGCGGGTCTCGTGCAGTTCGTTGCGGACCGGCCCGGGCACGACCGGCGCTATGCCGTTGACGACGAGCGAATCGGCAGCGAACTCGGCTGGCAGCGACAGGAGAGTTTCGACGCGGCGCTGGAGGCGACGGTGCGGTGGTACCTCGAGCATCCTGAATGGATCGAGCCGGCAGCGGCCGTACCCGAAGTCGCGCGAATTGCGGGAGAACGATGAGAGCAATTCCGACGCGCATTCCCGATGTCCTCCTGATCGAGCCCGAGGTGTTCGCCGACGAGCGCGGGTTCTTCATGGAAACCTGGCGCAGCCGAGCGCTGGCCGCGTTCGGTATCGACGTCGAATTCGTGCAGGACAACTTCAGCCGTTCGGTCGACGGCGCCTTGCGCGGGCTGCACTACCAGATTCATCAGCCGCAGGGAAAGCTGGTCCGGGTGACTCAGGGTGAGGTGTTCGATGTGGCCGTCGATCTTCGCAAGAGTTCAACGAGCTTCGGGCAGTGGGTCGGCGTGCGTCTGTCCGCCGACGGGAAGCAGGCGTTGTGGGTTCCGCCGGGGTTCTGCCACGGGTTCTACGTCACCTCGGGGCCGGCCGACGTTCAGTACAAGTGCACCGATTTCCACGCGCCGGAAGACGATCGCTGCGTTCTCTGGAACGATGCGCAGTTGGCGATCGACTGGCCGTTGAACGGTACTCCGCTGTTATCGGACAGGGATCGGAAAGCGACGCCGTTTGCCGACGCCGAATACTACCCGTGACCCAGCGCCTTTCCTGAGCCAGGCGGCCATCGGCGCGCGGACGAGCGGAACTGTCGGCGCGACTCGGACCGGCTCGCGCAGGGAGAGCAGTTCCGCCGGTCGGGGCCGGCGGTCAGCGGACCTGCTGAACCTGGATGTAACCGCCCCGGTCGGTCTTGGTCAGACGGTAGGAACTGCCCCAGTTCGTCGGATAAAGCCGGACCTCGTCACCTGGCGTCAGCGGATACCATTGGGGTCTGACCTGGTCCCACATCTGGCCGTTGTCGAGCGTGATGAGCCAGGCGTTCGGTTGCCTCTCGCGCAAGTCTGCGATCGTGGCGAGAATCTCGTTCTCGGCCGCCGCGGCTCGTTCCGCCGCTTCGGCGGCTTCGCGTTCGGCGGCCCGCGCGGCCCGGCGCGCGCGCCGCCGCTCGAACCAGTTCAGATCGTCGGCATTCGCCTGCGCTTCGCTGGCGGCTGCGACGCTGGCCTCGGCGACTTCCTCCGCTTCGCGCTCGGCTTCTCGTGCTGCCCGGCGTGCGCGCCGCCGCTCGAAAAAGTTCTGGTCTTCCTCTTCCGCCTGCGCTTCGGATGCGGCGACGTTCGCGTCGGCTTCGGGTTCCGGGGTTTCGTTCACGCCTTGATTTACGGCGACCGGAGCCGCGGGTTCCGGTTCAACCCGCTGTGCCGGAACGGTCTCGACGGTACGTTCGACCGCGGCACCGGCAGCCGTGGTGTCTGCCTCGCTGTCGTCGGACGCCGCCGCCTCGCTCTCGGTCAGGGCCTGTTCGACCTGCGCTGCGAAGCAGGCCAACCGTTCGACCGGTGCTTCGATCTCGATGCATTCGCCGACCTCAACCATGACTTCTTCACTGTCCTGCGCTGAAGCGGCTTGCAGCCCGCACAACAGCACCGCCGCGGCAGCCGTCACGCGCATGGAAGTCGTCATGGCCATGTTTCCTGTTTCGTTCATTTTGTTACGTCACGTGTTGCCCAGCGCACGTTTAGCATACCCACCGGTATCGGCGCGAATCAATGCACGGTGCGCCGGCTGCGGCGGTTCATGGCGTGGCCGCCCCCGCGCCCGCAGTGGGCCGCACCGGCTCGGGCGGCAGCCACTTCGATGCTCTGCCACTGACCGGGTTGTCGTAGTGAAACGGCAGCGCGTAGACGCTCGGAAACATCTCGAACTCGAATGTCGGCGGCGTGTCGGGCGGGTAGTTCTCGCTCGGACCGGGCAGATTGCGGCCGGGATCCCGAGCCCACCCGCCTTCATACCCCGCAGTCCAGGTGTTGAAGGCATGGACCTTGCTGAACTTCCAGACGCCGTTTTCCTTCACGGCCGCGTTCTCGTAGACCGCGGCGCCCATGGAAGCGCGGGCGCCGAAGTTGAGCTGCTGCATCATGCGCAGCCTGATTCGTGCCGTATGCCCGTCCTCGTCGATGTGGATCACGGGTTGCATCTGCAGGTGGTTGCCGAGCCGGCCGGCCACCGGCCCTTCGCCGCCGCGGCCGAAAACGCCTACCAGCAAGTCGCGAACACTGTCATGGCCGACGTAGGCGCCGCGCTGCGCAAGTTCCATTGAACTCTCCTCGGCGAACAGATCCGCGAGATCGCTCCAGAGGTTCTTGTCGAGGTAGTAGCCGTAGGCGTACTCGAGGTTGGCGATCTCGTGATGGTCCTTGACGCGCGCGATGAGTCGTTCGGCTTCGGTCAGTGTCGATTCGATGTCGCCGAACAACGGCGGGTCATCGATCCGCTCGGCCTGAACCTGGGCCGTTGCCGCCTGCATCGCCTGCCGCGACGGTCTGCCGTCGCCGCGCGGATAGTCGGGTTCCGCGCCCGTCACGGGATTCACGTAGTGGAAGGGAGGAATGTGCGCCGCGGGATAAATCTCGTAAACCTCGGTCGGCGGACGGTCGGGCGGCAGGTCGGCGCTCACGCCGGCAGGCTGCTGCGCGTCCTGGCCCCAGCCGTGCTCGTAGTCGCTGATGAAGGTCGGGTAGAAGCGCAGCGAGCGGATCTTCCACCTGCCGTCCTGCTTCACGAAGCTGTTCTCGTAGATGCCGGCGCTCCAGGCGCCGTGTTCCTCGTGGACGCCGGTCTGGGCGAATTCGCGGCTGCGCGAGCGCGCCGTGCGCCCGTCCGGCGCGACGCTGACCACGATCTGCAACTGCATGCGGTCGTTGAGTTCGCCGTCGTTGAGACCCTGCGGCCCCAGCAGGTCGAGAAACTCGCGGATGCGTTGCCGGCCGGCGTAGACCCCGCGCAAGCCCATCTCGATCGTGCCGTCGTCCGCGAAGAGATCCGCGACGTGGTCCCACATGCGCCGGTCGAGATAGTAGCCGTAGATCCGCTGCAGGTTCTCGATCTGCTGCTCGTCGCGCAGCAGGCTCGCTCGCCGGGCAAGCTCGCGAGCGCGCTCGGCAGCGTCGCCGCGCGGCGACGACGCTGTGGGGTCCGCCTCGGTCCAGACATGGCCGCCGCCGCCCGTGCCGGGATTCTCGTAGTGAAACGGCGCTAGGCAGGCTTCGGGAAATCCCTCGCAAGGCATGTCGCGCTCGCGGTCCGCCGGATGCGGCAGGTTGCGCGGTCCGCGCGCGCGTCGTTCACCGGGGTCGACCCAGCCGGTGGAGTAGGGCGCGCCGAAACCCGAGTGGTAGTCGAGCGTCCGGATCTTCCAGACGCCGTCCTCCTTGACGTAGCCCATCTGGTAGATACCTTCGGCCCAGGTCGCGCCGCCCCCGAAACGGCTGAACATCGCCAACGCGCGCCAGCGCCCTTCAGCCGTCTGGCCGTCCGGGTCGAGGTGCACGACAGGCTGCAGGTTCATGTGGTCGTAGAACCGCCCGTCGCCGAGCCCGGTCTCGCCCATTTCGACGGCGCCGACGTTCAGATACAGATGCCGAGTGATGCTCGGCTTGCCGATGTAGACGCCGGCCGGATAGTTCGCGACGGCGTCGTCGGCGAAGAGTTCCGCGAGATCGGTCCACATGCCCTTGTCGAGGTAGTAGCCGTAAGTGCGCTGCAGACGCGTGATGGCGGTGATGTCCTCGCCGCGCTTGACTTCGGCCTCAAGCCGATCCATGCGTTCGTTCAACGCGGCGTCGCTTGTGTCCTGGGCGCTCGCCGCGGTCGCGACGGCAACAAGGATGCTGCTACCTATGGCGCGCAGGACAGCCGGAAGTCGCCCTGTGGCAGGCTGCGCATCACCGGTTTTCGTCTTGATCTTCATGGGGCTACTCCCCCAAGGTACGCTATGCGCAGGTTAAGCGATCCAGGCACGGCTGACCACGCTCCCTCAAGGATCGTTGCAGTGCCGGAGACCGTCCCAATGTCCAAGCGCCGTGTCCGGTCCGGCGCGGCGCGCGAGCCGCGGTTGCGTAGACAAAACAGTGCTATATTTGCACCTTATTCAATGCGCGAAAGATGAGATTGTTATGGATATCACCAAGGACATTCGTCCGCTGACCGAATTCAAGCGCGAAACCACCCGTTTCCTGACCCGTCTTCGGGACACCGGGAGACCTGCGGTGCTGACGGTCAACGGAAAGCCGGCGCTGGTCGTCATGGAGGCTGCGGCCTGGCAGCGTCAGCAGGAGCAGCTCGAATTTGCCCTGACCGTTGCCGATATCGGCAAGGGACTGGAACAAGCACGCCGCGGGGAGGGCACCGAGGCCGGGGAGTTTTTCGAAACCATCGGCGCCGGCAAGGCATGAAGCGCTACAGGGTTGTCACCACGCCCCATGCCGAAGACAACATCCTGAAGGCGCATGACTGGCTGAAATCGGAGAACCCTGTCTACGCCGCAAAATGGCTTGTCGGCATACGCGACAGCATCGTAGGCCTGAAGACATTCCCCGAAGCACATGCGATCGCGCCCGAGAGCGTCGCGTTCAATCAGGAAATCAGGCACCTGCTGTTCGGGCGCGGAACGCCATGGCGAATATTCTTTACCATCGAAGGTTCGACGGTCCAGGTGCTGCATGTCACGCCTTCTACAGCGCGTCGAGAGGCCCGTCCGGCGCGGTGGCGTCGGCCAGAGGGTGGCCGTAGGGGATCGGATCAGCATAACGTGGCCAAACGCCGAACATGTCGTCGATCGTCCAGTCGGCGAGTAACTCCGGTGCCGCTCTGTCCGCAGCCGGACCCGTCGCCACTACGCCTTTAGCAACCGTTGGTACGAGCGCGGTCACCGCAGTCACGCCGACCGTGCCCATGAACTCGCGCCGGTCCCACGCTAGCCGGCCGCTCACGCCGAGGCCTCCTGCTCGGCAAGCTCAGCCGCCGAGAACCAGTTGACGTGCGTGCCGCTGCGCAGCCGGAACGGCAGCTTGACGACCGCGACCGCGCCTTCCTCCATGCGGTTGGCGTCGACGATGTGCAGTTCCGAGGCCATCTCGGCGTAGTTGCTCGCTACGCCCATGACGTAGCCGTCGCCTTCCTCGGTGCTGCCCTTGCGCGGCACGAAGCCGCTCTCCTGCAGGCTCTGCGTGTCGCCGACGAAGAATGTGCTGGTCGGACCGCCCATGAGGTCGTAGCGCTGATAGGTATTCGTGACGCGCCGGCGCCCGCCCACGCGTGCCTCGTCGAACGGCAGGCTCGGGTCGCTGTTGCCGACGAAGCCGTAGCGGTACGGCAATGAGAGATAACGGTCGTCCATGCGCGCGAGCACGCCATTGGCCGTTGAGACCGCTTCCTCGCCGAACCGGTCGTTGCGCGAGTTCATGTCGAACGTCCAGCGCTTGATCTGCGACGGCGAGCGCTCCTCGTCGGATACCGGCAGATCCATGAGGATGCGGTTGCCGGCATCCATGGCGTTCAGGAAGTGCAGCGTGTTTCTGGCCGGCCCCTGGAACCAGCGCACATCGGACGCATCACCGTCGCGCGGCAGCACGCCCACCATCGTCGGCAGGCTCCCGTCCCAGACCCACATCGGCTCGCCGCTCTGCAGCCGCTCGAGGCTCGTCGTGCGCGCGATGACCGGGATGACGATGTACTTCTGAGTGATCGCGATGTCGTGGATGATCCCTAGATAGGGCGACTTGAGCCAGACCTCGTTCGTGATGTGGCCGGCCGGGTTGACCGTGTAGACCGCGATGTCGTCGCTGAGGTCGCCCCTGGCCTGGTACCCGTAGGCGATCATTTCGCCCGTGACCGGATCGATCTTCGGGTGCGCCGACATGCTCGTCGCCGTCCACTTGCCGTGGAAGTCCCAGCTTCCGTACGTTTCGAGCGTGACCGGATCGATCGAGTACGGCAGGGCATCCTCCTTGAGCACGAGCAGCTTGCCGCCGTGCCAGTAGAGGTGCGTATTCGCAGCGCCGCGATGGACGTTCGCGACGAGCGGATCGTCGGTCAGGTAGTTGCGGTAGACGCCCCAGAGCCGACGGCGGTGGCGCCGCTCGGCCATGAGCCTGTCGGTCTTGACGTAGCGGCCCTTGTAATCGACCGAGCCGTTGGCGAAGCGGAACGCGCTGACGTGTCCGTCGCCGTTGAATCCCGGGAGCCACTCGTTCTCGGGCGGCCGGTAGGCGAAATCGCACTGGAGCCGATAGAACGTGCCCTCGATGTCGGACGGAATCTCGCCCCAGACCTCGCAGTCGTAGACATCGGCTTCGAAACGCGTCGGGCTGTTGAAACCGCGCGGAAAGAGCGGATGACCCCTGAAATCGACAGCCATGGCTGATTCTCCTTGTGGTTCGGATTAGCGTACCGGACCCGGGGCGACCGAGCTTATCGTGCCGCTCAGCGAGAACATCCAGATGCCGTCGCCGCGGGCGGCGCCTGCGAACACGCCGCCGCCTGCGTGAACGACCACGTACTGTTCGCCGGCGTGCTCGAAGGTCGTGACCGTGGTGTTCACGCCGGCATCGGTCATGAACTCCCAGAGCAGCGCGCCGTTGCGCTTGTCGAGCGCGGTCAGCCGGCCGTCGTTGCGGCCCACGAACAGCAATCCTCCCGCCGTGACGATCGATCCGCTGTAGCAGATCTCGCGCCACTGCTGGCGCCAGGCGAGCCGGTTCGTCGTCACGTCGAGCGCCGCGAAGATGCCCCGATCATCGGCGTTGGTCTGCGTGAACCGTCCGCCCATGTAGACCTGGTTCGCCACGGGTGGCGGCAGGTCCTCATCGACCGTGAACGCGCTGATCCGGTCGGTCGCGCAGACGTAGAGCAGGTTCGTTTCCGGATCGTAGGAACTCGGCGGCCAGTTGGCGCCGCCCATCGTGCCGGGCTTGACGGCGATGGGATCGGTCCAGAACGGCGTGAAGATCCGGCCGTCGTTGACGATTCTTCCCTGTCCCTCGATGAGCGGCGTGCCCTCCGGCGGGATGTCGATCGACTGCGGGACGATGGCGTCGCCGATCGGGAACGGTTGCGTCGCGGACGTCGCCTGCCTTGGTTCCTGCGGTACGGGGCGTTCCTCGATGCCGATCAGCGGCTCGCCCGTCTCGCGGTCGAGGATATAAGCCCAGCCGGTCTTTGAGACCTGCACGAGGCCGCGGCGCAACTCGCCGTCGATCTCGGCATCGAAGAGCACGGCGGGGTTCGGCGAGTCGTAGTCCCAGAGGTCGTGATGGACCTGCTGGAAGTGCCAGCGGTACTCACCCGTCTGCGCGTCGACGGCCACGATCGACACGCTGAAGAGATTGTCGCCGGGACGCACGCCGCCGTGCAGGTCGGGACCGGGATTGCCGGTCGAGAAATAGACGAGGTCAAGCTCTGGATCGACCGCCGGCGTCTGCCAGACGGGAGCGCCGCCGTATTGCCAGGCGTCGCTGTCGGCGGGCCAGGTGTCGTGACCGTATTCTCCGGGCCCGGGAATGGTGTTGAACGTCCACCTGAGGCTCCCGTCGCGCGCGTCGAACGCCTTGACCTTGCCGCGGCTCGCCATCTCGCCGCCCGAGAACCCCGTGATCACGAGGCCGTCGTAGTACAGCGGCGCGCTCGTGATGCTGAAGCCGTCGCGCCAGCGTTCGGCCTCGATCGACCAGACGACCTCGCCCGTGCGCTGATCGAGCGCGGCGAGCCTCGCGTCGAGCAGCGCCACGTAGATCCTGCCGTCGCCCATCGCGACGCCGCGGCTCGACTTGCCGAACGGCACGCCGGCCGCGGGGTCCGGGTTGCCATGCCAGGTCCAGAGGATATCGCCCGTATCCACGTCCATCGCGAAGACATCGTTCGCGCCGTTGATGACGAAGAGCGTGCCTTCGTAGGCGAGTATCTGCGCCTGACCCGAATTGGACTGCGTTGCGCCGGATCCCATGCCCGTGCGCCATAGCGCCTTCAGGTCGGCCACGTTGTCGCGGTTGATCAGGTCGAGCGGAGAGTAGCGTTGATTGAAGACGTTGCCGCCGTTCGTGATCCAGTTGCTCGTCGGGTGCGCCGTGAGTTCCGCTGCGTCGAATGCCGGGGAGGCCGTAACATCCGCGGCGGCGGGTAGTTGCGCCGCTGCCGTGCAGATGAGGCTGGCGGCGCAGGCGCAGTTGCGAACGAAAGATCCCGACATGAGCGGCCTCGCTGGGGCAGTGTCTGCTTGCAGCGAAACGATAGCATGGCGCGAGCGCGCAGTACCCGCCGTGACGGTGTGCGCGTTGCGCACCGGTCACGCGGCGAAACGCTCACGATTGCGAACGCCGGCGAGCGGCGCTTCCAGGGGTTGCTGCGTGCGCGTCCGGCGTCGCTTGCGCAACGCGCGATCCGACCTCGTGCGCCGCTGGCTGTTCGGCGCGTGTCCGGTGCCCCTACTGTTGTTCGGCCTCGCGCCTCAACAGATTCGCGTACGAGAACGAATAGTGCCGCGCGGGCGCATTGAGCGTCTGCTCGCCCAGTGCATCGAGCGCATCGGCCATGAGCAGCTTCGGCTCCGGATCGTCGGGCCTGAGACGCGTGACGTGTTGAGCGAGCTGGGCAGCGCCGAGCGGATCGCCGGCCGCCATCGCTTCTTGTGCCCTCGCCAGTAGCACGTCGACTCCGCCGACGAGTTCCGCCATGCGCTCGGACTGCCGGACGGGATTCTCGCGGTGCAGATTGAGCGGGTCGCCGTCGAACCAGCCGACTTCCTGGGCATAGATCTGGCGAACCGTGCCCCAGACGCTGCCGTAGTAGTCGGCAAGATAGTCGAGTGAGGCGAACTGCTCGGGAAGCGCCGCGTACTCGACGAGTTCGTCGGGCGTCATGAAGCGCATCGCGCCTTCGATCGTGCGGTCGTAGACCCATTGCATGGCGTCGCGGCGGTTCGTGAGCTGTTCGACGGCGTTGTCCATGAGCGGATTGCCGTGGCCCGCGACGACCCGTGCGGGTTCTTCGGCGATCATCTTGTCGAGGCTGGCGATCCAGTCGCGAATCGACCGGTTCGTGCCCCTGAGCGGATAGACGTTGGGCCAGGTGTGGAACACGTTATCGCCGGCAAACAGGACCCGTTCCCCCGGCAGCCAGATGTAGAGATGGTCCGCCGTCTCGCCGGGCGCAGCGACGAGTTCGATCTCGACGCCCGCGATCTCCAGTTCGATGCGTTCCTCCGTGAACGTGTGCGTGGGCGGCACGCGGCGAACGGGTGTCGCTCGCTCCTCCGGAGACATGGGCCGCGGTGGGCCGTTGAACTGCACGGTTTGCTCCGGCGACAGGTCGCCGCCCTGCGTGTCGGCCGGCCGCACGCCGCCCGAGAGTCCGGCGCCGCCCGACACGAATCCCGCTTCGGCGGCCGCACGCGTCTCCGCGCCGAAGTTTGCCCGGGCCCAGACCTCGATTTCGCTGCCTTCGTCGGCAAACGCGCTCGCGCCGCGGAAATGGTCGCCGTGGCCGTGCGTGAAGATGATCGCCCGGATCGGTTTGTCCGTGATCTGCTCGAACTCACGGCGCACTTCGGCGGAAAGCGTGGGGGAATGGCCCGGATCGACGATGATGACGCCGTCGTCGCCGACGATCATCGAATTCGCCGAAAGCGTGATGCCGACCGCCGTGTAGACGTTGTCGGCGACCTCGAATACCTGCCTCGTGACGATCGAACTCCATCCCCGCAGTTGCTCGGTCGCGGCCGATTCCTGTGCTGTCGCCTGGCAGACCGGAAGCGCCGCGCCGAGCAGCGCGCTTGCCACCAATAGTTGGCGGCTATCGCGCCTTGTTTCCTTGTGCGACCCGGGACACTTGCCGCGGGGCGCCGAAGCGGGCCCATGGGAAAGATTGAAGCGGTTCATGCGATGACTCCTGCAAGAGGTTGCGCGCGCCGGAGAGAGGCCGCCTGCGGCCAGGCGTTTCGCTCATCGGCCGTCTTCGGCCAAGCGTTTCGCTCACCCAGGCTCTCTATTCTCGCTCCTCGCGCCTTGTCAGGCCAGCGCCTCGCCGGTCTCGGCGCGACGCGGGGTTCTGCCACGGGCTGTTAGTACTCGAGCGCGTTGCCCCTTGCCGGGTGGATACCGCTGTGGAATCCGCCCTGGTCGCGGACGACGTGAGGGTTGCCTTCCTCGTCGTACCAGACGAATACGAGGCCGTGTGCGTCGCCGAAGTTCGGCATGTCGATCGCGTGCGTCTGAACGCGATCTTCCGTGTCGAAGACGTAGATGCGGCCGTCCGCGTTGCTCGTGCCCCACATCTCGCGGCCGTTGGGCGCGAGCAGCACATGGTCGACCTGGTAGCCGGAGAACACCGTCTCGACGGCGCGCCCGCGAGCCGTGTCGATCACGGTCATCGTGCGGCCGAACATTCCGGTCGTCTCGCCCTTGTCGGCCACCCAGATCTCGGACTCGTCCGCGTTGAGCGCCGCGCCGTACGGGCCGATGCCGGTCGGCGTGGTCCAGGCGATTTCACCTGTCTCGAGGTTGATCTTGTTGACGTAGGAATTGGCGCCGACGGGCACGTACATGAACTCCTGGTTGGAATCGATGACGATCCAGTTCGCGCGGAATCCCGGGTAGGGATACTCCTGGACGACCTCCCAGGATTCGGGATCGACCCTGGCGACCCAGAACGGGCGCATCGTCGCGAACTGGCCGCGGTTGTATTGCGAGGCCGCCAGGTAGGCGGAGATCGACGACGGGCCGTAGCCTCCGGGCTGCATCAGTATGTAGATGAACTCGCCGTCGGTGAACGAGGTGTAGGAGACGCCGCCAAGCTCCTCGTCGCGTATGCCGCCGACGACCTCGTCCGTCTCCGGGTCCATGAGGAACACGTCGAGGCCGTCTTCGTCACGCGCGAACGTGTCGACGAGCATGTAACGGTCCTGGAAGATCTGCGAGTGATGCATGCGTCCGCCGATCACGAGTTGCTCGACGGGCTGCAGGGTCAGCGCATCGGCCTTGATCAGCGACGCCGGTGTATCGAGCCCACCCACGGCGCGGTCTTCGGTACCGCCCAATGACGGTCGCGGTCCGATCACGTAGACGTATCGGCCATCCGGCGTGACGGCTGTCGAGTGCACCGAGGCGCGCATCGTTACCGGAAAACGATACCAGGCGATGATTTCCTTGGTCGCGGCGTCGCCGACGACGATCTGCACGGAGCCTTCCTCGTCGAAAGCTGCCGGCGTGAGGCCGGATCCCGATGCCGTATTCGGGAAACCGAGTTGCGGTGGCTGGCCGGCGCCCGTCGCTTCGTAGAAATAGACCTTGCCGGGTTCGGGTGTGAATTTCGGCTCGCCGGGCTCGTAAGTCCGCACCGAGCGAATGTCGTAGGTGCGCATGATGTTGCCGGGCTGCGACTTGCGCTCCCAGTCGGCGAGCACCGTGTCGAACTGCTCGACCTGGAGGATCAGTTCGTCGCGTTCGGTGATGACGAAATTGTCGGGTGACGCGTAGTACGAATAATCGCGCAAGCTCTCCATCGAGGCCTCGAGGTCGCCGATTACGGCTGCCGTGACCTCCCGGTTTGAAAGCGTCCGGATATACGCTGCCGTGGCGACGAAATCCTCGCGGCTCGCGTCCAGCGCGGCCGCGACATCGGCCATCTCCGGGTTCGTGTTGAACTGGTAGGCGATGTCGAACGCGCTCGGTGCGTGGGTCAGTGAAGGCGCATCGCCGCCTTCGCCGAACATGCCGTGGCAATCCCAGCATTCGCCGGTCATCTGGTAGATCTCCTGGCCGCGCGCGAGCACGGCGTCGAGGTCGCCGAGGTCCAGTCCGGGCTCGGGCTCGGGTGCGGGCGCAGGCTCGGGCGCGGCATCGCTCGGCGCGGTACCCGCATCGGTCGGTGCGTCACCCGACTGGCCGCAGGCCGCGACGAGCAGTGCCAGAGGAAGAAGCGGTATCAGTTTGTGTAGCAACATCGTTTTACTCCGTAAGGAATTCTGCCTGGGCGCTCCTGCTCAATATTCAAGCGTGTTGCCGAGCGCCGGGTTGATTCCGCTGTGGAACCCACCCTGGTCGCGCACGACATGCGGAGTTAGATCCTCGTCGTACCAGACGAACACGAGACCGTGCGCATCGCCGAAGTTGGGCATGTCGATCGCGTGCGTCTGGACGCGCTCTTCGGTATCGAACACGTAGATGCGACCGTCGGAATTGCTCGTGCCCCACATCTCGCGGCCGTTGGGCGCGAGCAGCACGTGGTCGACCTGGTAGCCCGAGAACACCGTCTCGACCGCGCGCCCGCGAGCCGTATCGATCACGGTCATCGTGCGGCCGAACATGCCCGTCGTCTCGCCCTTGTCGGTCACCCAGATCTCCGATTCGTCGGCGGTCAGCGCCGCGCCGTAGGGTCCGATGCCGGTCGGCGTGGTCCAGGCGATTTCACCCGTCTCGAGGTTGATCTTGTTGAGATAGGAGTTCGCGCCGACCGGGACGTACATGAACTCCTGGCTGGAGTCGATGACGATCCAGTTCGCGCGGAAGCCCGGATACGGGTATTCCTGGACGACCTCCCAGGATTCCGGGTCGACCCTGGCGACCCAGAAGGGTCGCATCGTCGCGAACTCGCCGCGGTTGAATTGCGAGGCCGCCTGGTAGGCGGAGATCGACGACGGACCATAGCCTCCGGGCTGCATGAGGATGTAGATGAACTCGTTGTCGGTGAAGGAGGTATACGATACGCCGCCGAGTTCTTCGTCGCGTACTCCGCCGATGACCTCGTCGGTCTCGGGATCCATGAGGAACACATCGAGACCGTCGTCGTCGCGCGCGAACGTATCGACGAGCATGTAACGGTCCTGGAAAATCTGCGCGTGGTGCATGCGTCCGCCGATCACGAGCTGCTCGACCGGCTGCAGGGTCAACGTATCGGCCTTGATCAGCGATGCCGGTGTATCCAGCGGCCCCGCCCTGCGAGCCAACGGGCGGTCTTCAGCCCCCGCGAATGACGGCCGCGGACCGATCACGTAGACGTATCTCCCATCGGGCGTTACGGCGGTCGAGTGAACCGAGGAGCGCATCGTCACGGGAAAGCGGTACCAGGCGATGACTTCCTTGGTCGCGGCGTCGCCGACGACGATCTGAACGGAGCCTTCCTCGTCGGACGCAGCGGGAGTCAGGCCTGATCCGGATATCGTATTCGGGAATCCGGCCATCGGCGGTTGACCGGCGCCCGTGGCTTCGTAGAAATAGACATTTCCGGGTTCGGGCGTGAATTTCGGTTCGCCCGGATCGTAGGTTCGCACCGAGCGAATATCGTACGTCCGCATGATGTTGCCGGGCTGGGACTTGCGCTCCCAGTCGGCGAGCACCGTGTCGAAGCGTTCGACCTGGAGGATCAGTTCGTCGCGTTCGGTGATGACGAAGTTGTCCGGTGACGCGTAGTAAGAATAGTCGCGCAGGCTCTCCATCGACGCCTCGAGGTCGCCGATTACCGCTGCGGTGACCTCCCGGTTTGAAAGCGTCCGGATATACGCTGCCGTGGCGACAAAATCCGCGCGGCTCGCGTCCAGCGCGGCCGCGACGTCGGCCATCTCAGGGTTCGTGTTGAACTGGTAGGCGATGTCGAACGCGCTCGGTGCGTGGGTCAGGGAGGGCGCATCGCCGCCTTCGCCGAACATGCCGTGGCAGTCCCAGCACTCGCCGGTCATCTGGTAGATCTCCTGGCCGCGCGCGAGCACGGCGTCGAGGTCGCCGAGATCGAGCGCGGGCTCCGGTGCGGGCTCGGACTCGGTTGCAGGTTCGGGCGCGGCATCGCTCGGCGCGGTACCGGCATCGGTCGGTGCGTCACCCGACTGGCCGCAGGCCGCAATGACAAGAGTCAGAGGAAGAAGCGGTATCAGCTTGTGCGGAAACATGGGCTTGTCTCCCTGGAGATCCTGGCCAGCTCGCTCAGAACCCGGCGAACCGGAACGGGTGGACTCGCGCGAGACGCGGATCGGTGGACATGGGCTCGATGGTCCACGACACCAGTCGGATCGGGGTCATCGATTCGCTTAGCAATGCGGTCGATTGTGAGGCGCCGAAGCCTGTGCCGTCCGTAGCGATACCTGTCGGGTAACGCAGGACATGGCGCTGGTCGCGCGCAAGGTAGCCGAGCTGCACGGCCGACGATTCGAGCGTGACACCGGCCAGCAATGCGGGGCCGGTTCGCCAACGCTGGTACAGGTCGCCAAACCAGAGCTCGGTGATGTCTCCGGAAATCGCGTGCAGTCGCGCGCCGAACTCGTTGGCGCGCGCTGCGAACGACCGTGCGAGCTCGAAGCGCGAGTCGTAGACGACCTTGTAGAGACCCGGCCAGGCAATGTCGTTGGCGGCGGCCCATGACCCCGCAAGCGGCAACACGCCTAACGCCACACTGCGGGTGATGAAATCGCGTCTGTCGATCATCCGGCCCACCGGCTAGGGGTTATTGCGCATGAGGTAAGCCGTGAGCGCCTGGAGATCGGAGTCGGGGATCTCCGTCGGACGATAGGCCGCCATTCCAATGTCACCGCGGACGAATTCCCTGATGAACTCCGGAGTCAGGGTCGTGCGCGCTTCGAGCGAACCCGGCACTGCGCCGGCGTACTTTTCCTCGAGCATGACCGTGGCGCCGCTGTTGTGCGGATCGGTGCCGTGGCAGTGTATGCAGTAATTTTCGAAGACGGCCTTGCCGCGCGCCTCGTCGCCGTCGTCCTGGGCGCCGGCGAGCGCCCCGAAGCCAAGGCACAGACCAAGAAGAATCGGGCGCACGACCCTGGTGCCCGAAACGATCGCGGTACGCCGCCGGCGAGCGGCGACCCCGCGCCGAAAGCGATCGAATCGATTGCGGCGTTCGAGGGTCGGGCGCGCTCCGGCGCCCGCTTGCACCGTGTCGCCTGTGTGCCGGGTTCCGGCGCTCATCCGCGATCCTCCCTCATGTTCGCGGGCCAAATGCCGTTCTTGCCCGGCTGCAGGATGCCGTTCGGGTCGATCAGGTCCTTGAGCGCCTCATTGAAGCGCATGAGCGCGTTGTCGTTGTAGCCGTAGGCTGCCGCTGCGATATCGGAAAACGCGGGCGCCACGCGGTACACGCCCCAGCCCCGGCGGGCGCTTTCGGCGACCATCTCGCGGCCCATCTCTATCGTTTGGGCATTCAGCTCCGGATCGTTCTTGTCGACGCGGATGCTGACCGTGGTCAGCAGGCCGCGCGGCGAATGCACGTGCACGGGCGTGCCGTAGAACCGCCGCCCGTAGCGCTGGGCGATGCCGTCCAACGTCTGGATGACATCCCAGATCGCCGCGCCCCGGAACGGCACGACGAGCGCGAAGTAGACGTTGTGGCCGATGCCGTACATCGCGTTCATGTAGGGGACGCCGGCCAGGAGCTTGGTATTGAGGTCCCACTCGGCCGGGTTGTACGGCGCCTCGTAGAGCGTCGTCTCGAGCTCCGCACCCGGAAGGCTCGCGTACGCATCCTGGACGAGTTCCCAGTGCCGCTCCACGACCTGCCGGTCGCCGTAGAACGCGAGACGGTTGAACCAGCCGCTCGGCCCGGCGAAATCCACGCGCCGCATGTTCGGGTAGTTGGTGAGAATCCGCTGGCGCCACAACGGCTTGAGGATGTCGATGAGTTCGACGATTTCCTCGTGCCGCGCCACGGTCATCTGCCCGGCGCGGTACGCCGGCGGTTCGTCCATGAGCCAGACGCCCATTCTCGTCACGACGCCGAGGCTCGACTGCGAGAACAGTCCCTCGACGTACGGCCCGAAGCCCCACTTGTATTCGTGCCAGGTTTCGCTGTTCGGAACCGCGCCCATTCCGGTGCGCAGCAGTTCTCCGTTCGGCAGGACGACTTCCAGGCCGCACTGGGTCTCGACGTGATCGCCATAGGGCGTGTAGCCCGTGCCGCGCTCGAGCGTATTGCCGACCACGCTGCCCCAGCCGGGTTCCGGGTTGTCGATCCAGAGCTTGAGCCCGCGTTCCTGGATGTGGCGATACAGATCGAAGTAGCTGACGCCGGGCTCGACGACCGCGTAGGCCTGGGATTCGTTGACCTCGATGATGCGATTCATGCGTTGCATGTCGAGCGTCACCGCGCCGGGCACCACACCGGCCGGACCGCCGTAACCGAAGTTTTTGCCGGTCGAGATGACCCAGAGCGGGATCCCGTAGTCGTTCGCGATGCGTAGAACCTGCTGGACCTGTTCGACCGAATCGGGTCCGACCGCCGCGGATGCGAGCGCTTCGGCGGGCGTGTTGCGCAGCGGGGAGAACGGATCGCGATAGCTTTCGAGGTGTTCGTCCTGACGAAACACCCATTCGGCGCCGACGACTTCCGCGAATTCCGCGAGGGCGTCGTCGAACTGGCTTTGAGTCAATCCCGGGGGCAGCGCCACTCGTACACTCCATGCGAACCGCAGGGTTGATGGCCATTGTCGCGTTCAGCCGCTAATTTTACAACTGTCATATTACTCCGCACGTGAGTACAGCGCGTCCGACGGATATGCGGCCCATGCGCAGTTTTTCGGGTGCGACTCGAGAGCGTCGGGCGGAGCCTGTCTGCGCGCGATTGTGATATCGTTGAGCGCGCATTGACACGTTCGGACTGATTACAGGAGTCAACGATGTTCACACGCATTCTTGTCGGTTTGGGAGCAGCCGCGCTCATGTTGATGACTGCGCCGGTATCGGCTCACCACGGGTGGAGCGGGCAGAGCGGCGAGCAGTCGCAGCTCTCCGGCACGTTAACCACTGCGGTCAGCCTCGCCGGACCGCATGCGACGATGCAGATCGAGGACGAGAGCGGCCAGGTCTGGGACATCACGCTCGCGCCGTCGTCGAGGACGAGCCGCGCCGGACTTACCGAAGACGTGATTCCGCTCGGCGCTCAGGTCACCGTGACGGGCAATCGCAACAGCGACATGGGCCGCTACGAGATGAAGACGGTCCGGGTGACGCACGACGGCAAGAACTACGACGTCTATCCGCGCCGCATCGACTGATCAGGTTTGTTCGAGTTCCTGACGTGGCTTGAGGGCTCCGCCCTCGGTGTAGCCATGCGCGGGATGGGCGTGTGGAGCTACGGCGTCTTCAACCTCGCGCATATTCTCGGAATCTCGACGCTGTTCGGGTCGGTCGTCCTGATCGACCTCAGATTGCTGGGGCTGTGGCCCGGCGTGGCGATCCGCTCGATCGCCGCGCCGGCGGTCCCGGTCGCCGCTGCCGGTTTCTCGCTCGCGGCCTTGAGCGGAATCTGCATGATTTCGACCAACGCGACCGAGTACGAGGGCAATCCCTTCATCCTGATCAAGTTTCCCGCGATCGCGCTGGGTCTGATCAATGTGGCCGTGGTCAACGGCCTGCCAGCCTGGAAGGCGGCGAGGGCCCGCGATCCTTCGCGGCGCGAACGCGGGCAGCTCGCGGTTGCCGGCGGAACGTCGCTCGCATGCTGGCTCACGGCGGTCGCCGCCGGCCGCATGATCGGCTACTGGTGAGTTCCGCCCGGCGAGCGCGCCGCGTGACGGGGCAATCGCCTGTTCCGCGCCGGGCACGCCGACAGGTTGACGGCCGAAGCGCCGTGTTACCATCCTCACGGCGGTTCAGGCACGGTGCCTGAACCTGCGCATGACGAGTCGCCCGGCGTCGGAGTCATGAAGCAGCCCCGGTCGGGTGGAACGTTTTCGGAGCGATCCCATCTAACCGCTGTGTCCCTCCCTCCGGCGAAAGAGGGTTCTTGCGGCGACATGTCCCGCAGCCCAACGCAATGAACGATACGAAACCCACGGCCGACGGCGTCCTTGCGACGGCAGTCAATATCATCGCTGCGCCGGGCGAAGCATTCCGGGCAATCGGGCACAAGCCAACGATCCTGGCGCCGCTGTGCGCGATAATCGTCGCGAACGCGGCAGTCCTGCTGACGTATTACGGCGAGGTCGATGTCCTGTGGCTCGTCGAAACGGGAATGCAGGCCTCCTCCGAGGAATTGAGCGAGGAGCAACGCGAAGCCGCGGCGCGCGCCATGGGCAACCTTTCGCCGATGGTGTTGGGCTCCGTCGCCGCCGTGTCCGTCGCGGTGTTCATGACACTCTGGCTCTTCCTGAACTCCGCCTACCTCGCCGGGATATCGCTGCTGAGCAACGACGGTTTCAGGCTCAGGGCGTGGATGTCGATGATTTGCTGGTGTACGTTGCCGCTGATCTTTGGCTTCGCAGCATCGCTGGTCAATATTTTCCTGAGCGATGCGACCTTCATGCGGGCGGACCGCCTCAATCCCCTGTCGTTCAGCAACCTGCTGGACCTCGACAGCGCAGGTTCCGGCTCGATGCGCCAATCCATGCTGGGTACGGACCTGACCGCGGTCTGGGCCATGGCGCTGGGCGTATACGGCTATCGTACGTGGACCCGGCGAAGCCTGCTTGTGTCCGCGCTGATCGTGCTCGCTCCCGCGATACTCGTCTTCGGGAGCATCGCCTGGTTTACGAGCGGCTAGCGGCCGGGTTCGGGCATGAAGAAAAAGTTGCTTGTCATAGGGGCGTTGGTCCTGGCAGTCGTCGCCGTGCCGCTGCTGAACGAGTTGCTGCGCGGCGGCAGTGCCGTCGAAGTCCAGTTGGAGATGCTCGAGCCGCGCAGCATCCAGGCTTCGGTACTCGCCTCCGGACAGCTCGTCCACGAAGAGGAGGTCAAGCTGACCACCGAAGTCATCGGCAGGGTCACCGGCATCTACGTCGAGGAAGGCGACCGCGTGGCCAGCGGGCAACTGTTGCTGCAGATTGACGACGAGACCTACCGCGCGGAAGTCGAACAGAACGAAGCCACGGTGCGCATGCAGGACATCGCCATCCAACGCCAGCAATTGCGGGTCGACAACCTGCGAACCCAGTGGGAACGCGACCAGGCGCTGCACGAGAGCAACCTCATCGACGACCGCAGTTTCGACCTCTCGACGAACGAATTGAGCCTCGCCGAAGTCGACCTCCGGTCGAGCCGCGAGTCGCTTTCCCAGGCCCAGGCGCGACTCGAGCAGGCCGACGACCGCCTGAGCAAGACCCGCGTCGTTGCGCCCATCGACGGGACGGTCACGTCGCTCGACATCGAAGTCGGCGAAACCGCGATTTCGAGCACCACGAATATCGCGGGCTCCAACCTCATGACGATCGCGGATCCCGAGAGCATCCATGCTGAAGTCAACGTCGATGAGGCGGACATCGCGAACGTTGCCGTCGGTCAACGAGCCGAGATCATTGCGATCGCGTACCCCGATCAGCCGATAAGCGGCGTCATCGATTCCATCGCGTTGTCGGCCAGGGTTGCCGAAGGCACTCAGGGGCTGAGCTTCGCGGTCAAGATTCGACTCGACAAGGCCGACCGTTTCGCGCTCAGGCCCGGCATGAGCTGCCGCGTCGAAATCTACACCGAAGTCAGGGACGATCTGCTTGCCGTGCCCATACAGGCGATTCTCGTCGATGAGGAACTCAGCGAAAATCGCACGACCTATCACGTTTTCCGGTACGACGATGGCGAAGCGCGCGAGGTCGCCGTTCAGGTCGGCCTGTCCGACGATACGTACCAGGCTGTGACCGACGGACTCGACCGGGGCGACCGGGTGATCGTCGGGCCCGACCGAGTGTTGCGAAACCTGAACGACGGAGATGACGTTACGGCCGCGGCATCGCAATAGGCCGTCGCCGTGGCCCTCATCGAACTCACATCGATCAGCAAGCACTACACGATGGGGCAGCACCTCATCAAGGCTGTCGACGAGCTCGATCTGCACATCGATTCGAACGAGTACGTCGTCCTGATCGGTTCATCGGGTTCCGGCAAGTCGACGTTGATGAACATCATCGGCTGCCTGGACACACCCACACTGGGCAGTTACGTACTCAACGGGCGCAACGTCAGCGGCCTGGATCCCGGCGAGCTTGCGGACATACGCAATCAGGAAGTCGGTTTCGTATTTCAGAACTTCAATCTGCTGCCGCGCGCATCGGCCCTCAAGAACGTGATGCAGCCGCTGATCTACTCGGGGTTTCGGCTGTCCGAGCGCCGCGAGGAGGCGGAGCGCATGCTCGAGCGAGTGGGCCTTGCCGACCGGAGCGACCATCTGCCGAACCAGCTCTCGGGCGGACAATGCCAGCGCGTGGCCGTCGCCCGCGCGCTGGTCACCCAGCCATCGATCCTGCTAGCGGACGAGCCCACCGGCAACCTCGACTCGCAAACGTCGGTCGAGATCATGGCGCTCTTCGACGAGTTGCACGATGAAGGGCACACCATCATCGTCGTCACCCACGAACCGGACATCGCCGCGCATGGCGATCGCGTGATCGTGATGCAGGACGGCCGGATTCTCGATCACTACGCGAAGGGGCGCTATCCACGTGCCGGGTAGATCCGCCGTGCGCCGTCGCCGCAGAAGCAGGAGATTCCCCCTTGCGTTCGCGGCGGCCGAAGCCGTGCGGGCCGCGCTCGACTCGATCCGCGCCCACGCGTTCCGCAGTTTCCTGACCACGCTCGGGATAATCATCGGCGTCGCATCGGTTATCGGAATGGTGTCGATCATTCAGGGGCTGAGCTTCGCGATCGGCGAACAACTGCAGGGCCTCGGCAGCAACGGCATCACGGTTCAGCCGTACACGCCGCCGATGGATTTCGCGCAGGGCCGGCGCTCCCGGCTCACGCAGGAGGATCTCGACCTCATCCGTTACCGCGTGCAGGGTATCGACTCGATCACGCCGATCATGTACTCGCAATCCGGTCAGATCCGCTACGGTTCACAGACGGTTTCCGCGCAGGTCATCGGTACGACCTGGTCCTACCAGGACATCGGGCAGTACTTTGCCCAGCGAGGCCGGTTCCTGTCCGACAGCGACAACAGGACCCGCCGGCGCGTCGCCGTCATCGGCGAGCAGACGCGCGAGGACCTCGGCTTGCCTGAAGACCCCGTGGGAGAGTTCATTCAACTCAACAGGGAATGGCTCAGGGTCATCGGCCTGACCGAACCCAAGGGCGAAATCCTCGGACAGCAGCTCGACAACCGCGTGATGGTGCCATACAACACGCTGACGAGCATGCAGGGAAACCTGGTGTTCCCGAACATGCAGATTCAGTTGACGGTCGCCGATCTGGACCGGATGGACGCGATCACCGCGATCATCGGCCGACTGCTCAGAAGTTCCCGCGGCCTGGAGCCGGACGAGCCCGACGACTTCCGCATTCAGACCGCGGAGCAGCTTCGCTCCACGCTCGATTCGATCATCAACAACGTCACGGTCGTCATGGCGGGCATCGTCGGGATCTCGCTGCTCGTCGGCGGCATCGGGATCATGAACATCATGCTCGTGTCGGTGACGGAGCGGACTCGCGAGATCGGGATCTGCAAGGCGATCGGCGCGAAGCGGCACCACATACTGCTGCAGTTCCTGCTCGAAGCGCTTGTCCTGTGCCTGCTCGGCGGAGCGATCGGGCTGCTCATCGGCTACGGAATCGGCGCGCTTGCCGCTTCGTTCATCCCCGGCTTCCCGCCGGCGCACACCCCCCTGTGGGCCATCGTGCTCGCGCTTGGGTTCTCGGCGGTGGTCGGCGTGGTGTTCGGGATACTGCCGGCCGCGAAGGCCGCGAATCTGGATCCGATCAGTTCGCTGCGCTACGAGTAGTCGGCCGTTAACGCCGGGACCGCCGGCCGGGTTGCTCCATCGCCCTGGACGCGTGGCTGACGCACTCGAACGTCGCCAAACGCAATGTCAGCAGGGATTCAGTGACAGACGTTGTTGGAAAGCCCGATGCTCGCGGCGCCGATGCCGGTTGCGGCGGCGGCGATGTAGGTCATTTCCCGGCTTTCCAGATCGAGGACCGCGACCTGCGGGCTGCCCTGAAACGACACGTAGGCCGTGCGGCCGTCGGCGGCGCCCTGCGCCGTCAGCGGCGTATGCGGGAAATCACCCGAGTCGATCACCGACCGGAGCAGGTTGTCGTAGATGTAGTAGCGGTTGTTCGTCGTGCTCGCGAGCAGGTTGAGCCGATCGAAGCGGCCCACGGTGACGAGATCGATGCCTTCGCCGATGACGCGGTCGTCGTAGACCTCAAAGCGCGATTGCTCCACCGACATGAATCGCCCCGTGTCGCGGTCCATCATGTACAGGAACGATCCTTCGGGTGTGGTGTAGGGCCGCGCCGGCGACGCGCCGATTGTAAAGCTTTGATAAATTACTCTTGAAAAAGCATTCAAGCTATTGATTTCACCGGTTTGTTCGTTTGCAACGTAGACGTAGCGCGCGTCGAGGCTGCGGCTCGGCGATGACAGCGGCTGGCCGGGTTCGGCGATCTCGATCTCGAACGTTCGTCTGACGTTGGTGTCGATCAGACCGATGGTCCCGTCCCGGCTGTTGCTGTAGTAGACGTCGACTTCGTTCGGGTCGAACAGCACGTCGCTCGTCGGGGGGAAATCCTCGAGCGTAAACAGGATCGTGCCGGCATAGGCGGAGAAGAGCACGAAGCCGCCGTCCACGTCGTCGCTGAAGCCGATTCTCGAACCCGTCGTGTCGAGCACCATGTGGCGCGGGACGATCGGCAGTTCCACCTCCTTCGCCAGCGCCTTCGAATTCAGGTCGTAAAGACTCACGAGCCGCTGCTCGATGTTCACGTGCACGAGTATCGGCGCGTACGGGGTCGCAACGACGTGGTCGGCGACGTGCGCCGTCTCGATCCTGTAGATGACCTCGTTCTCGAAGAGGTCGACGACATCGATGAGCGGCTCGACGGCGTCGGCCACGAACATGAGCCTGAGCGGATTGGAGATGTCCTGTGCGCATGCCGCCCCGCCGAGCGCGAGTGCGGCCGCCGACAGCGCCACGGTCGTCAGCAGCGATCTTGTGATCCGGGCCATCGCGCTCAATGGTTTCGCCTGGGCGTCTGCGTTCGGGACGCCGTTTCGTCAGCTCAGCCCGAGATACGGGTAGATCATGTCGCTGACGACGTGGAAGTTGTCGGTCACGAGAATCAGCCCGAAGGCGATGATCACGATCATACTCGCGATATTGAGCGCTTTCGCATGGTTGCCGATGAACGCCAGGATGCTGTCCATACGCGATACGAACCAGGCGGCGAGCATGAACGGGATCGCGACGCCTGCACCGAACGCGAGCATGATGGTTGCGCCGATCGCGGCGCTGCCGATGGCGCCGACATACACGAGCAGCGTACCGACGATCGCCCCGCCGAAGCACGCCGTGCAACCGAGCGCGAAACCGATGGAAACCACGATGGTCCCGATCGTGTCGCGCGTCGACAGTTTTTTCAGGTTTTCGGCGCTCGGAATCCTGCAGGCCATGGCTCGGCTGCCGCGCAGCCCGACCCAAAGCCCCATTAGAATGACGATGATCCCCGAGGCAACGGCAACCGTGCGGCTGTATTCGGCGAAGATCAACTGCGCCTGATGCCCGACCATGCCGATCAGCGCGCCCGCGGCCATGTAGAGCGCCATGAAGCCGAGCACGAAGGCGCCCGCGATCGCCATGATCTTGCGCCGGATGTATGGCGTTACGCTCAGCGCCTGTGCGGCCGGGGCACCGGGTACCGTGGAGAAGGCGGCGATGGACGAACCGAACATCACGACGAGCTGCAGCAGGCAGGGCGTCAGCACCGAGGCCAGCAGGCCGGCGCCGAGCGCAAGTACGGCGATCGGCGTGATGCCGGCGCTCCCTCTTAGATCCTCGGGTATGGTGTATGGCGCATCCCAGATCCCGACGAAGGTCAGCGGCCGCTCGCTGCCGAGGTAGTTGTCGGAGACGTAAAGCCGCATGCTGCCGGCGGCATCGATATCGATGAAGTTTCCGTCCGCGTCGCGTTTCGAAAAGCTGTACAGGCTCACACGGTGATGCTCGGGATTGCGCGGCCCGCTCGATTCCGCGGGCAGGTACACGTCATCGCCGACGTGCAGCTCCACGACCGGCAACTCCGAGCCGAGTTCGCCCCGGTGGATCGTCTCGTTGACGAAAAAGACGTGATTGAGGTCGGGGCGCAGGTTGCCGATGACGGCCGCGCGGTCCACGTACTGAAAGTACTCGCTGCTTGCGTACGTCGCCGTGATCTCGAGCTGCGGATCCTGGACCAGGGAGCGGCTCAGATAACGCGAGACGCTGCCGCCCTTGATCAGGCGGCTGTTGTCGCCGACGCTGCGCATGAGCTGCGTGCCCTGGACGAAATACGGGAAGATGAGCCAGGACGAAGCGATCAGCACGCCGACGACGAGCAGGGCGCCGAGTTTCAGCGGATTGCGTATGGCGATCGTATGCATCAGATATCTCATGTTACCGCAATGCCGGTTCGTTGTGGCTTATGGGACGGGGCCGGCGGCGATTGAGCGTCGCCGTCATCGCTCGCGCTTGTCGCGAGGGCTCCCGGTGTCGTATACGATGGTGACAGGCAAGCGGGGGGAAAGAAGATGAACACGGCCGGAAGTTTGCAGAGGACACTGGCGGCGTGCGTCACCGGTTTCACGCTGGGGACGCTGACGTCCGCGGGCAGCGCCCAGGAACCGGCATTTCCGGGGCAGAAGGGCGGTCAGGACGTCTTCGGGCATTACGAGGTCGTTGCCGACTGGCCGAAACCGCTGTCCCAACTGCCGGGCCACGAAGGCTGGACCTGGGGCGCGGGTCAATACGTGTTTGCGGAGAGCCCGGATCGCGTCTTCGTGCTGCAGCGCGGCCAGTTGCCGGTCGTGGAACGGCCTCAGGCCGCCTGGCTGCGCGACATGGGTCCGAGCGTTACCTTTCCGATATTCCGCCTGCCGTTGCGCGACGCCACGCGCGCAAGCCCGCCGGCCGGCGGCGGCGCCGGCGGTCCGCCCGAGGACGGGCTGCAGGCCTGGGTGGACGGCGGCGGCAGGCTCGGCATCGACGCGCGTTGGCGGCACTGTATCCTCGTCTTCGATTCCGAAGGCAACATCATCGAGGACTGGAGCCAGTGGGACGACATGCTGTCGCGTCCGCATGCCGTCTACATCAGTCCCTACGATCCGGACAAGCACGTCTGGATCGTCGATGACTACCGTCATTCGATTTTCAAGTTCTCCAACGACGGCAGCGAACTCGTTCAGACCATCGGAACCTACGGTGAACCCGGCGCCGACGAGTCGCACTTCAACCGCCCGACATTCATGGCGTGGTTTCCCGATGGCTCCTTCGTCGTCGCCGACGGCTACGCCAATACCCGAGTCGTGAAGTTCGACGCCGACGGCAACTACCTGCTCGAGTGGGGCCAACGCGGCAACCCGCCGAACGAAACGCGGCCCGGTTACTTCAACAACGTGCATGGCATCGCCGTCGACCCGGAAACCAACCGGGTCTTCGTCAACGACCGGCAGAATCATCGCGTGCAGGTGTTCGACGAGAACGGCAACTATCTCGACGAATGGCACTTCGGCGATCCGCCGTCGGACATTCATATGTTCATCATCTCGGGCGACGGCTATCTGTGGGCCGCCGACCGCGGGACGAGCAAGATTCTCAAGTACGACCTCGACGGGAACTTCCTGTATTCTTGGGGCACCTGGGGCGATTTCCCGGGCGGGATGTGGGGCGTTCACGGCATGAGCGTCGACCAGGAAGGCAACTTCTACATCGCCGAGGTCGATAGCGGCGGCGCGCAGAAGTTCCGGCCGCTGCCGAACGCCAACCCGGACTACCTCGTCGGTCAGCCCGTTTACTCGGCCTGGGAGTAGTGCGTCGGCGCCCTGCAATGCCGAGTTCCCGATCGAATGTACCGTCGGCGAGGTCGACAGGTACAGTAGCCCGTCGCGACCGCCGGGCAGCGAATTCGGACCTTCCTGTACGCGAGACCGGCCTGTAACTGGACGTGATACGATCAGTCCAACCGCTCGACGGAGATGCGACGTGAGCAGGCAGGTTTTGATATCCGTGTCGGCGCTGCTCGGAAGCCTGTTGCTCTGCGCGGCGACTGTATCTGCGCAGACCGGCTCTCGCGCGAATCTCGCTGGCGCGGACTCCGAATTTACCGTCCCGCGCATGTCCTGGGGCGCCCCCGACCTTCAGGGCGTCTGGGACTACCGCTCGATCACGCCGCTGCAGCGCCGCGAAGAGTTCGGCGACCGCGAGTACTACACCGACGAGGAAATCGCAGAGCTCGAGGCGCGTGCGGCGCGCCGGCTCGACGAGGCGCCCGATCCCGACGCGCCTTCCAATCTCGTGCACGCGCAGTACATGGTCGACCCCGGCCGCTACGTTGACGAATCGCGGCGCAACTCGCTGATCGTCGATCCGCCGAACGGCCGGATTCCCGAGTTGACGCCCGAGGCGCAGCAACGGCAGGCGGCGACGCCGCGCGGTCCGCGCGCAGCGGACTCGTTCACGGACCGCTCGCTCCTGGAGCGTTGCATATCGAGAGGCCTTGCCGGCGCGCTTCTTCCCGGTCTCTACAACAACAACCTGAGAATCACCCAGTCTCCCGGATACGTTGCCATCGTCCACGAGATGGTTCACGAGACGCGGACCGTGCCGCTCGACGACAGTCCTCTGACGGGCGTACCCACCTTCATGGGAGAGTCGCGAGGCCGATGGGACGGCGATACGCTCGTGATCGAGACGAGCAACTTCAACGGCAGGGTGTCCTACCGCGGCTCCACGGCGAACCTGCGCCTGACGGAGCGCTACACCCGCGTCGGTCCGGATACGATCGACTTTCAGATCACGTTCGAGGACGAGCAACAGTGGGTCCGGCCGTGGACCGCCGCGTACCTGATGCGCCGCTCGGACGGCGCGCTTTACGAGTACGCCTGTCACGAAGGCAACTACGGCTTGCGCAATATCCTCGAAAACGCGCGCGACGCGGAACGTGCCGCGGCCGCGCAGCCGGGCGACGGAGCCTCTGTTCGATGAATGCGCTGCCGGTCAGGGCATGGCGACGCCTCGGTGCGGCCGGCTGCGCCTCGCTCCTCCTGTCGGTCGCGCCATCGGCCGCGGCGCATCATTCGTTTTCCGCCGAGTTCGATCCCGACGCGCCGGTGACGCTCACGGGCACCATTACGCGAATGGAGTGGATCAACCCGCACGCCTGGCTGCACATCGATGTGCGGAACGAAGACGGCACGACCACCGCGTGGATGATCGAAAGCGCGACTCCCAACACGCTCTTCCGCCGCGGGTTTACCCGCGACTCCGTCCGGGCCGGCACCGAGATCACCGTTCACGGCTACCAGGCGCGCAACGGCGCCAACCGTGCGAACGGCCGCGACCTGATCCTGTCTGACGGCTCGCGACTCTTCATGGGTTCGCGCGGTACCGGCGCGCCTGGAGACGAGAGCGCGGACGAGGGGCCATAATCGACGCCGAAAACATGTCTTGAACACCTGTCCGCAGGGGAAGGTCGAGTGGAACGATGATCAGAAGAATTCTGCTGTTTGGAGGGCTCATGAGCGCCTGCGCGGCCCATGCGCAGTTGACCGGTTTGCCGGCGAGCGACACGCTGGGCGCGGACGACATCGCCGGCAATCCCACGTTTATCGGCGGCGTGGCCAATGGCGGAGGCACTGCACACGGCGTCTGGTGACCCGGCAGCGTGGCCTTGGACAAGGCCAACAACCGACTCTTCATCGGCCATCACGGCAACTCCCGATACGACATCTATCCGCTCGGCGATGACGGGCTGCCCGCGCAGCGGCACGCGGACCGCGGCATAGGCCGCAACCTCATCGGGCGCGGCTTCGCCTTCGCGCCCTTGGGCCGAACGTACCTGAACTTCCCGTTCGGCGGGTCGGTCGACGAAGTCAACCAGCGGCTGTTCGTGACGGACAACGCGAGCCTCGGTCCGCCCGGCTTTCGAATCATGGTCTTCGACGTCAGCCCGGAAAGCCTGGCCGCTCTCGGGCGCGACGAACTTCCCGAAGCTATCGGCGTGCTCGGCCAGCCGCATTTCGAGATCTGGTCGCCGGGGGAGGGCCCCGCGACGATCGGCGGCGGGGGTTTCGGGATCGTCGACTCCGAGCGGCAGTTGTATTTCTTCGCCGACAGCGGCAACAACCGCGTGCTGGTCTGGGACGTGCATCCGGACCGCTTCGAGAACGGCATGGACGCGACGTTCGTTATCGGGCAACCGGACCTGACGTCACGCCAGCGCGGCCTGGGCCGCGAGCGCTTCGCCGGCGTTGGCGGAATCGCATACGATGACGCGCTCCAGCACCTGTACGTCGCCGACAGCGGCAACCGGCGAATTCTGGTCTTCGATGTCGGCGACGAGAATCTCGACTCGGGCATCGAGGCCATGGCCGTGATCGGGCAGGACGATTTCGATTCCCGGGAACCCCGGTCCGACCTCAGGCGGTACGGTTCCGGGAGGATGTCCGTGGATACCGCCAATCACCGGCTTTTCGTCGGCGAACAGTTCGGCAATCGGATACTCGTCTTCGACGTGCACCCGGACAAGCTGACGGGGGCTTTGAACGAAGACGCCGTCGCCGTGCTGGGGCAGCCCGATTTCCAGTCCACCGACCCCGCCGTTTCGCAAACGCGCCTGACCATGCCGCGCATCACGATCGACTCCGACCGGCAACTGGCCTACGTCCCTGACGGTTATCCGGCAGGCAACCGGATCAATATTTTCGACATCCATCCGGACCGTATGCAGACCACGGCGACGCCCATGGTCGACCAGCTCGGCCACATCAATCCGGACGGCGAACCGGATTTCCTGGCGCGCTCCGCCAACGACCGCGTCTCGCCCCGCTACTGGACCCAGGCGCGGGACGTGTCGCTCGACACGGTGGATCACCGGCTCTTCGTCAGCGACAACTACGGGCATCGCGTGCTCATCTACCAGTTGGACCGCATGAACCGCATCCTCGATCGCGGCGCCCGCTGGGCGTTGGGCCAGCCGGATACGGAAACGAGCGTCCTGCGCCCCGGCCAGGATGCGACCAGCATCAAGCTGCCGCTGGCGGTCGAGTACGACGCCTCCCACAAGCGGCTGTTCGTGGCGGACACCTGGAGCGACCGCGTGCTGGTCTTCGACATGACCCCCGGGCAGGTGGAAAGCGGGATGGAAGCCTCTTATGTCCTCGGTCAGGCGGACTTCAGCTCGCACGATCCACGCGCCGCCCGAAATCGAATCTACTTCGGTTCCCGCGCCGGCCGCGGCATCTATCCCAGCGAAGCGCGCGCGGCGGAAATGGTGATGGATCGGGTCAACCAACGGCTCTTTGTCACCGACGGCGGCAACCACAGGGTGCTGGTCTTCGACGTGCACCCGGAACGGATCGCGAACGGCGCCGATGCCATCGCAGTGCTCGGGCAGGATGACTTCACGTCCACGGAGACCGGACTTTCTCGGACGCGCTGGGAACTGCCGGGCGACCTGGAGCTCGATGAGCAGGATCAGCGACTCTTCGTCGGCGTCGCCTGGCAGCACCGCGTGCTCGCGTTCGACGTGCATCCGGACCGGCTGCGCAACGGGCAGCCGGCGTCTTTCGTCATCGGCCAGTCGGACTTCAGCACCGGCACGCCCGGCTTGTCCCAAAGCCGGTTCAGGCAGACCGACGGCCTGTCGTATGACACCGTAAACGACCGGCTCCACGTCACCGACAAGTACAACCACAGGGTCCTCGTCTTCGACGTGCCTCCCGGGCAGACGGCGAACCTGCCGGCTGCGGCTGCGGTCATCGGCGAGCAGACCTTCGACACGGTCGAGATGGGTCCGGGCGACCCCCGCCACCATCCCGACCGCCTGCACGATCCCCGCGGCAGCGACTTCGATTCCGCCGACCAGCGGCTGTTCCAGAGCGAGGGACTGAACGGGCGGATGACCGTCTTCACCATGCCGCGAGTCGACTACAGGGTGGATCTACCGGCGCGCTCGCAACTCGCCTATGAATCGCTAGACGCGCAGATGTCGATCGGCCCGCAACCCTACGCGACCGGCTACTCCGAGTTGGAACTGGACAGCGCGGCTGAAATCGTCGCGCTGAGCGGGCACCTGCTGACCAGGCCGACGATGGACATCGACAGCGAGCGGCAAAGCCGCGTACTGGTGTCGGAGGTCGCTCTCGAGGCGCCGTCGCCGGCGGAGTCGGCACTGTTCTACGTGGATACGCGAAGCGGAAGGAACGTGGAGCTTGCGATCGTCAATGGCAACGATGCTCCCGTCGACCTGGAACTCCGCTTGCGCACCAGCGACGGTCGGCTCGTTACCGAGCGACGCGGGTTGAACGCGGGCGAACAGATGCTCATGGATGCGCGCGAACTCTTCGGCGACGACGTGCTCGCCGCCCTCGCCATTGAGGCGGATGCACCCGTCAGCACAGCGGGCGTGCTGAGCGTGCCCGACGGGCGGGGGAGCAGCCTGCTTGCGGCCGCGCCGCGGGCTCGGGATGCCGATTACGAGCTGTCCGGGCAACGGCGCATCCTGCCGTCGGTGACTACCGGCGCGGGCCAGCAGCTTGCCTACGTATTGCTGAATCACAGCGATGAAGCGATGGCGGGAGTGCTCGAGATCGATGGCGATAGCGTAAGTTACGAGATTGCTCCGGGCGGGCTGTTCGTACAGGAAACCCGCAGCGATACGCGGCCGCCCGCGAACGGATACGGCATCGTCCGGGCCGTTCGGGGCATGGCGCCCGATTCCGCGGTGTTGGTTCTGACCGAGCGCAGGGACGCGAGCATTCGCAGCGCCCATCTCGTCACTTCCCACCAGGAAGGCACGTTGATGTGGGCTCCCGCGAACACGTACCCGAGTCTGCTGCGCCACGGCGACATCGACATGGAATTGAGCCTGGTCAACGAAGGTCCGGTACCGGCGACCGTGTACCTCGAACTGTTCGACCTTGACGGAAACTCCACGGCAAAGCACGAACGCATCGTGCCCCTGGGCCGGCGGGTACAGTTGTCGCTCGAAGACGTGTTCGGCCGGAGCCCGTTGCGGGGAACCGTTCGGGTGTTCTCGGATTCGGCCGTAGTAGCGCTACTTCAGCGCAAGACCACGAACATTCTGGGCGAGCTCGTGGTTACCGACATTCCCCTGCAAGCGGCGCGGGGTTCCACCGATTCCCTGATCTATCCCCGCTTTGCGAACGGCGAGGGTAACGCCACGGAGCTGCTCGTCATCAACACCGGCCGCGGCGCCCGGCAGGGAGCGCTCAGGATCCGGTCATCTGAGGGCGACCCGCAGACGCTCGTGCTTCGTTAGAGCCTGCGTCGCAGCAAGTCGCAAGAGCGGAATCGCAGCCGTGAATTGCTGCGGCGCAGGCTCCAGAGTGCGGCAACGCGCCCTTACAGAGAAACTCCGATCGTGAGCGAGATGAGCAGGTCGCGCGGCTCCCTGCCCGGGAGCGGCGGATTCTCGTTGTGGATATCCAGGCGGAAGCCCGCGTTGAGCCGCTCGGTGAAGGACAGCCGCACGCCGATTTCGCCGTCATAGATATCCGCCCCGTCGTTCAGATGCAGGGCACGGGCGCCGCCGAATAGCGTCAGGCGTTCGCTCAGGATCTGTTCGCCCGATATTCCCCAGCGGAACGCTGTTTCCCGCCGGTCTCCGGTGTCGATGCGCTCCGCGGTGCGCCCGGCGCCGAAGTCCACCATCAATGTCGTGCTCTCCGTGTCGATGAGGTCGCGACCCGCGCCCGCAGTGAGCGTGACCCGGCCGTCGAGGCCGACGTCGCGATAGCTGTCGAGATTGATGGTGATGTACCAGCGTTCGGTCTGCTGAATACGCAGAGCGTAGTCCGCGTCGACGATGTCCTGGGTCGTGACTTCGGCGCCGTCGATCGTCGCGGTGGAACGATGGATGTTGACGTTGATGGCGTGCTGCAGTCGCTCGGCTTCGTGGGTGGCGCTGACCAGCAGGTCCGTATCCGATGTTTCCGTGTTGCCTTGCGCGACCGAAACGCCGAGATCGATCTGCGCTTCCCAGGCGTCGGACTGCACCGGAACGAGCACGGTCAGTGCGGCGCAGGCAAGGGCGTTGCGGCAGATTGGACGCATCGGAATTTTCCGTGGACAGTTCGGCAGGACGCGATGCTATGCCGCGGCGCAGCGGTCGTCCATGACGTTGTTTTGCCGCGTGCCCGACAACGTGTCAACGGGCGTGTCCGGAAGGGATTGCGGCTGAGCCCGATGTGCCGCCCGCGTACTACCGGCCGAGATAGTCCTCTTCGCTTACCGGCCCGAGCCAGCTCGTCTCGCCGCTCGAGATCGTGAGCTGCACCATGTGCGAGTCGGGCGCCGCACCGTGCCAGTGCACGACGCCGCGCGGCGTGAAGTGCGCAACGCCGGGCAACATCTCCTGCAACGGTTCGCCGCGCATCTGCGTGCGACCGCGCCCTTCCTCGGCCATGATGACCTGGAAGTTGCCGTGGCTGTGCCAGTTCGATCGCGAGCCTGCCTCGAAGCGCAGTTCCGAGGTGCGGACGTTCGACGTCTGCGACCGGGCGGGCTCGCCGCCGACGAAATTGCTCTGCGACTGCGCCCTGGCAACGAGCAGGATGGCAAGGCCGCCGAGAACCAGGGTCAGCATCGACACAAGCCGTGGGCGGGTGTACTCGATCATGGCGTTTCTCCGTTGCCGCTCGAGTGGATGAGCAAGACTCTATCGCTCGGGTCGGGGAGGATCAAGGCGGTCGCAAGCGCGCGAGGGGTAGTCTAGCGGCGCGGGCTTCGATGACTTACGGCAGGCGGTCGCACTGCTTTGGCTCCCGTAGAGGAAGGTCGGGCAGGGCATGCCGCTTCCGCACGCGGTGCTATCATCCGCGCCGTGCGGAATCCGGGTCCTTGTCAATGATCTCGCGGGCGGCGTTGGCCGCAATCTGCGCTTCGTGTGCGGTCGCGGCCTGCAGTTCCCTGAGCTATATCGATGTGGAGTCGGAAACGCACAGCAGCCGCATCGACCATCTCGTCCTGCATTTCACGACCGCCGACTTCGGCGAGTCGATGCGCCTCCTGACGCAACGTACGGAGCGTCCGGTCAGCGCGCATTACCTCGTGCCGGAAAACGGCGACCCGACGTATCCGCGCCGGCGCTTGCAGGTCTACCGGCTCGTCGACGAACAGCGGCGCGCCTGGCATGCGGGACAGAGCTACTGGCGCGGCGAGGAAGCGCTGAACGGCAGTTCGATCGGTATCGAGATCGTGAACCGGTCCAGTTGCATCGCCGTCGATCCGGGAGACGAACCCGGCAACCCGGAAGACCGTTGCGAGTTCCTTGATTTCGACGAGGAACAGATCGACCTAGTGATCGAACTCGCGCTCGACATTCTGCAACGCCATCCCCGCATCGATCCCGTCGACATCGTCGGGCACTCGGACATCGCACCGGATCGCCGGCTGGACCCGGGACCGACGTTTCCGTGGCAGAGACTCTACGAGCGCGGCATCGGCGCGTGGTACGACGATGCGACGGTAGCCGCGTATCGCGAACGCTTCGAAGCTTCTCCGCCGGATCTCGCGGTGGTGCAGCGTGCGCTCGCAGCCTACGGCTACGACGTCGACGCCACGGGCGAATACGATGCGCAGACCCGCGCCGTGCTCAGGGCGTTTCAGATGCACTTCAGACCGTCGAACTGGTCCGGCACGGCCGATGCCGAAACCGCAGCGATCGCGTTTGCACTGCTCGAGAAGTACCGGCCGGAGTCGCTGGCGCGTTTGCAGCAGGCAAACTGAGCCCGAACCCTGCCGAACCGCAGGTTCCGGCGATCGCCTGTACACAGGGCGATGCACATGAACAAGATCGATGTTTGCCGTCATTGTGTAATGTAATATCGTGGCGTCTGCGTACTGTCATCGTGATGGATATGGCCGCACCTCGTGTAATCAGCGACTTCTCCTCCAAGCGGCATGATCACCGCCGTTGCGTCCGTGCGGCGCTGGACCAGGCGGAATCCGTCTGTGCCAAGCGCGGCATGCGATTCACCAAACTGCGACGACGCTTTCTGGAACTCGTCTGGTCGCGGCACGGACCCGTCCGGGCTTACGACATCTTGCGGCTCATGGATGACAAGGACGGGAGCGCGACGCCAAATACCGTATATCGGGGCCTTCAGTTTCTGCTGGATGCCGGACTCATTCATCGACTCGACAGCATCAACGCATACATGGGTTGCGGCGACCCGGAGAGCGAGCATACAGGTCAGTTTCTGATTTGCCGAAAGTGTGAGTCGGCAGCGGAAATCTACGATCCCGGTATCGATCGCACACTGGGCCAGGACGCAGCGCGACTGGGTTTCAACGCGGAGCGGACCACCATTGAAGTGCGGGGCTTATGCCCGTCGTGCGCGCCAGCGTCTCCGGACCCTCACAGCTCGAGTAGATAAGTGAACTTCAACAGCAGTTGCTGTTGCGAGTAGTCAGGAATGAGACCCTCGTCGATGGTCGCACTGTTGTATACGACGTACAGATAGGACAACGGGCGAAACTCCCAGGACAGTCGAGCATTCAAAATGTCCCTGGACGTCAAGGAGTTGTACTGAAGGGATCCGGATAACTGGAGGCGGGGATTGAACGCGAACCGCGAGCCGATGCCGATCAGTCTGGTGGTGCGCGCCTGCCTCATGGGTCCGAGGTCGGTGAGACGATTGAACTCCAAGTCGGCCGTCAGTTCGAATCGGGGGCTTGGCGCATAGCGGCCGCCGAGTGAATACGTTGTCAGCCGGCCATCGAAGTACCCGCCCGTCTCATACGAGAGTTGGCCCGAGAGTGTTCTCGATCGATCCGAGTTCCCGTACACACGGTAGCGTGTGTAGTCGTAGTCGCCTGTTTCGATCTCGATGCCGGTGGGCGCGAAACGGTCGGTGATTCGTTGCCAGTTGGGTTCAACGATTACGCCCACCGCCGCGCCGCTGTGAAAATCGAAACGCAGCGGCGTTATAGTCGCATAGCCGAATTTGAGATCGCCGCCGTCGGAGCTGGTGAACGAATATACGCTGATCGCCGGGTTGAAGCTCCTGATTTTTTCGGGCAACCAGTCGCCCCGAAGGTCCCAGAGCACGGCGGGGCTGTGCATGACGTAGTTGGCGTCAAGCAGTTCCAGGCCGATTCCGGGGTTGTAGTCCCTGTTGAAGTATTCGAGCAATCCGACGTAGACAGAGTTGCTCTCGTAGTAGGCCAGGAGCTGCGCACCGGTGCCATCCCCGGAGAGGCTGTCTGACGAGCGCGAAACCATCGCCTCCAGGCCCACCGACGGCGTCGGCCTCCACAGTCCATCGACAGTGAAGGTGCGATTGGTCCTGCCGAAAGCCTGAGTCGCCGAAGCCCCGTCCGAACGATAAGTCACCATGCCGCCGACGCGGCTCTGCTCCCGGATGTTCCTTGAGTAACGGGCCACGCCGAAGTCGCTCGCCGACAGGTCCCGAATCGCCTCCTGCCGCATGGCGATCACACCGAATTCCTGCGTCGGCGAGCGCCCGGTCGAGCGAATTCCGGCTGTTATCGGTATCGGGAGCCCGCTGTCGTCCAGACCGATTCGGCGGGTAAAGAAGGGTCGAATCCAACTCGTGACGCTTGCATCGAACGTGCCGGCGCTTTCGAGAAAGAACTGGCGGCGTTCCGGTAGAAACACGCTGAAGCGGTCGAGATTGATGAACTGCCGATCGACATCGGCCTGAGCGAAATCCGTGTTGACCGTAAAGTCGAT
The DNA here is from genome assembly GCA_022826245.1 of Gammaproteobacteria bacterium. GTDB lineage: Bacteria > Pseudomonadota > Gammaproteobacteria > Steroidobacterales > Rariloculaceae > Rariloculus. The sequence goes on from JAJDVG010000016.1 coordinate 112,988, forward strand.
CACGGTGCCCGGTGTAACGGCCCATTTGATTTCGCCGCCAATTTCGGCGTCTTTGTCGGGTCGGAAGCCGGTTGTGCCGGAGACCGCCTGACCGAGCACGTAGGGGGTAATCTGCAGGTTTCGTCCGGGCGGAGGCGGTTCTATCCCGCGCAGAATCGCTTCGTAAGACATCCTGTAGACGGACATGACTCGCGGTACCGGGGGGATGCTTACGGTTTCATTGAGGCTCCGGATCTGCCGCGACAGGATGATCCCGAGTTCATCGGAGCCCGTCCGATAGCGGAGATTGCGCCAGGGTATCGCGATCTCGGCGATCCATTGGTCATCCTGCAGTGTTGTGCGTGCATTCCATCGCGCATCCCAATCCCTGTTCAGATCCTCGCCATCGGTGACCTCCATGTCCGATTGGTTGCCGAAAGGGCTGATCTGAAAGACGACTGCCTTCCTCTGGTCGACAAATCCATCAATCGCGACGGTGAATACGTCGTTTTCCTGCGCGGCGAAATCGCGTTGCAGGTTCTGGACCCGAATGCTTTGCCGCGACTGCTCGCAGACGGCGGCGATGTACATCATGTCGTCGTCGAACAGAATCCGGACGTAGGTCCGATATGTCGCCGGTTGACCCTGTTCGGGGTCGCTCTGCGTAAAGCCCGTGATGACGTTGGCCAGGCCCCAGGAAGGTTCATCGAGGAGACCATCCACACGGATTGGCGTGGTCGTTCTCGTGACCAGTAACTCGAGGGGCGGGGATGCGGGAGAGAAGACCTCCTGCGCCGATGCCGGCGCCATAAGTGCGCACAAGCCGAGTGCGAGACCAATTGTGCGTGTGCTGTCCGGTCGCATGGCAGCGCCCATGAGAGCAAGCCTTGACAATGCCCGCAAAAATAAGATGTTATACTATTACATTTCCGGGTCGGAGGCGCCCACGTGCTCCTGCAGAGATGTTCGACCAGAGCGGCGATCTGGTCGGTCAATGCGGCTTCGATGTTCTGTATGTCGCTCCCAGTGGTGGGTACGGCAGGTGAGTCAGTGGACCTCAGCCCTGGCCTGCTGGCGTCGTTGGCGTGACATCGCGCAAGCCAGCATCGGATTGCAGTGGGCTCAATACGCTTTGAAGCACCAAACAGTAAGGCAGAAGAATCATGTCCACAGTCAGACTGAAGACGTTGCTGGCCGCCAGCATCATCGTCGTTTCGTACACAAGTACCCCGGCATCCGCGCAGGACGCGAATGGAGAGGATTCAACCTCTAACGCCAATGCCGAACCCTTGGAAGAGGTTATCGTCGTTGGTAGCCATATCCGTGGCATTTCACCGGGCGGCTCATCTCCAGTGATCATCTTCGACAGAGATGCCATCGATCGCACTGGTGTCGCCACGATGCAGCAGTTCTTCGAAGAGCTGCCGCAGAACTTTGGCGGCGGTGCCAACGGCGCCAACGTCGGCAACCTGGGAGTGGATCGCGATACCGGGAACAATTTCGGTCAGGGGTCGACGATCAACCTGCGCGGCCTCGGCACCGGTACGACATTGACCCTGATCAATGGGCATCGAGTGAGTTCATCGAATCGATATCAGTATGTCGACGTGTCGTTGATTCCGCTGAGCGCCGTGGAGCGGGTGGAAATCCTGACCGATGGCGCCTCCGCCATTTACGGGGCTGACGCCGTCGGCGGCGTCGTCAATATCGTGATGCGGCGGGATTACACCGGGTACGAGACCGGGCTGCGCTACGGAACCGTCACCACGGGCGGAATGAAGGAATACCAGGTATCGCAAGCCGCGGGCTGGGAGTGGGATGACGGCCACGCCCTGGTCAGCTATGAGTTCCTGGAGCAGGACAACCTTTCCGCGTTGGACAAGGATTTCTCGAGCAATGTCGCATACAGCCCTTACGATTTGTATCCCGGTTCGAAACGGCACAGTGTGTATGTCGATGGCCTTCAGCAGATCAACGATGTCCTGGCTCTTAACCCAAGTTTAACAACCGAGCCTCGGATTTCCGGGCGGATCGAGGGGTGTCGTCGTGTAAGCCATTGATTTGTTTTGCTCGGGTC
>JAJDVG010000055.1 GCA_022826245.1 Gammaproteobacteria bacterium
CGCGCGCATCCCTGCGCGCGAGGGTCTCAAGCAAGCGATGGTGCGACTCCCCTCGGCCTCAACCGTCGAGAATCGCCGAGAGCCGCGGATATACCCTGCGGGCGTTGCCTTCGAAAATTTTGTAGCGATCGTCATCGTCAATCTTCGTGCAGGCATCGATGTAGCGCTTCGTGTCGTCGAAATGGTGCCCGGTCTCTGGATCGATACCGCGTACGGCGCCGACCATTTCGGACGCGAACAACACGTTTTCGACGGGGATCACGTCGAGCAGCAGATCGATGCCGGGCTGATGGTAGACGCAGGTGTCGAAGAAGACGTTGTTCATGACGCTGTCGGCGAGCGGCGGGAGTTTCAGCATGTCGGCCAGTCCGCGAAAGCGGCCCCAGTGAAACGGGACTGCGCCGCCGCCGTGCGGGATGATGAACTTGAGGTCCGGGAAGTCCTTGAAGACTTCGGAGGTCAAAAGCTGCATGAAAGCGATCGTGTCGGCGCTCAGGTAATAGGACCCGGTCGTCTGGAAGTACGGCGTGTTGCAGGCGCCGCTGACGTGGATCATCGCGGGCACTTCGAGTTCGCACATCTTCTCGTAGAACGGGTACCAGTAACGGTCGCCGAGCGCGGGGCCGGTGAAATACCCGCCCGTGGGATCGGGGTTCAGGTTGCAGCCGATGAAGCCCAGTTCGTTGACGCAGCGCTCGAGCTCCGCGATCGAGGTGTCGAGCGGCGCGCCCGGCGATTGCGGCAACTGGGCGACGCCGATGAAGTTGTCCGGAAAAAGTCGCGTCAGGCGGTAGATCAGGTCGTTACAGTGCTCGGTCCAGGCGCGGCTCGTCGAGGCGTTGCCGATGTGGTGTCCCATCCCGCTCGCCCGGGGCGAGAAGATCGTAAGGTCCGAACCCCGCTCCCGTTGCAGCTTCAGTTGCGCGCCCTCGACGCTTTCGCGCAGCTCGTCGTCGCTGATGTCGACAACGCCCTTCTCGGCCTCGTGATCCGGATCGAGCGCAAGCTCCGCCTTCTGGCGCTCGCGGTATTCGCCGAGCTGCGGCGGCTCGGTCGTGTAGTGCCCATGGCAATCGATGATCATCTTTTTTGTCCAGCCATAAATTCCGTGCAATCAATATTTTAACGTTGCTTGCACTCGCGAATGAAACTGTCGCTTGTCGTGCCTTTTCTGCCCATTGATCGAGGGTCGCTGACGACACAAGCAACTCGAACATGAACAGCGTCGAGGTCCAACTCACGAGCCGTTAGCCATCAATCGGGTCGGCTAGCCGGCTCCCATTCCTTCAAGGCGGCGAACCCAATTGTCGAAACGAGGACACTCGGACCGAATGACTTCCAAGGTTATTTCCTCCGCGATCAACGGACCATGAGCACGTTTGCGGTACGCGGAAATTTCACCCTGGATGCGGTGACTGGGAGACGTGAGCTGATTGTCGTTGATATCTTCCGGCGACTCGAAACGCGACCGAATTTCGGCCAGCGCTCCGACAGCCCTCGGCACCACTTCGGGAAGCAATGCGAAGGCTTCCACGTTCGAGAACAGCAAGCCCTCGAATTCGTGAACCTGGACGTACGGTGCGACTCTCTCGTCCTGCCCACCGATCCGGTCCTCTGCAGCGCCTTGGACCGCCAGTTCCAACTGCTCGACCGATCGGTCTCCCTTGTCCTTGAATCCGTAGAAGTCGACGAGCGACGTGACGGCATCGAACGACGAGCGCAAGTAAGCCATTTCCGACGAAAGCCTGTTCACAGTGACGTTGCCGCCGCCGACACCGGGTCCGCGCGCACGCCCAATCAAAATGGGCTGAACCCAGACATCATGCGCCTGCAAATGCTTCGCCAGCACAAGCTTGATGAATTCTTCTTCCGTCTGACCTTCGACCGACACGGCGAGCCGGATCACGGACGCCCTCCGAGAAGATTCTTCTGCCAGAGCTCGCCCGGTGAGAAATTCTCATCCATCCAGCACCGATAATGCTCCGCGTCGAGATGGCGAAATGCCGTTCGGCCGTCCGCAGCTTCAAGCACCATGATTTCGTCGAGGCCGAACGCGTCCACCAGGAGCGGAGACTGCGTGGCGACGATGACCTGAACGTCACGTGAGATCGCTTTGATCATGTCCCCGATCAGCGCAATCGCGGTTGGGTGGAGTCCGAGTTCGGGCTCATCCAGCAGAAGCACATCCGGCAGCATTTCCCTTGGGAGGTTCAGCAACGTGACAAGCGCGAAGAAACGTAGAGAACCGTCTGACGTAAGGTGCGCGCCGAACGTCTTTTCGGTCCCGGCGGCTTGCCACCTCAGTTGAACTTTTCCGTAGCTCGGCTCGATCTCGAACCGGTCGAACACCGGTAAAACACGAGCAATGTGACGACAGATCAATTCGAATCGCCGGCGATTCTCATGTTCCAGCCTGTACAGCACCGCTGCCAGGTTGCCGCCGTGGGAGCGCAGCTTGTCGTTGTCGTCCGCGTCCCAACGCGTCTTGAACCTGGAACTGTCCGAAGTATCGTGGAATTGGTAGACGGCGCAGTTACGAAGCAACTGCACGATCACCCTTGCGGTCTTCCGGTTGATGCCCGACTGTGGGGGGGATTGGGCAACTTCGACTATTTTCGCTTCCCGACTTCCGTTGCCGCCGACGTGCGTCCACGGCGCCTTGGAAGACCGGTCCTTGCTGCTGAAGCGGAACGCTTCCTCCGTAAACATGAGGCGGTCGGGATGCGCATACGCAAGAGTGAACCGGTAGTCGTTTCTTCCGGCCTGCGTTTCCAGACCGATTTCGGCCTGCATGGCCGGCGTCGTGCGGCTGCCGCCGTGTAGCTGATCGTCTCCGCCGCCATACCGCTCGACAAACTCGCCGAGGCTATGAGACCGGAGCATCCAGCTCAGCATCTCGAAGAACCGCATGAAGTTGGATTTTCCGGACCCGTTTGCCCCGATCATGACGTTCGCCGAGCGGAAATCGGGCAATTCAACGTCGGCGAGAGACCGGAATCCGCGGATACGAACCGTCTTCAGTTTCGCCGCTTCGGGCATCGAACATGGCTCCGGGTTTCTGAAGAAAGAGCGTGCATAGTGTCGATGGCGGCAGAGACGTTGGCAAGCTCGATCGGAGGTTCCCTTCGGGATCTATCCGCGTTTGCGCGGTCGTCGGCGAATGAGGACATTTCCCAGCATCCCCCGTACCGCTTCGCCATCTCGTGTCGACAACGTCCCGAGCTTGCGGACAATCAGCTTGTCGTCAAGAGTAAATTCGTCCCCCGAAGGTGGATTTCGATTTCACGGACCTGGACCTGACGAGGTTCGGCGGGGCGTCGATTCTGGCGCGGACGGCGCGGCGTTACGGGCTGTTCGAGCTGTTGGAGGAGGCCGTGTCGGTGCAGGTCCGGGACCGGGGAGCTTCGGACGCGGAGATGCTGTGGGCGATGATCGCGTCGCTGTGCCGGGGCCACGGGGCGCTGTCGGACCTGGACTCGCTGCGGTCGGACGGCGCGGCGCGTGTACTGCTGGGATTGCGGGAGGCGCCGGAGTCGCGCGGGGCGGGGGAACCAGGAGCAGGCTCCCAGCACGCGTTGACGCGCGCCTTGCGAAACCCGTAGACTTTTGCTTTGACCTTGGAGGCAAGCTTTTTGCCGTAGGTAACGGAATAAAGGCGGCCCGACGGATGTGCCGCTGGTTCTTGCAGGACTAGCCAAAATCCCTTCGCGCCGCCTATCTACGTGGAGTCGTGGGGTCGCCGTTTCGGTGGCCCCACGTACTTCTGGGGCTCTGCAACCGACCTAAGGTACACACCGAACACTCGAAATTTCAGGTTCCGCCACGTTCGTTTTGAGAGCTTTTCGGGGTAGCCTGGCCGGTCGCGGGTTACCCGATGATTCGGGTCCAGCGTATCGATCATTGCGTGCAGTACTACTCCGTACTGAAGCATCATCTGGCGTTGAAACGTGTGGTGGCTGCGCTCCAATACCCGTACTACTGGAGCGATCCATCGTCGCTCCTCGTCGCTACCCTCGTATTGCCTAACGAAATCGACGAACGCCATTACCTCCGTCGCACCATCACGCCGGACCAGGACGGATTCCGCGATCGCGCGTTGGGATAACCGATCCACGATTCGAACTCTGCGGGACTCCAAGCAGTCCATGAAGCTGGAAAATATCTGTCCACGGTCATCTTCGGTGATGGAAACCGAGAGTCCTTCACGTCGAAACCGCTCTACACAAGCCCAAAAGTTAGCCAACATGAAGAGAAGACCGCTGACGTCGTGATTGTCCAGCCGTGTACGGTGCCTGTCTCGCAGCGACCTGAAATCACTTCTCGCCAACGATCCCAGTTTTCCCGCCAGTTCGTCAGCAGCTTTCAGCACGGGATCAAGGTTCTCGTCAACGAATCGGCGTGCTGTAGTTCTACGGTCAAATCGCCCGCGCAACTCCTGGTAACCGATATCCAGCAACTTGACGACGAAGCCTCCGCCGACGGCGGCCCCCAAGAGGTCTAACCAATTCACGGTACTTGAGCTTGTGTGCTAGTCGAACGTGAAATCGCTGAACTGCGAGGAGCCTTCGTCCGTCCGGATGACGACGTTGTTCGGGTTCTCCGAGCAGTGCCAGTAGGTGACCCTGAGCCTGCGATCAGGATTCGGCACCTGGCGGTAGGTCTGCCGCACGTACCAGGGCTCGAGCAGTGCGACGGGATCGTACGCCCAAGCATCGGCGAGAATCGTCTCGTCATCGACCTTGTTCCAGACTTCCACGACCTCGATCTGATCCGAATGGCGCGGATCGTTGCGGTGAAAGATGTTCTCGCGAAGCTGGCTCGTGTGAACCACGAGCGTGTGGCCGGTCCAGAAACCGATCGAGTCACCGTACCACAGGGGATACGCGTCCTCCTCCGGCGTATGGTCGCGGCCATCGGTGTAGATGCGCCGCATGTTGTTGACGGTTTCCGATGTCATCCAGGTCTGCTGCGGCGTAACGATGAGTTCCCGGAGAAACGGGATCGCGAGCCAGCGCGGAAAACCCGGCGGGCTGCAATCGCTGATGGGGTCGTACTCGATACCCTGCGCCGAGAGTGCCCGCCGCTGTTCGAGTTCGGCAAGCGTCTCGGGTGTCAGGCGAGCGGTCGTGAGCTCGGAGAACTCCTGTTCGGGGTCGTAGAGCGGCCGACCGACGCGGGTCCACAGCCCCGACCAGTCGGGCATGTCGCCGGGCGCAAGCGGCGTACCGCCGTCAGCCCTGTCGAGCAGCGTCTGGTAAAGCGCCCATGCCGAGTCATGTTCGAGCCCGAGTGCGACCCGGCCGTCCCGGTCGGCCGGGACGAGCGGCGCGCCGACCGCGGGCTCGGTCACCGGCGGCGAAGCTGAAGGGGCCGTCTGTTCCTCGCGTACGTCGCTCGGCACCGCGTCGTCCGGTGTACAGCCGATGTGCAGCGAAGCACCGAGCGCAACCGCGAGAACGAACTTCATTCTGCATCCGGTCATGGTGGTCTTGACTCCTGCCTGCCGCGCGCATCATAGCAGTGACGCGGCGTTTCCAAGTTCGGGCCGGAGATTCGAAACGCGACCGAATCTCGACCAGCGCTCCGACAGCCCTCGCCGCCGCTTCGGGCATCGAACATGGCTTCGGGTTTCTGAAGAAAGAGCGTGCATAGTGTCGATGGCGGCAGAGACGTTGGCAAGCTCGATCGGCGGTTCCCCCGCAGAATCGATCCGCGTATGCCGGGTCTTCAGCAAATGAGGACATCCCCCGGCATCGCCCCTACAGCTTCGCCATCTCGTAATGCTGATAGTATCGGCGCAATCACGAACGGAGCTCGCCCGATGACACGATTCAACGCCCTGATCGCCGGCATGGCCGGCATGGTTGCCTGCCTTCCCGCTCTCGCCCAGGACTCGAATTTCGTGCCGGTCACCGATGCGATGCTGCGGGACCCGGATCCCGCGGACTGGCTCATGTGGCGGCGAACGCTCGATAGCTGGGGCTACAGCCCGCTCGACGCGATCAATCGCGGCAACGTCAACGAACTGCAGCTCGTCTGGACGCGCCGTCTGGCCGACGGCGATCAGGAAGGCACGCCGCTCGTCTATCGCGGCGTCATGTATTTCCCGAATCCCGGCGACATCACCCAGGCCATCGACGCCGCCACGGGCGACCTGATCTGGGAATACAACCGCGGCATGCCCGACGATGTCGGCGAGTACTTTCCGGCGCCCGCGACCAACCGGAACATCGCCATTCACGGCAACGTCATTCTCGACAACGGCGCCGACGGTTACGCCTACGCGATCGATGCCGCAACGGGCGAACTCGCCTGGGAGAGCTTCATACTCGACTACCGGGCGGGCGCCAAGAACAGTTCAGGGCCGATCGTCGCGAACGGCAAGGTCATCTCCGGCAGAAGCTGCGAACCCGAGGGTGGACCCGATGCCTGCGTGATCACGGCGTTCGACGCTCGCACGGGCGAGGAACTGTGGCGCACCCGCACGATCCCGCGGCCCGGCGAGCCCGGCGACGAATCCTGGGGCGGCGTGCCCTACGAGGAGCGTTGGCACGTCGGCATGTGGATGGTGCCGAGCTACGACCCGGAACTCAATCTGATCTATATCGGCACGTCCGTGACCTCGCCCGCGCCCAAGTTCATGCTCGGCGGCAACCAGGAACAGCACCTCTACCACAACTCGACGCTCGCCCTCGATGGCGACACGGGCGAGATCGTCTGGTACCTGCAGCACGTGGTCGATCACTGGGACCTCGACCATCCCTTCGAACGGCTACTCATTGACACCGAAGTCGCGCCGAACCCCGACGAGGTCACCTGGATCAACCCGCTCGTCCGGCCGGGGGAGACCCGCAAGGTGCTCACGGGCATCCCTGGCAAGACGGGCATTGTCTATACGTTGGACCGGGAGACCGGCCAGTTCCTCTGGGCCAGGGAAACGACGCCGCAGAACGTCATCACGGACGTAAATGTGGAATCAGGCGCGGCGACGGTCGCTCCCGAAAAGCTCTTCACCGCCGCAGGCCAGGAACTGCTGATCTGCCCGAGCACGCGAGGCGGCAAGAACTATCCGGCCGGCACCTACAGCCCCCTCACGGGTCTCATGTACTTCCCGTTGCAACACACCTGCATGATGTCGACCTCGGCGGCGGAGGAACCGAGCCTCGACGATCTCTACGCGATCCGTAACCAGAACCTGATAACCCCCGGTACCGAGAACGTCGGCACGATCGAAGCGGTCTCGGTCGCGACGGGCGAGACCGCCTGGAAATTCGAGCAACGCTCCGGCGTGCTGTCGCTGATCTCCACGGGCGGCGGGCTGGTGTTCGGCGGCGACGTGAACGGGCGCTTCCGTGCTTACGACCACGACAACGGCGACATCCTCTGGGAGGTCAACCTCGGCTCGCCCGTGAACGGGTATCCCGCAACCTTCGAGGTCGACGGCAGGCAATACGTCGCCGTCAGCACGGGCGGCTCGGGGCTCGCGTTCGGCCTCGGCAGCCTCACGCCCGAACTGCGCACGGGGTTCGGCAACCAGCTTTACGTGTTTGCGTTGCCGGACTGACGCCGGCCGGCCTGGCCGCCGGACCGACGCGTTTTCTTTGGCAATCGCCCACAAATGCGGCTTCCGTCGCGGCTGTTTCGCGCTAAGCTGACATCGCACTCAGGCACAGATATCGCCCACCCCCTGCGATTCGCGGAGACTCCCTCATGGCCGACACGGCGTTTGATACACTTGGCGCTGCACGCAGGCTCAAGGCTGCGGGCATCGAGGCCGAACAGGCCGAAGCCATCGTGGAAATCATGGGCGAATCCGTCAATCAACTGGTGACCGTGGAGCGCTTCGAGGCCGGCATCGCGGCCTTGCACGCCCGCATCGACACGGTCCATGACGGGTTACAAGCCCGCATCGACACGGTCCATGACGGATTACAAGCCCGCATCGATGCCGTCCAAACCGAGCTGCTGGCCCGCATCGACGCCGTTCGCTCCGAACTGCGGGCCGAGATATTGCGTTCCCTCCTGATTGCGGTGGGCATCATGATTGCCGCCAATGCGCTGATGATTACGATCCTCGGGGTCGTCCTGACCCGAAGCGGCGCCGTGTAAACACACCAGCGGCCAGCGCCGCGTGTTCCCGGCCAGGGGCGTCAACCCACAGGCCGCGTCAGAATCCGAATTGGCGTGAATTCCAACCGCCCATCCGGGCATTCCGCCACTCCTCGCCAACACGCAGTACGCGAGCGTGACCGCTGCCGGCTCGGCGCTGCGTTCGGTCTCGACAGCCTCACGCCCGAGCTTCGCACGGGGTTCGGCAATCCGCTCTACGTGTTTGCATTGCCGATGTTGTCAAATTAAGACAATTTGTCATTGACGGACGCTTGTCAAATTGCATAATAGGCATTCCATTCCTGCGCGGTGGGGGGGGGTCGCACAGGACGTGGCTCGTTGTATTTGGAGAACACGAGCCCGGGTTTGCGAGCACAAATGCCACTTTTTGGCCAACTACGCAATTCATAACGAGGAATGCGCATGAAACGTACAACCTTATCGATAGCCGTTGCGGCAGCCTTGGGAGGCTCGGCAGCCGCGCTCGCGCCGCAACTGACCGGTGCCCAAGAAGCAGGCGGCCTCGAGGAGATCGTCGTCACGGCAACGCGTCGTGAGCAGGATCTGCAAGAGATCCCGATCTCGATCGTCGCCCTCACGGGCGAGAACCTGGAGTTGCAGGGCCTCGACAGCCTCGAGGACGTCGGCAACTACATTCCGAACCTCAACATTCAGGGCGGCGGCGCCGGAACGTTCGGCACGCAGTTCCGGGTTCGCGGGCTGCCGAACATCGGCACGTTCGTCGACGGCGTCTGGCAGGTGAACACGTACGGCTTCCTGTTTCAGGACCTGGTCGATATCGACCGCATCGAGGTGCTGCGCGGTCCGCAGGGCACGACCTATGGCCGCGACGCGGTCGGCGGCGCCATCCGTATCTGGACGCGGCAACCCGGCGACGAGTTCGGCGGCAGCGTCACGGCAACCACCGGTTCGAACGATCGCCGCGACGCCAAGGCGTCTCTCGACGTTCCGTTGGGAGACAACTTCCGAACGAAATGGACGGCCTCGAACCTGTATCGAGGCGGCTACATCCAGGGATTGACACACGACCACCAGTACGGCGATGTCGACCAGGTCGTCTACCGCGGCGATATCGTCTGGACGCCGTCAGACAGCGTGGAACTCCGCCTGATTCACTCCGAAGAAGAGACCTTCTTCACGGAGCCCCGCATCCAGAACGGCGTTTGGGACACGGGGCGCATACCCGGTGTGCGGCCTGGATTGTCGTTTGACGATCCCTGTGGTCCCCCCAACACCCCAGCGGCGTGCATTCAGAACTGGGGCGTGCTTCCCGCGCAGTTCTACGGGCTCGCGGTCGAAGGCGCGGCGAAGCGCGGCGTCACCCTTCCGCTCGACCCCTTCGACGCCGAGCACTTCCAGGCGGGTTACCCGGGCGGCAAGGTCGGCTGGTGGGAGAACCGCTCGAGCGTGACGCTGCCGACGCACATCCGGCGCGCCCAAACCACGCTCGACATCAGCTGGGACGTCACGGACAACATCAGCGTGCAGTCCCTGAGCGCGGCGACCGAGGTCAGACCCGACGTCAACGTCGACTGGGAAAACAGCGACTACCATCTCGTCGAGGACATCATCCGGCACCGTCTCGACGTCTTCAGCCAGGAGTTCCAGATCAGCGGCGGCAACGACCGCGTGAGCTGGGTGGGCGGCCTCTATTACTGGGATCAGGAACAGAACAGTCGCACCGCCCGCTTCACTCTCGAGGAATTCCGCACACTTGCAGGCGAGGAAAAACCGGAACTCCTGCTGTCGGACGTCTACAATTCGGATCGTTGCCTGGCACTCACCAATGGCAACCCGAACCACGGAACGTTCGCCGGCTTTCCGACGGGCGCGAACACCTGCCAGTGGGTCGCGTGGTTCACGATGAACATTTTCGCTTACGACCGCCTGCAATTTAACGACCAGGACGGTTGGGCCGTGTTCGGCGAAGCCACGATCGCCCTGACGGACAGGCTGGATCTCACGGTTGGAATTCGCCAGCACGACCAGAGTGAACAGAGCGGAAACCTGACCCCGATTCCGGGCCTCACGGCGCCGAGGCTCGTGAGCAGTGACAGGCTGCACATCGGTGGCGATCCGTTCGCAGGCACGCGTCCTGCCATGCTTGGTCCGGCCAATGATGTCTCGTTCGATCAGGACACGTACAAGGCGGCCCTGCAGATGCAGTTCACCGACGACATCATGGGCTACTTCAGCTACTCGGAAGGGTTCGACTCAGGCGGCGTCGACTCCGCACAGGTGGGTGATGCAGGCGAGAATCTGTACTTCCCGTACGATCCGCAAATCGTCGAGAACACCGAGATCGGCATTCGCGCTGATCTCCTGGACGGCCTGCTGCGCGTCAACGCGACGTATTTCGACTCGGACTGGATCAACATCCAGAACGCCGGTGTGGTCACCGACGAGGATGGCAACGAATTGACGTCACTGGCGACGCAGAACGTCGGTGAAGCCAATGCCAGCGGCTTCGAGCTCGAGGTCACGGTCGTACCGACCGATGCGCTGTCGCTGTACCTCAACCTGGGGCTGCTCGATACCGGCTACACCTACGTTGAGCCGGGCGTGCCCGTGCGGGACATCAGCCTTGACACGGAGTTTCAGCAAGCGCCCGACCTCACCTACAACGTCGGTCTACAGTACAACGCGAGCCTCAACAGCGGCGGTTCGGTGACGACGCGCCTGGATTACGCGTATTCCGACAACTTCTGGCGGTCGATCAATTTCCTCCGGATGGATTGGTACGGGGAGAAGAATGGCGGACCTATTCCCTACGGCACCGACGAGAGCGGTGACTGGGGCGTTCTCAATGCCCGCGTCACCTACACGCCGGCAGGTGGTAACTGGCGAATGTCCGTTTTCGGCACGAACCTGACCAACGAGTACATGTTGAACTCGGGTTTCTTCCACGGGATCTGGGGTTACAACTTCGCTACCGTGTCGCGTCCTCGCGAGGCGGGCCTCTCGTTGACAGTCGACTTCTAGGCGACGCTCAACGGAGCTGACCAATAAGCGCCGGCGGTTCGAAAGGACCGTCGGCGCTTTTCTTTGGAAACTCGTCGAACGACACAGGAAAGCGCCTTGACGGTCCACCGGCCCGCCGCAAGAATGTTTCCATGACCGCGTCCATCGACATCCGCGCCGTCGCCGAGACTCTGGAAGAGTCCGGCATGGATACGCGCCAGGCGCATGTCTGCGCCACGCAGATGCATCTGGTCGCCAACGCCCGCGAGGCGGTCACGCGGCCCGAACTCGACGCCGCCCTCAGGCGGCTCAAGACTGAACTCATCGAGCGCATCGCGGAGAGCGAGCGACGCATGATGGAGTCCATGTCAATGCAATACTGGCGCCTGATGGCCACGATGACCGCGCTGCTCGGCCTGGCGGTCGCCGCCATGCTTTACCTGCCCTGACGGATTCTCACCCACTCGGGTCACGCGCTTTCGAGTATCCGAACGTGGCCGTCAATGGGCACACGGGATCGCGGATGCGGATTCCCCGCGCGCGGAAATACCTGCTTGGCGGCAACGGTCGACACGCACTTCGCACCTGACAAGTGTGTGCTAACCTTGGCCCATGAGAATACACATAGCATTGCCGGATGCCCTGGTGCTGGAACTTGACCGACGCGCAGGCTCTCGTCGACGCAGCGCATTTATTTCCGAACTCATAAGACGTGGGCTCGACGATGAACGGCGTTGGGACGACATCGAAGCGGCGCTGGGCGGGATTCCGGATACCGGTCACGATTGGGACGACGATCCAGCGGAGTGGGTACGCCGGCAGCGGCGCGGCGACGATCGCAGATCGGGTTGAACCATGGCCCGCTTGTTGCTCGACTCGACCGTGTTGATCGATGCGCTCAGAGGGCGTCCCGCCGCGTCGCGCTTGACGGGATTACGCCGCCGTGGCGTGGAACCCTGGGTTTGCGCAATATCCGTCGAGGAGATCTGGCGAGGTCTGCAGCCGGGCGAAGAGGCCACTGCGCGTCGTCTGTTCAACGCATTGCGGCTGGCGCCGCTTGGCGTTGCTCAAGGCATGCAGGCAGGCGCCTGGCGTCGCACGTTCGCGGCGCAGGGCGTGACGCTGCACCAGGCCGATTGCCTGATCGCGGCGGCAGCGGAAGGGATCGGGGCCTCGCTCGCTACCGCGAACATCGACGACTTTCCGATGCGGGAGGTCGTGGTGGAGCACTGGCCCGCAGGCCAATGAAGCGATCTGTAGGACGCGTCGATCTCAAGTCCGCGACAGCCTGAAGAAGAATCGCGTCCGACAAACGCAGTACCGATGGCTGGACGGGCCGTGCAGCACTGGAATCGCTACAGCATACAAACTAGAATTTTGCGCCTAAGCTGAGCGGAGCGAATGCGATGCGAAAACTGACTGGCGTGGCGGCTCTGCTGTTCGCCGCGGCCCTGTTGCCGGGCACTTCGGCGCAAGCTCAATTCGATCTCTCGGGCGAGTGGTCGCCCCGTTACCACGAGGATCAGCCGGAACGCATTCCCGGTCCCGATCTTGTCGAGTTCCACGGTATTCCCATCAACGAAGCCGGCAGGTTGCGCGGGCTGAGCTGGAGCCCGTCCCTGCTCACGCTGCCCGAACACCAGTGCAAGCCCCACCCTTCGGACTACGCCCATCGCGGGCCGGGCCAGATGCGCATCTGGAACGAGTACGACAGCGCTTCACAGCAACTCGTCGCCATCCATACGCGGCTTCGCTGGCAGGCGCCGGAACGGACCATCTGGATGGACGGCAGGCCGCATCCGCCTGAATACGCCCCCCACACCTGGCAGGGCTTCTCGACGGGCAAATGGGACGGCCAGCGGCTTACCGTCACGACCACTCACCTCAAGCAGGGCTGGTACCGCCGCAACGGGCTCGCGCGCAGCGACGAGGCTCACGTGACGGAGCAATTCTTCCGCCACGAGAACTACCTCACGCAGATCGTCATCATCGACGATCCGGTGTATCTCGACGAGCCGTTCATTCGTTCGAACAACTGGGTGCTCGATCCGCGCCAGCAGATCACCCCGTATCTTTGCGACATCGTCGTCGAGGTCGAACGCCCGCAGGGCACCGTGCCCCACTACCTGCCCGGACAGAACCCGTACCTCGAGGAATATGCCACCAAGTACGGGCTGCCGATGGAGGGTGTTCTGGGCGGCGCGCACACCATGTACCCGGATTTCATCGAATGAGCACGTCAGCGCGAACAAGTTTCGGGCAACGATCGACCGGGCAACGGCCAAGTCCGTTCGCCAGTCGATCGACAATTGTCGCCAGGCGCATGGCGGCCGGTCGTACGGCAGCCGCGCGAATTCTGGCGGTCGTCGCGCTCTCGGGAGGGCTCGCATTTCAGGCCATGGCTCAGAGCGGCTCCGGCGACGGAGCGCCTGAAATCGGCGTACTGCCCGTTCAGGGGAACGTCTACATGCTGGCGAGCCCCAACGGAAACGTCGCGCTTCAGGTCGGTGACGATGGCGTCATCGTGGTCGACACGATGGGGGCAGCGATGGCCGAGGCCCTGCTCGCCACAATCCAGGCAATCACGGACAAGCCGATCACCTTCCTGATCAACACCCATGCGCATCCCGACAAGGTCGGCGCCAATACGACCATCTCGCAGGCCGGGAGCAACATCGCCGGCGGCAACGTGGTCGGCACGATCGCCGACGCCGGCGCAGCGGCCAGGATCGTCGCCCACGAGAACGCGCTCATCGCGATAACCGCCATGGACGAACCGATGCCGTTCGAAGGCTGGCCCACCGACACCTATTTCACCGACCGCAAGGAACTGTTCTTCAACGGCGAAGCCGTGCAACTGCTTCATCAGCCGGCCGCCCACACCGACGGCGACAGCATCGTGTTCTTCCGCCGCTCCGATGTCATCGCCACGGGCGACATCTTCCTGACCACCGCATATCCGTACATCGACCGCGCTGCCGGCGGCTCGTTTCAGGGCATCATCGATTCATTGAACCGCATCCTCGACCTCGCGGTTCCCGCCGACCGGCAGGAAGGCGGTACCATGATCATCCCCGGACAGGGGCGCCTCGGCGACGAGGCCGATGTGCTCGAGTACCGTGACATGCTGACCATCATTCGGGACCGCATCCGGTATCTTGTGGACCAGGGCATGTCGCTCGACGAGGTCCGCGACGCCCGGCCAACGCTCGACTACGACGGCCGCTACGGCGCCGATTCGGGTTTCTGGACGACTGAACAGTTCATTACGGCGATATATGAGGAATTGAGCGAAACAGCCGGCGAGTAGCTCCCGGACCGGCAAACGAGGTTGAAACCATGAAGAAAGCAATCCTAGTGACAGCGATCTGCGGCGCACTGACGCTCGGTGCGTCGGCAACCGCGCATCATTCGTTCGCGGCGACGTATCTCATCAACGATGAGATGACCGTCGAAGGCACGCTCGTGGCGTTCCTGTACCGCAACCCCCACGCTTTCCTGCACCTCAACGTGACAGATGAGAGTGGCGAGACCGTACGCTGGGCCGTCGAGTGGGGCGGCGCGACTTCGCTGACGGGCGAAAACGTCACGCGCGACACGCTCAAGCCCGGCGATCATGTCGTGATCATGGGCAACCCCGGCCGCGACCCGCAGGATCACCGCTTGCGCCTGCGCAGCATCGAGCGAACGTCCGACGGCTGGTCGTGGAGCGGCGACTTTGACTGATCGTACGATGAAGCTCGCCGTCGCACCATTGTTCGCGGCTGCCGTTCTCGCGGTTGCCGCGCCGGCCGGCGCACAGGACGACGCTGCGACAGCGCGAAGCGAGGCGCGGGCCGATCTCACGGGATACTGGACGGCGGTGGTCACCGAGGACTGGCGCTGGCGCATGGTCACTCCGCCAAAGGGAGACTACATCAGTATCCCGCTCAGCGAGGAGGGACGGCGCGTCGCCGACACCTGGGATCCGGCCGAGGGCGGCAATTCCTGCAAGGCCTACGGCGCCGCCGGCGTCATGCGCATGCCGCTCCGGGTGCGCATCTCCTGGGAAGACGACAACACGCTGCGCATCGATACCGACCATGGCATGCAGACGCGGCTGCTGCGTTTCGGCGCGCCGCCGGAACCGGAATCCGCCGATCCCACGCCGCAGGGCTACTCCCGGGCAAGCTGGGGCGGCACGGATATCGGCTTCGACCGCATCGAGCGGCGAATGGACGACGTCAGCTCCACACTCAAGGTGATCACGACGCACCTGAGCCCCGGCTACCTGCGAACCAACGGCGTGCCGTACGGCGAACAAACGGTCATGACCGAGTTCTTCGACCGGCATGCAGCCTATGGCGAGGAATGGTTCACCGTGACGACCATCGTTTCCGATCCCGAACACCTGGGCCAGGAATACATCACGAGTTCCGATTTCAAGCGCCTGCCCGACGATTCGTCGTGGAACCCGACGCCCTGCGATCAGGAGTGATTCCTGCGCATTGCGCCAGTGTCGACTGGAGCAGGATCATGCGCAACATGACACGAGCCGCGACGACACTGGTCGCTGCGGTCGGTCTTTCAATTAGTTCGGCCCAGGCGCAATTCGATCTCGCGGGGGAATGGTCGCCCCGCTATCACGAGGACGAGCCGGAACGTCTCCCGGGACCCGACCTGGTGGAATACCACGGTATACCGCTCAATGAGGCCGGGAGGCTGCGCGGACTGAGCTGGAGCGCTTCCCTGCTTACCCTGCCTGAGCATCAATGCAAGCCTCACCCGGCCGACTACGCACATCGCGCGCCCGGACTGATGCGCATCTGGAACGAGTACGACTCCGATTCCCAGCAACTCGTGGCGATCCGCACGCGACTGTACTATCAGGCTGCGGAACGTACGATCTGGATGGACGGCAGACCCCACCCGTCCGAGCTTGCGGCTCACACCTGGCAGGGGTTCTCCACCGGCAGTTGGGACGGAGATACTTTGACGGTGACAACCACGCATCTGAAGCAGGGCTGGCTTCGCCGCAACGGTCTCGCGCGCAGCGACAAAGCTCACATGACAGAGCACTTCATCCGTCACGGAAACTACCTGACCCAGATCGTCGTCATCGTCGACCCGGTGTATCTCACGGAACCCTTCATACGTTCCAACAACTGGGTCCTGGATCCCGGCCAGAGGATCCTTTCGTACCTATGTGACATTGCCGTGGAAATCGATCGTCCACTCGGTACCGTGCCTCACTATCTGCCCGGTCAGAATCCGTTTCTGGAGGAGTACGCCAACAAGTACGGGCTGCCGATGGAGGGCGTTCTCGGCGGTGCCGAAACCATGTATCCGGAATTCATCGAATGAGCGCACCAACATGTGCGTCGCCCGGTAGTCGTTTGCGAGGTCTCGCCAACCGATCACCAGGCGCGGCCACGGCCATCGCCTGGATGGTCTTGTTGTGCGGGATTGCCTCAGGCGCCGCAGCCCAGCCAGGCACTCCCGACACGACACCTGAGTTCGAGGTTCTGCACGTGCAGGGCAATGTGTACATGTTGGCGGGCCCGGGAGGCAACGTGGCGCTTCAGGTCGGCGACGACGGAATCCTCGTCGTCGACTCGATGGGGATCGGAACAGGAGAGCAGTTACTCGGCCTGATTCGCGAGATTTCCGAACAACCGATCCGCTTTCTGATCAACACCCACGCACATCCCGATCACGTCGGCGGCAACACGCTCATCGCCCGGGCCGGCAGCAGCATCGCGGGAGGAAACATCGGCCGGACGATTGCCGATGTATATGAGAGCGCCAGGATCATTGCGCACGAAAACGTGCTCGTCGCGATGAGCACCTCGGATGACCCGGTACCGTTTGAAGCCTGGCCGACGGACACCTATTTCACCGACCTCAAGGACCTGTACTTCAATGGCGAGGCACTACAGATCCTGCATCAGCCCGCAGCTCATACAGACGGCGACAGCATCGTGTTCTTCCGCCGTTCCGACGTGATCGCCACCGGCGACATCTTTCTCACTACGAGTTACCCGTACATCGATCGCGACGCCGGCGGTTCCTTTCAGGGGATCATCGACGCCCTGAATCGCATCCTGCGCCTGACAGTTCCTGCCGACCGGCAGGAAGGCGGGACGATGATCATCCCGGGACACGGGCGCCTCTGCGACGAGGCCGACCTGGTGGAGTACCGGGATATGTTGACGATAATCCGGGATCGAATTCGATATTTCGTGGAACAGGAGATGTCGCTCGAGGAGGTCCGCGACGCCCACCCGACGCTTGACTATGACGGACGCTACGGCACCAATTCGGGGACCTGGACGACGGACCGGTTTGTCGAGGCGATATACGAGGAACTGAGGCAGTCAGTCACCGACGATTCCTGATCTCGGAGACGTGCGGCTGCTGCGGTTAACGCCGCGCACCTTCTGCCTCCGGTACTCCGTCCGTGCCAGACGCGTCGCCTCCTGTCCTCGCCCGGATGACGCGGAGGCGGTACTGTCGGCCCCGGCCACTCCGGATCAGAGCGCCTCGAGCACCTTGACGATAGCGTCGGTACCCTGGGCCGGCGCCATGATGTGCGCGCCGGCGACTCCGTCGATCTCGCGGAGCCCCCGTATGAGCTCGATGCAGATGCGCCGCCCTTCGGCACGGGCGTCGTCGGCGCCTTCCAGGCGCGCGATCGTTGCGTCCGGCACGTGAACGCCGAACAGGTTGTTGTTCATCCAGATCGCCGACTTCGCCGAGCGGATCGGCCCGACGCCGATGATCACACCGACGCGGTCCGTGATGCCATCCTCCCGCAGGCGGTCGATGTACCCGCGCGCCACGTCGAGGTCGAAGCAGAACTGCGTCTGGACGAAACCCGCGCCCGCGTCGGCCTTGCCCAGCATCCACTTCGACTCCCACTTCTCGTCCGGCATCCGCGGGACGTCAGCGCCGCCGATGAAGAACTCGGGCGGCGGGTTGATCTTGCGTCCCGAAGGCAGCAGGCCGGTGTCGCGCATGTCGCGGGCGAGCATCATGAGTTCAGTGGACTTGAGATCGAACACGGGCTTCGCGTCGGGTTGATCGCCGCCGCCCGGATCGTCGCCGTGCAACACCAGCATGTTGTGCACGCCCTGGGCGGATGCGCCGAGTAGATCTCCGGCGAGCGCGATTCGGTTGCGGTCACGGCAGGTGACCTGCAGGATCGGCTCGACATCGTTCTGTACCAGCAGTGCCGTCGCCGCGAAACTGCTCATGGCCGTTCTGCCCGCGGCCGCATCGGTGATGTTGATGGCGTTGACCGCGCCGCGCAGTTGCGCCGCCTCCTCGAGCAGGCTCGCGCCGCTGCCGGACAACGGCGGCACGATCTCCGCGGTAATAACGAATTCCTTGTTGGCAATGCTGTCCTGCAATTTAGTCGGCATGTGATCCTGTCCCCTGCTTGCTGAAAACCTGTAATTCGGGAATTCCCTGTCATCCTGCAGCCCGGCGCAGATTGACGGAAACAACGTTGTGTGATCAGGCGTGATGTGCGCCGGCGTCCTCTCACCGCCCGCATGCGGCCTGGATAGCGTCCGCGACTTACTGCGGGTTTACGGCGACGTTGTCGTGTCGAATGACGACCCGGCAAACACCTCCCGTCCGTCGCTGAGCGTAACCGTGCGCGCGTTCGCAACGTTGTCTTCCGTCTTCGAGCGGAATCCCTCGACAGTAACGACCGTGCCCGGCACCAGCGAATCCCTGCGCCAGCCGAGCCGCATCAGGCCGTTCGGCGGACCGAGTTCGAGGTCCCAGTTCACGATCTCGCCGCTTTCGTCCGGTGCGTCGATATAGAGCCGCGCGTGCGGATTCGTCCATTCGAGCCGGGTGACCGTACCCGTGATCGTGACTGGCAGTTCGCGGTCGTATTCGGCAAAAAAGGAATGGTGCGGAATGGCCTGAGAAGCGCCCAGAACGGACAGCGAAGCAACTGCCGCCGCGAACAGCGTTCGAACGTTCATCGGCCACTCCTTGAAGCGCTCGGGAAACGCTATGATATGCGCGATCCGAACCTTCTGCCACGGCCCGAAACGGTAGTCGGAATTGCACGGCGTGCAGCACGGAGGAAGCCAGTGTCCGATCCGAAAACCCGGATAGCGTGCGGAATCGCGACGCTCACTCTAGCGTTGCTCGCGACCTCCCCGGCAATCGCTCAATGGCCCCGCCACCCGACGCCCGACGTCCCGCGAACGGCCGACGGCGAAGTGGACTTCGACGCACCCGCACCGCGAACTGGCGACGGCCACCCGGATCTGACGGGACTGTGGCGAGGCGCGCGGCGTTCGTCACAGGACGGGGACGCACCGGAACTGCCGCCGGACAGCCCTCCAATCGCGGGCTTCCGCGACGTTGGCGCCAATATGGAAGGCGGCCTGCCCTTCCAGCCCTGGGCTCGCGAGCTGCGAAACGAGCGCGAGGCCGCGGGCAGCGCGGACAATCCCGAAGCGCATTGCCTGCCGATGGGCAACATGCAGTTTCATACCCAGGGGGCGCCGCGCAAGTTCGTGCAGACGCCCGGCCTGATCGTCGTTCTCTACGAAGCGAGCATGGGCATGCGGCAGATCTTCACCGACGGCCGGCCGTCTCCCGACAACGATCCGCAACCGTGGTGGTACGGCTACTCGACGGGATACTGGGACGGCGACGAGCTCGTCGTCGTGACGACCCATTTCCGGGACGACGGCTGGCTCGACATCATCGGCAGCCCGCGCACGGACGCGGCGACCGTTACCGAGCGGTTCAGACGGCCGAGCTACGGGCGCATGGAAATCGACATTACGGTCGATGACCCGAAGGCCTATACGGAACCGTGGACCGTGCGCGTGAACCAGGAAATCATGGTCGACGAAGACCTGATCGAATTCATCTGCCTCGAAAACCAGCGATTCGGGCTGTAAGGGCGGCGCAGGCAAGGCATGATCGTCCGCTGCACGATCGCGTTTCAGGGGATTCAGGAGTATCGAACATGGGTGTGATGATCGACGGCAAGTGGACGACGGACGAGGAAGCCTCCGCGCTCAAGTTTGCCGACGGGCGCTGGCAGCGCGACGCATCGGTCATTCGTCACTGGGTCACGGCCGACGGTTCGCCCGGCCCGACCGGCGACGGCGGCTTCAAAGCCGAGGCCGGCCGCTATCACCTGTTCGTCGCCTATGGCTGTCCCTGGGCCCACCGGACGCTGATCTTCCGGGTGCTCAAGAACCTCGAGGACATGATTTCAGTCTCGATCGCGCTGCCGCGGCGCAGCGACCAGGGGTGGATCTTCGACGCCGAAGGCGAGTTCAGCGATCCCTGCCTCGGCAAGCACGCGCTCTGGGAGGTCTACGCGGAAGGCCACCCCGGTTATACGGGACGCGTGACGGTGCCGGTGCTCTACGACAGGAAGACGGGGCGAACCGTCAACAACGAGTCCGCCGACATCATCCGCATGCTCAACTCCGCCTTTGACGGAGCCGGCGCCAACGACCGCGACTTCTATCCGGAGGCCCATAGACCCGAGATCGACGCGCTCAACGAACGCGTTTACGCCAATCTCAACAACGGCGTCTACCGGGCCGGTTTCGCGCGCACTCAGGACGCCTACGAGGAAGCGTTCGACCAGGTGTTCGAGACGCTCGATTTCCTCGAGGACCGTCTCGGCGGGCAGCGGTATCTGTGCGGCGACCTGCAGACGGAAGCGGACTGGCGCCTGTTCCCGACGCTGGCTCGATTCGACGTCGCTTATCACTACGCGTTCAAGTGCAACCTCAGGCGCCTGATGGACTATCCGAACCTCTGGCCCTACACGCGCGACCTGTACCAGTCGCCCGGTATCTCGCGGACCGTGAAGCCCGACCTCTACAAGCACGGCTACTTCTCGATCAGCGAGCTGCGCAACCCGCTCGGCATCGTACCGAAGGGCCCGCTCGTCGACTTCACGCTCGCGCACGACCGCCAGCGACTGGCCAATGGTGGCAACGAGCCCGCGCCGTAGGAAGTCGCGCAAAGCTGCGGTACTTCTGCGGCGCAGGCTTCCCGGCCCGTTGCATGCGGCGGAGCGGGCTACGATAATGCCCACCCGAACAACGACGACCAACACAGAAGCGGGAAGACACATGAAACGACTACCGAACGCAAGCGCACTGCCGATCGCCGCAGCGGCGTTGGTCCTGGCAGGTTCCGCGATCGCAGCCGACTGGAACGTCGACGAGGCGACGAGCACTGTAACGTTCGTGGGCGTGCAGCAAGGCACGAAGTTCACGGGCCGCTTCGAGACCTTCGACGCGACGATCAGCTTCGATCCCGCCTCCCCCGACGCCGGCAGCATCGTCGGAATCGTTCAGACCGAATCCGTCAACACGCGCGACCACGATCGCGACGCCGCGCTGATCGACGGCGACTGGTTCGACAGCCGCGAGTATCCGGAATCCGTGTTCGAGTCGGAGAGCATCGTCGAACTCGACGACGGCACGTACGATGCGGTCGGCGAACTCACTCTCAGGGGACGCACGCGGCCGCTTACGCTGCACTTCAGCTTTACCGATGCCGGCGACGGTACCGCGCAATTCGCTGGCGAATTTTCGATCAACCGTTTCAACTACGGTGTCGGCGCAGGCTGGAACGACACGAGCTGGGTAGGCGAGGACGTCGACGTCTCGATCAACCTGAATCTGACCCAATAGGCCGGCTGCCGGCGCAGCCCCTCTCAGCACAAGTCTCGGCATCGTCCGCCCCGCGTCTGGCCGCGGGCTGCCGACGCCGCGTCACGGTCTCACCTGCCCCGCTGCATCGCCAGGCGCGCGTCGGCCGACGCGCGCCGATCAGACGCGGATACCGGGCGCCGGGAACGCGCGGCAGAACTCGGTCACTTCGGCACGCACGCGCGCGATTTCCGTTTCGTCATCGGCATTGGCGACGACGCGATCGATCCACGCCGCGATCGAGGGCATCTCCGCCTCGCGCATGCCGCGCGAGGTCACGGCGGGGGTGCCGATCCTGACTCCGCTCGGATCGAAGGGTTTGCGCGGGTCGAACGGAACGGTGTTGTAGTTGCACTCGATGCCGGCGCGGTTGAGCGCCTGCGCCGCGGGTTTGCCGTTGATGCCTCGCTTCGTGACGTCCATGAGGATCAGGTGGTTGTCGGTTCCGCCCGAAATCAGTCTGAACCCGTGCCCGTCGAGTGCCTGCGCGAGCGCCCTCGCATTCGCGACGATCTGGTGCGCATAGGCCCTGAATTCTTCGGTTGCGGCTTCGCGCAGCGCTACCGCGATCGCCGCGGTCGTGTGATCGTGCGGCCCGCCCTGCAGCCCCGGAAAGACCGCGCGATCGAGTTCTTTCGCGTACGTCCCGTCCGACAGGATCATCCCGCCGCGGGGACCGCGCAGCGTCTTGTGCGTCGTCGTCGTGACTATGCCGGCGTGCGGAAACGGGTGCGGATGCGCACCGGCGACCACGAGTCCCGAAATATGCGCGATGTCGGCAACGAGCACGGCGCCGACGGCCGAGGCGATCTCGGCGAAGCCCGCGAAATCCCAGATCCTGGGATAGGCCGTGCCGCCGCAGAAAATGAGCTTCGGCCGCTCCCGGCGCGCGATATCCTCGACCTCGTCGAGATCGATGCGGTGCGTGTCCCGGTCGACCTCGTAGCCCACGGACCTGTAGATCCGGCCCGAGAAATTCACGTTCAGGCCGTGGGTGATATGGCCGCCGAACGGCAAGCCGAGACCCATGACAGTGTCGCCGGCCTCGAGCAGGGCCAGGTACACGGCCTGGTTGGCCGGGGAGCCTGAATACGGTTGCACGTTCGCATGCGCGGCGCCGAACAGTGCCTTAGCGCGGTCGATGGCGAGCGTTTCGATCCGGTCGATGAACTCCTGACCCTCGTAGTACCTGCGTCCGGGATAGCCCTCCGAATACTTGTTGCTGAGCACCGAACCGGTCGCTTCGAGCACGGCCGGGGACACGTAGTTCTCCGATGGGATGAGTCGAATGCACTCGTCCTGCCGTCTGGCTTCCTTCAGAACGAGTTCGTGGATATCCGGGTCGGCGGCTTGAAGCGCAGACGTTGACGACATGTTGATTTTCCTCGCGTCGGCTTGCCCGAACGGCGGGCCCGCCGCCGGCGGGCGCTATTCTACCGGACTGTTCGCGAGCCCGTGGATACGAGCGGCCGCCGGGAGAGCCATGGCGCGAATGCCGCCTCGCGCCGCCACTGACGAACCGTCTGGCCGGCTATTGCCCCTCCCCGGCGGACCCCCTATTCTGCTTGGCCATGAATACGAAAAACCTGTTCGCGCGGCTTGCGGCACTCGCTGCAGCCGCCCTGCTGGCGGCCTCCGCCGCGGCCGAAGTGACGCGAATCGAAGTAACGTCCCAGGGCGAGGTCGCCGACGGCAAACGCTTCGGTGTCGCCGGCGCCTACGAGAAGCTTGCCGGGACGATGCACTTCGCCGTAGACCCCAACATCGCCGCCAATCGAATCGTCAGGGACCTCGCTCACGCGCCGCGCAACGCAGCCGGCGCAGTCGAATTCTCGGCTGATTTCTTCCTGATCCGGCCGGTCGATGCCGACCGCGGTAACGGGACGTTGCTGTTCGACGTGACGAACCGCGGGCGCAAGCTCATGCTCTCGTGGTTCAACATGGCGCAGGGCAGCCAAGACCCGGAGTCTGCCGCCGACTATGGTGACGGGTTTCTGCAGCGGCACGGTTACGCGCTGCTTTGGGTCGGCTGGCAACACGACGTCCCGCGGTCCGAAGGGCTGATGCGCGTCACCGTGCCGCTAGCCGGCTCCGGCAGCGCACCGGTGAACGGCCTCGTACGCAGCGACTTCGTCGTCCGCGAGCGCGTGTCCAGCCAATCGCTCGGCGACCGTGGTCATACGCCTTACCCCGTCGCCGATCCTGCAAATGCATCGAACATCATGACCGTGCGCGACGCGCCCATGGACGAGCGACAGCCGATCGAGCGCACACAATGGGGTTTCGGCCGGCTCGAAGGAAACCGCGTGGTAGCCGATCCCGGCATGGTGTACCTGCGCGGCGGCTTCGACCCGCACAGGATCTACGAGGTGGTCTACGTGTCCGAAAACCCGGGCATCGCGGGACTCGGGCTCGCGGCCATCCGCGACGCCGTCTCGGCGCTCAAGCACGACGGCGCTGCGCAACTCGGCGTCAGCTCCGAAGCGTTCGAACGGGCGATCATATTCGGCGCCTCGCAGAGCGGGCGGCTGGTTCGAACCTTCCTCTACGATGGATTCAATGCGGATGAAACGCAACGCAAGGTTTTCGACGGCGCGATACCGCACATCGCCGGCGGCGCGCGGGGCAGCTTCAACCACCGCTTCGCGCAGCCGTCGCGCGCGAGCTGGAGCTTTTTCTATCCGAGCGTGATGTTTCCGTTCACGGGCCGCGTGCAAACGGACCGCTACTGGGAAGAGCACGAATGCGAAGGTGCGCATTGTCCCGATATCGACCCGGCGCAACTGGAGTTTCGCGGCGGCACGACGGACGGACTTCTGGCCGGCATCGCTCCCGAACACATGCCGAAGGTCTTCCACACGAATTCGTCGAACGAATACTGGCGCGGCTCGGCTGCGCTCGTGCATACGGCTGTCGAACGTGTCGCGGCAGGCATGGAGGATGTGCAGCCACTCGAAAACGAACGCGTTTATCTGCTTGCCGGTACCCAACACGGCCCTGCCGCGTTCCCGCCGCGCATCGGCCAGGGCCAGCTTCCCGCCAATCCGAACCAATACACCTGGTTCCTGCGCGCGCTGTTGCTCGCGCTCGATGCCTGGATCGCCGACGGCACGGCGCCTCCGGCGAGCAGCTATCCGCAGGTCGGCAACGGCACGCTCGCCCGGCTGGGGGAACTGCGATTCCCGGCCATCCCCGGCGTCACGATCCCGAACCGGATCGACAATCCGGTGGCGCTCGACTTCGGGCCGCGATTCAGGACGGAGGGCATTGCCACCATCGAACCACCCGACACGATGCCGCATTATCCTCTCTGGCTACCGCAGGTCGACGCCGACGGCAACGAGCTCGCGGGCCTGCGCTCGCCCGATGTCGCCGTTCCTCTCGCGACCTACACGGGCTGGAGCCTGTTCGATCCCGACTTCGGTCCCGGGGACCAGCTCGTCAGCCTGCAGGGCAGCTATATCCCGTTCTCCGCCACGCGCAGCGTGCGTGAGCAGCGCGGCGATCCGCGGCCCGCCATTCTCGAGCGCTACGCAAACCGCGACGAGTACCTCGGCCGCCTCACGCAGTATTCGGTGGAACTCGTCGATCGGGGCTACCTGCTCGCCGAAGACGTCCCCGAAATCGTCCGCCGCGCGGCCGCGCACTGGGACGCGCTCGTGCCGGCCGAGCGGTAGTCATCGCATCGCCCGTTTCGATGGCCAGGAGTCCGAACGCAACGCTTGTCGCCGCGGCATCCGTCTGCTGGCTTTCGGCGGCGGTCGCGGAGCTTCCGCCGGTGCCCGTGCCCGCCGAGAATCCAATCACCGAGGAGAAACGCGTTCTCGGCAAGATCCTGTTCTGGGACGAGCAGTTGTCGAGCGACAACAGCGTCGCCTGCGGGACCTGCCACCTGCCCGCCTCGGGCGGCGCGGATCCCCGTTCGGCCCGGCATCCGGGCACGGACCCGGGAACGATAGACGATGTCCGCGGCTCGCCGGGCATCGCGGCGCTCGACAGCCACGGCCGGCCGACCGAGCATCCCCTGTTCGGTTTCGATCGCCAGGTCACCACCCGCCTGAGCCTGTCCAACTTCGGTTCGCTGTGGGCCGGCGAAGCGTTCTGGGACGGCAGCGCAGCCGGCGAATTCCGCGATCCCCTGACGGGCGAAGTCGCGATCGCCACAGGCGGTGCGCTCGAGAACCAGGCGTTGACCGCGCTCTCCAACGAAGCGGAGATGGCGAAGTACGGCCGCACCTGGCAGGAACTCGCGGCCAAGCTCGCCCGCGCAACGCCGCTCGGCGTCGCGAGCGATCTGCCCGACGATGTCGCGGCTGCCCTTCGCGATTCGCGTGCTTATCCCGAACTTTTTGCTGACGCTTTCGGCGATCCCGCAATCACGCCCGTGCGCATCGCTTTCGCGATCGCAAGCTACGAACGCACGCTCGTCCCGGATCAGACCGCCTGGGACCGCTACGAGGCGGGCGACAGCGGCGCGATGGGCGAGGCGGAACTCTACGGCTGGCAGGCCATGCAGGACTTCCAGTGCGACAGGTGCCACGAGCCGCCGCTCTTCACGAACAACGACTACTTCAATATCGGCCTCAGGCGCGCCGACTACGACCCCGGCCGGCAGGGCGTGACCGGCGATCCGGAAGATGCCGGCGAGGTTCGGACGCCGAGCCTCAGAAACGTTGGCCTGCGGCCGCGATTCATGCATACCGGGGAATTTCAGACCCTGGGCGCGGCGATCGGCTTCTACCGAACGGGCGCCGTGCTCGCCGAACGCGACCTGATCCCGGGCGGCGGCAACTATGCCTTCAACATGAGTACGGTTACCGAGGGCGACATCCACGCGTTTCTCGAAAACGCCCTGACCGACCCGCGGGTGCGCGACGAACGGTTCCCGTTCGACCGGCCGACGCTCAGGACCGAGCGTGATGCCGACGACGCGCTCGCACCGGTCGCCCCCCGCGACCTTCGAGCGGCAGGCGAAGGCGCGTCGCTCAGACTGAGCTGGCAAGCTCCGGCGGACAACACCGGCGTCGTCGACTACGTGCTGTATCGCGACGGCAGCGTGATCGCGCTGCTCACGCAGACAACCTTCCTGGATACCGATCCACCTCCATCATCGTCGGTCACCTATACTCTGCTCGCGCGCGATGCCGCCCAGAACGAATCCCCGCCCGCCCGGTTCACGATCTCAAGACGACAATGACAGGAAACGCCCTGCCCGAAACTCGAGACATTCCCGGTCTCGATATCGACAGCCGTACGGGTTGGCCGGACGAGCTCAAAGTCCTGCTCGAGAAGTATCCGCGCGATAGCTGGAGATCGAGGCCGTCGCCGGTCGCGCAGTTCTGGCTCGACAAGCATGACTGGTTTCGCCACCAGAGTTCGGCGCTCAAGTCGGCGGGCGACGACTACCGCGAAGGCCGCAGCGACCCGATGACCTTCGTGACCTGGCTCGCGCCGCGCCTGCAGGATTTCATCGCGCACCTGCACGGCCATCATCAGGTCGAGGACTACCACTACTTTCCTGCGTTTCGCGCCGCCGAGCAGCGTCTCGCGCCCGGTTTCGACGCCCTCGCCGCCGACCATGAGCTGCTGCATGACGGGATTTCCGAAATCGTCGCGACCGTCAACGCCTTCATAGAGGCCGCGCGCGCCGGGAACCCGGCCAACGACGCCACCCGCCACGCGGCTGACCGCTATCTCGCGAGCAGCGAGACGATGTTCCGCCGCCTGCTGCGCCACCTCGGCGACGAGGAAGACCTGATCATTCCGGTCATGCTCGATCGGGGCTGACTCACGCGCGGCCAACATCCATTGTCTTCGCGGGGGTGCGGGAGGCGCACTGCGGGTCGCTTGAAACGCGCGGTGACTACGTCCGAACAGGGTCGTCGTGGGCGTCGTCGCGGTGGTGCGGGGAAGCGCACCACGAGCCGCTTGAAACACGCCGTGAATTCATCGTGCAGGCTCAGTGTCAGCGTTGTCGCAGGGATGCGGGGAGGCGCACTACAGGCCGCTTGAAACACGCCGTAAATCCATCCCTGGAGGCTCCGCGCGCGCATCCCTGCGCGCGAGGGTTTCAAGCGGCCTGTAGTGCACCTCCCCTTGGATTGTCGCGGACTTGGGGGGGTAGTTATGGCGCGCGTGGCGGGCTCAGCGCGCGGGCGTGAGTTCCTCGACGACGCGGTCGTGGCGCAGGTCGGCGATTACCTCGCGGACGCGCAGCGATTCGGCACGCTCGACGCTGAAGCTTTGTTGGATGTCGCGCGAGGAGGTCGCGACGTGGAAGACGTACTCGCCCGGATCGACGATCCAGGCGCGCTCGTCGGGGTCGAAGGACGCGAGGTCCGCGGCGCGGACATCCAGTTGCAGTGTCTGCGACTGACCCGGGGAGAGTAGTGATGTCTTGGCGAAGGCGCGCAGTTCCCTGGCGGGTTTGACGATCCGGTCCGTGGGCGCCTGCACGTAGAGCTGGATAACTTCCTTTCCCGCGACGTCGCCGGTGTTCGTGACCGTTACCGAAACGCGGTAATGATCGTCGGCGATCTCGGGCGGTTGGGCGTCGACGGTGAACGAGGTGTAGGACAGTCCGTAGCCGAAGGGATAGGCCGGGTCCACATCGAAGGTGTCGTAATAGCGGTAGCCGACGAAGATGCCGTCGCGGTACTCGACCTCCGCCGGCTTGCCGCGCGACAAGGCGCCGAACCCCGGGACCTCCTCGTCCGAGAGCTCTATTCCCGGAAAGCTTGCCGCCGACGGTACGTCGCTGTAGGCGAGCGAAAACGTTGTCGGCAACTTGCCTGACGGGTTGACCCTGCCGGTCAGTACGTCAACGACCGCGTGCCCCGCCTCCTGTCCGCCCTGCCAGGCCAGGACAATGGCATCGGCGTGCTCGCGCCAGCTCGCGGTTTCGATGACGTTGCCGATGTTCAGGATCACGACCACTTTTTTCCGCTCGGCGCGGAAAGCCGCGGAAACGTCGGCGAGCATTGCCTGCTCGGCGGCGGTCAGATCGAAGTCTCCTTCAATTTCGCGGTCCTGGAACTCGCCTGAATTGCGGCCGATCGTTACCAGCGCAAGCTCGGCCGTCTGTGCGGCGCGCTCGATCGCGGCCGGATCGAGCGGCATCTCCGGTATGAGCGGCACGAGTTCGAAAAAGAACTCCGGCTCGGGCAGTTTGGCTTCCTCTACAGCGCGGTATTCAGTGTAGGTTTGCGCAAGTTCCGCGTCGATTTCGAATCCGGCTTCCTCGAGCCCCTGCACCAGCGATACCGTGTAAGCCTCGTTGACGTCGCCGCTGCCGGAACCGCCGGCAATGAAACTGTAGGAAGTTGCGCCGAACGCGGCGATGTTGCGTTCGTCGTCCGCGAGCGGCAGGGCCGCGCCGTCGTTCTTCAGCAGCACGGCGCCCTCGGCCGCGGCGGCGCGGGCCGTTGCAGCGTGGCTCGCGAGGTCCGGTGCATCGCTGTAGGCATACGCCTGCTGGGAACGCGAACCTGCAATCATCGCCAGGATTCGCTCGACATTGACGTCGAGTTCGGCCTCGGTCAGCTCGCCACTCTCAACCGCCTGCCGGATCGCTTCGCTGCGCTGCGTCACGCCCGGCATGAGCAGGTTATTGCCGGCCTTCATCTGCGCGACGGGATCGTCGCCTGCGAACCAGTCGGTCATGACGAGGCCTTCGAAACCCCACTCATCACGCAACACCGTGGTCAGCAGAACGCGGGACTCGGAGACGGGCGTACCGTTGACCTGGTTGTAGGCGCTCATGATCGCCCAGGGCTGCGATCGTTCGACGGCGATTTCCCAGCCGCGCAGGTAGATTTCGCGCAGGGTGCGTTCGCTGATCAGGGTGTCGATGAGCTGGCGATTGGTTTCCTGATTGTTGGCAAGATAGTGCTTGAGCGTCGCGCCGACGCCGTTGGACTCCACGCCGTTGACCGCGGCCGCGGCCATCGCTCCGGACAACAACGGGTCTTCGGAGAAATACTCGAAATTGCGCCCGCCGAGTGGATTCCGGTGCAGGTTCATGCCCGGCGCAAGAAACAGGTCGACGCCGTACTCGCGGATCTCCGCGCCCATGGCGACGCCGACCTGTTCGACGAGTTCGACATCCCAGGTCGATGCGAGCGCCGTCGCCACAGGGAAGGCCGTGGCGTAGTAGGTCGCGTCGTCGTTCTCGCGCTGCGGCAGGATGCGCAGCCCCGCGGGACCGTCGGCGAGAACGGTCGAGCGGATATCGAATTCCGGCAGCGCCACCGTGTAGCCGGCCGCGCCCGGCACGCGGTCGACGTCCTGCTCGAGGCTTTGCGGGTCGCCGCGCGAGCCGCTGACGAGCCGCACCTTCTGCTCGACGCCGAGTTGCGCCATCCATTCGCGCACCTGGGCATCCACTCCCGCGGAATCCGCGGTCCGGAAGGCTGCCGCGGTGTCATCGTCCGTGAGGCCCGGGCCATCGCCGGAGGGCTCGCGCGTGTCGTTGTTCGCGGCGGTCGCAGGCTCCGCAGGCGCCGGCGCAGGGCCGCTCGGCGTGGAATCCGTACACGCGGCAACGAACGCCGCGAGGAGCA
Source organism: Gammaproteobacteria bacterium (assembly GCA_022826245.1). Taxonomy (GTDB): domain Bacteria; phylum Pseudomonadota; class Gammaproteobacteria; order Steroidobacterales; family Rariloculaceae; genus Rariloculus. Next base: position 30,350 of record JAJDVG010000055.1, read on the forward strand.
TGATGACTATGACTCGCATAGGTTTCCCCGAAGTCCGGTTCAATCGGTTGGCAAAGTGCCCACCTGTTGTCGTTGCTGTTGCTGTTGCCGTTGCCGTTGCCGTTGCCGTTGCCGCTGCCGTGACGCTCGCCTGCGGTGTTCAGGATGCGTCGGGGTCCTGCAACGGCGCGCCGCGCAGGTCTTCGGCTCGTTCCACCTTCACGAGCACGGCGAATCCGTTTCTGTCCGGGTCGCGCTCGCGTTCGATCTGCAGGATCCTGTCCCAGACCTGGTCGCGCACCGGGCCGTCCTTGTACACGGTCGCCGTGCCGAAAAATCGCGCCACGCCCGCGAACGGCAGCAGGCTCTCCCTGAGCTCGGCCTTCTGGTAGAAGACCATGATCCTGTCGCCGTCGGCGATGTCGCTCACGCCGCCCTTGCTCCGCTCCCAGAAAGCGATGGTTTCGTCATCGAACACGCAGGTGCTGCCGCGCAGCGAGATGCGCGGGTAGCCATCGGCATCGACCGTTCCGACTAGCGGCGTGTCCGGCCACAGGGCGTCGTTGATATGCGGCTGCAGGGCTGTCGGGATTTTCGCCATGGTTCGCTCCGGAAAGAACCGGCTCAGTTTATCGGCGAGGTAAGGGCGCGCCAAGCGCCGCAGGCTCGGTGTCGACACGGCACCGTCGTCCTTAACCGCTGCTGTCCCGCGAGGACCGCACTCGTTTGCTGGGCGCTGCTCGCGAGGTCTCGCGACCGTGGGCTGCGGCAAACACTCAACCGCGTCTGAACACGACCGTCAGGTTGTTGGCCGGCATCTCGACGACCTCGTCGAGCGTGAACCCGTACTTGCCGGCCTCGGCCGCGACATCGCCCAGATCGCGAACGCCCCACTCGGCGTTTCTCGCCCTGAGATCCAGATCGAACGCATCGTTGCTCGGCGCCGTGTGCCGCCCGTCGCGCCTGTAGGGGCCGTAGAGCACGAGTGGCCCGGCAGCGTCGAGGACACTGTCGATACCGCGAAACAGCGCTTCGGTCGCCGTCCACGGCGCGATGTGAATCATGTTGATGCACACGACGGCATCGACGCGCCTGAGCGGCCACGGCTGCTCGTGCACGTCGAGGCGCAAAGGCATTCTGACGTTGACGAGCGCGCTCGCGTCGACGAGCGATTCGATCCACGCAAGCGCGCGGGACTCGGCGTCGCTCGGCTGCCAGATCAGTTCCGGCAACGCGCGTGCGAAATGGACGACGTGCTGGCCCGTACCGCTTGCGATTTCGAGGACCGTGCCTGTCCCGGGCAACACACGCTGCAGTACGTCGAGAATTGGCTCCTTGTTGCGTTCCGCGGCCGCATTGCGAACCGGGCTGGGATGGACTTGCGGCATGGCGGTATTTTGCCGGATTCGGCAAGGCGGCGCGCGGCACAAAAGCCTCTCCCGGAAACAGCTTCATGGCGTACAATTTCTATACGTTTTATGCAGTTTCATTCGATGAGCAACCCCGGAAATTCGCGCGACGATCGATTTGGCGTCCGGTTCACGATCAACCTCTGTCTTCGGCGGCGCGCATAGGGCCGTGACGCGACTCCGAGTTGTCCTGCTGCTCCTGGCGATAGCAGGTGTCGCGGCCTGTGGGGGCGGCGGTTCGTCGCCTCCGCCGCCGACCCCGGCTCCGCCTCCCGTGCAGCAACCGCCCCCGGACCCGCCCCCGGATCCTCCGCCGCCGGACCCCGATCCCCCGCCGCCCGATCCGAATCCCGATCCCGATCCCGATCCCGATCCTGATCCGGACCCAGACCCGGATCCAGACCCGGATCCAGACCCGGACCCAGACCCGGACCCAGACCCGGACCCCACAAGCACCTGGACTCCGAACGTCTTCCTGCCGGCCGCAACGTTCGCCGCGCAGTGCGAGAACCCGCGCAGCGGCACGAACCCGCAAACAAACCGCGCCTACCCGGACATGCAGGGCTCGACACTCGCTGAAAACAACTGGCTGCGTTCATGGAGCAACCACCTGTATCTGTGGTACGACGAGATCACCGACCGCGATCCGGGCCTCTATCCGACACCTGACTACTTCAATCTCCTCAAGACCGAAGCGCTCACGCCGTCAGGCAACCCCAAGGACCGGTTCCACTTCACGTATCCCACCGAGGAATGGGTCCGCCTGTCGCAATCGGGCGTATCCGCGGGTTACGGTGTCGAGTGGACGCTCGTCGCGCGCTCGCCGCCGCGGCACATCGTGGTCGCATTCGCTTCCCCCGATACGCCAGCCACCCGCTCACCGGCCAATCTCGCACGCGGCGCCGTCGTGCTCGAGGTCGATGGCGTGGATGCGGTAAACGCGTCGGGTTCCGCCGCCGTCGCCACGTTGAATGCGGCCCTCTTCCCGGAAGGCGCCGGTGAAACGCACACGTTCAGGATTCGGGATGCCGGAGCGACAGCGTCCCGGGAGGTCATCCTGCGCTCCGAGTTTGTCACGCTCGAGCCCGTGCAACACGTCAGTACGATCGACACCCCGACCGGCACGGTCGGCTACATCTTTTTCAGCGACCATATCGCGACGGCGGAGCCACTGCTCATCGAAGCAATCACTGAACTCGAACAGGCCGGCATCAGCGACCTCGTGCTCGACATGCGCTACAACGGCGGGGGCTTTCTCTACATCGCCAGCGAACTCGCCTACATGATCGCCGGAGCCGTACCGACAGCCGGGCGAATCTTCGAGGAACTCCAGTTCAACGACAAGCATCCGGTCACCAACCCGGTCACGGGCCGACCGATCGAGCCTTTGCCGTTCCTGCCCGAGGCGATCGGCGATTCGGCGTACGAGGGCACGGAGCTCCCGTCCCTGAACCTGCCGCGCGTGTTCGTACTCACCGGCCGCGGTACCTGCTCCGCGAGCGAATCGGTCATCAATGGCCTGCGCGGGGTCGATGTCGAAGTAATCCAGATCGGCGGGACCACCTGCGGAAAGCCGTACGGCTTCTACCCTGCCGACAACTGCGGTACGACGTATTTCTCGATCCAGTTCAGGGGCAACAACGAAAAGGGCTTCGGCGATTACGCGGACGGTTTCTCGCCGGGCAACGTCACGGTGCCCGCCGGCACATCCGTGCCCGGTTGCGTCGTCGGCGACGACTTCACGAGACCGCTCGGCGATACCGGGGAAGACAGGCTCGCGGCAGCACTCGAATACCGCGCCAACGGGACCTGCCCCGCGCCTCCGGCAAGCTCCCTGTTGAAGAGCTACCGGGCGGCCGGAGCGCCGGCGCTGTTTCCGGCGATCGACGGCGTGCTCATTCGTTCGCCGCTGCGCGAAAATCGCTGGCTCGATCAATGGCAATAACGGCTGACGCGACCGGCAGCCGAGCGATCCCGGGCCCTGCGCGCGTACGCGGCGTGCGCACCGTCGGTGCGTCGCCGCCAGCGACCAAATGCGCTAAAGTCCGTCCCGGTTCCGGCCACGGTCCGGAAAACGCCTGAGCAACTCAAAGGGAACGGCAGCCAGGGGATGCGCCGCACTTCACTTGCATTGATCGCCGCAACGCCGCTTCTGCTTGCCGGCTGTTTCGGCGGGCGGGGCTCCGTCGTGGACGTTCCGGCGCGGATCGTGAATCCGTCGCCAACGTCGCGATTCGAACTGACGCGCACCGTGATGAGCGCGGTCAACGACACGGCGATCGCGCTCGCGGACGACGCGCTGACCGAGACGAGTTCGCTGACCCTCGAGCGGTCGCCGCCGCGCAGCATCGAAGGCGAGCCGGCGACGGGCCGGCTGCTCGACCAGCCCGTGCGCTTCCGCCTCGTGCTGAACGGCGCGAACTGCGTGCTGATCAACGAAGCCGACGGACGCCGCTGGCGCTTGTCGCAGACGGAGTGCGTGCCGGAATAGGTAACGTCGTGAAGAAACTCGCGATCATCGACGACTACGAACACGCTGCGCTGGAATCCGCGGACTGGTCGTCCGTTCAGGGCGACATCGAAGTCTCGGTATTCCACGATCATCTCGAAGATGAGGATGCGGTGGCCGAACGTCTGCAGCCGTTCGATATCGTGTCGCTCATGCGCGAGCGCACGCCCTTTCCGGGGTCGCTTCTTGCCCGGCTGCCGAATCTCGAACTCCTGGTCACATCGGGCATGCGCAACGCATCGATCGATCTCGAGGCCGCCCGGAACCGCGGCGTCGTCGTGACGGGCACGCCGATCCTGCCCTACCCCGCGGCCGAACATGCCTGGGCGCTCATCATCGCGCTCGCCAAACGCGTAACGGCCGACGATCACAGCATGCGCGCCGGCCGTTGGTGCGAAACTCCGACGGTCGGCCTCAACGGCAAGACCCTCGGCGTCATCGGTCTCGGCAGGCTCGGCCCGAGGGTCGCCGGATTCGGCCAGGCGTTCGGCATGAACGTCGCCGCCTGGAGCCTCAACCTGACACGGGAGCGCTGCGACGAAGTAGGCGTGACGCTCGCATCCCGCAAAGAGCTGTTCGCGACATCCGACTTCGTCACGGTCCATCTCACGCTCGGCGAGCGCAGCCGCGGCCTGATCGACGCCGCGGATTTCGCGCTAATGAAACCGACGGCCTACTTCGTCAACACGAGCCGCGGACCCATCGTTGACGAAGCCGCCCTCGTCGACGCACTCCAACGCAACGCCATCGCCGGCGCCGGACTCGACGTCTACGACATCGAGCCCCTGCCGGCCGACCACCCCCTGCGCAGACTCCCGAACACCATCGTCACCCCGCACACGGGCTACGTGACGAAAGAGAACTTCGAGATCTTCTTCACTACGACCGTCAGCAACATCCGCGCCTGGCTCGACGGCGAACCCGTCAACGTCCTGACCTGACCGCAAGCGACTGACCGCATCCGTTCCTCCCGAACCCCTTGCGAGCTTGCTCGGGTTACTCGGATCGAGGGGGGAACGGATGCAAGCAGTCGCGAAGCCCCCCGTACCGGCTAAAGCCTGAGCAGTTCCGCCGCCGTACCTCCGAGGATGGCGACGAGTTCGTCATCACCGAGTCCGTCGACGGCCAGCGCGTCGCCGACCGGATCCTCGGCCGCGATCGGGAACGGATAATCCGTACCGAGCACGATGCGGTCGGCGCCGACCTCGCCGATCAGGTGCGCGAGATTGTCCGCGGAATACACGACCGTGTCGTAGTAGAGCTGGCGCAGGTACTCGCTCGGCGCCTTCTCGATGCCCTGACAACCCTGGTTGCGCAACGCGCAGTTGTCCGAACGCCCGACGTATGACGGCAGATAGCCGCCGCCGTGCGACCAGACGATCCGGATGCGCGGATGCCGATCGAGGAAGCCGCTGAAAATCATGTGAGACATCGCAACCGTTGTGTCGAGCGGCATGCCGATCGTGTTGCCGAGTGCGCCTGCGCCGGTGAACCGGCCGCCCGCATCGCCGAAACTGGCTTCGGGATGGATGAAGATCACGGCCTCGAGCTCCCCGGCGCGTGTCCAGAAGGGATCGAAGCGCGGTGCGGAAATCTCTTCGTCGCCGATCAGTGTCGTCATCATGACGCCGCGCAGATCCAGTTCCCGCACCAGGTAATCTAGCTGCTCGACCGCGAGCTCCGGGTGCTGCAGCGACACGGCGCCGAGCCCGATCAGGCGGTCCGGATGCATGGCCACGGTTTCGGCCATCTTCTCGTTCAGGAGCCGAACGATCGCGTCGGCGAGTTCGGGCTCCGCCCAGTCGTGCTGATGCTGGAAGTGCAGGGTCAGCGCCTGGATGTCGATGCCCTGCCGGTCCATGTCCTGGAGACGCCCGTCGATGCTGGTGAGTCTCGGCGCCATCGGCGACCTCAGGAACGCGCCGATATCCGATTCCGCGCGCTCGTAGCCTTCGATCAGATCCCAGACCTCCGGCACGAGGATATGCGCGTGCATGTCGATCGTTCGCACGCGCTCGCCATTGATGATGGTGGGGCCACGGGGCAGTCCCGTCACAGCTTGTTGCGCAAGGGCCCAGCGGCAAGCGCACATCGCAATGCCCGCAGACCCCGCGACGCGCAGGAAATCTCTTCTCGTAGGTCTCATCGATCCTCCCCCCGATATCGGAGTCTGTCCGGCCGGCCGGCAGCTCGTCGAGCAGCCCGGTGCACCCGGCTTGAGTTTAAGGCGGCGGCCCGGCAAATTCATGCGTAGCCGGATCCGTCAAACCGAACGGTCTTGCTCGTTCCGCAGCCGCTTCGGGCATCTGACCGCCCCTGTGTAGGTTCTCCGGGGCGATCATTGTAGACTCCGCCGGATGCACTCCGGCACACGCAACGAATGAGCAACCATGGCGTTAGAGAAACTCGAACACGTCACCGTCAATACTGACGATCTGGAAAAGACCAGGGATTTCTACTGCAACGTTCTCGGCATGACCGACGGTTATCGTCCGGATCTCGGGTTCGACGGCGCCTGGTTCTACGTCGGCGACACGCCCTGTATCCACGTGTGCGAATGGAACTCGTACATGGCCTGGGCCAGGGAGCGCGATCTGCCGCACTCGACGCGCGCCGAAGGTACGGGCTCGCTCGACCATGTCGCCTTCAACGCCGCGGACTACGAAGGCGCGGTCGCGAGGCTCGAAGCGAGCGGCCTCGAATTTCGTCGATCGTACGTGCCCGACATTCCGCTCAGGCAGCTTTTCGTCAAGGACCCGAACGGCGTCTGCGTCGAACTCAACTTCCGCGGCGACTGACCTTGGCGGACAGTCGCAGGACATGCCCGACGCCTACGCACAAGCCCTTGCACGGTCGCTGAACGACCCGGAAGGCTTCTGGGCCGAAGCCGCCCGCGGTATCGACTGGATCGAGCCGTGGCAGCGCGTGCTCGACGATTCCAACGCGCCCTTCTACCGCTGGTTCGCCGGCGGGATCCTGAACACCTGCTACAACTGCCTCGACCGGCATGTCGCTCACGGCCGCGCCGATCAGCCCGCGCTGATCTACGAGAGCGTGATGACCGACGGGTCGCGATCGTACAGCTACGCGGAGCTTCTCGATCTCACGGCACGGTTCGCAGGCGCGCTTGCCCAGGCCGGCGTCGGCAAGGGCGACCGCGTCATCATCTACATGCCGATGGTGCCCGAAACCGTCGTCGCGATGCTTGCCTGCGCGCGCTTGGGCGCCGTGCATTCGGTGGTTTTCGGCGGCTTCGCGGCCGCCGAGCTCGCCACGCGCATCGACGACGCGAAGCCGCACGTCATCGTGTCCGCGAACTGCGGCCTCGAGCCCGGCCGCGTCGTGGCCTACAAGCCCTTGCTCGACGCCGCGATCGGCATGGCTACCCACAAACCCGCGAGCTGCATCGTCCTGCAACGTCCCGAGCTTGCGGCCGATCTCGGCCCCGGCGACATCGACTGGAACGACGCGCTTGCGGCCGCGGAGCCGGTCGAGTGCGTGCCCGTCGCCGCGACGGACCCGCTCTACATCCTCTACACCTCGGGCACGACGGGGCAGCCGAAGGGCATCGTCCGCGACAACGGCGGCCACGCGGTCGCGCTGCACTGGTCCATGCAGGCGATCTACGGCATCGACGCCGGCGACGTCTACTGGGCGGCATCGGATGTCGGCTGGGTCGTCGGCCACTCGTACATCGTCTACGCGCCGCTGCTCAAGGGCGCAACGACCGTGCTCTTCGAAGGCAAGCCCGTCGGCACGCCCGATGCCGGAACGTTCTGGCGGGTCGTCGAACGGCAGCGCGTCAAGGTCATGTTCACGGCGCCGACGGCGCTGCGCGCGATACGCCGCGACGACCCGGAAGGCGCCTGCATCGCCGCGCACGACCTGAGTTCGATGCGGGCGCTGTTCCTGGCCGGCGAGCGCAGCGACCCCGAAACGCTCAACTGGGCGCGCGACCATCTCGGCATACCCGTGATCGATCACTGGTGGCAGACGGAAACGGGCTGGGCGATCACCGCCAACCCGCTCGGGCTGGGCCTCTTCCCGATCCGGCCGGGCTCGGCCAACAAGGCTGTTCCGGGTTGGGATGTCCGCGTGCTCGACGACACGGGCCATCCCGCGCCGGCGGACCAGATAGGCTCGATCGCCTGCAAGCTTCCGCTCCCGCCGGGCACGCTGCCGACCCTGTGGAACGCCGACGGGCGGTTCCGGGAGGCCTATCTCGAACGCTTTCCGGGCTTCTATTCGACGGGCGATGCGGGCTATATGGACGCCGACGGCTACGTGCACGTGCTCACACGCACGGACGATGTCATCAACGTTGCCGGGCACAGGCTCTCGACCGGCGCGATCGAGGAGGTGCTCGCGTCGCACCCGGATATCGCGGAGTGCGCCGTGACGGGCATCGCCGACGCCATCAAGGGCCAGGTGCCGCTCGGCTTCCTGTGCAGGAAATCCGGCCATGAACGCGCCGGGGACGATATCGTTCGGGAGGTGGTCGCGCTGGTCCGCGAACGCATCGGGCCCGTGGCCGCGTTCAAGCAGGCGGTGATCGTCGAGCGGTTGCCGAAAACGCGTTCCGGGAAGATCCTGCGCGGCACGCTGCGCTCGATGGCCGACGGCAAGGAGTACGCGGTCCCGGCCACGATCGACGATCCGACGATCCTCGACGAGATCGCGGTCGTGCTGCGCGGGCACGGTTATCCGGCGATCGGGTCGGACGCCCCTTCCAATTGAGGAAAAGTCTTTCACCTTGTTGATTTTGTTAGCTTTCCGTCGGTAACGAGCCGTTTCGCCTACTTTCGCCGGCCGAACGCGGCGTATACTGGCCGCGGTTCCGTACGGAGGCTGCCGTGTATCCGGCAACGATCAAGGGAATTCTGCTCTGCGCCGCCCTGGCGCTGTTCGTACTGCCGCGCGGCCATGCCGGGGAACTCACGCTCGCCACGTGGAATCTCGAACACCTCAACGACACCGTCGGCGAGGGCTGCGTGCCGCGAACGCAGGCCGACTACGCCGCGCTCGCCGGCCAGATCGAGGCGCTCGACGCGGATGTCGTCGCATTTCAGGAGGTCGAGAACGAGGCCGCCGCCCGGCGAGTTTTTCCGGCCGGCCGCTGGGACATTGCGTTCTCGACGCGCCCTTTCACGGGCGCAGGACCGCCCTGCTACGACCGGCCCGAAGCTCGCCTGAATCACCAGGGCACGGGCTTCGCGATCCGCGGCGGGCTCGAGTGGCGGCGGCACGCCGATCTCGAGGATATCGCGGCGGGAAGCCGGAACTACCGCTGGGGGACCGACGTCACGGTGACCCTGGACGGCCGCGACCTCAGACTCCTGTCCGTACACCTGGCCTCGGGTTGCTGGGGCGAAGGGGAGGACCGGAGCGCGCGGCGCCAGCGTACCTGCGCGACGCTGCGCGAACAGTTCGACGAACTTGGCGAATGGGTTGCCGAGCGGCGCAGCGAGGGCTCCGCGTATGTTCTCCTCGGCGATTTCAACCGTCGCCTCGCGGTTCCCCGCGACTGGGGCTGGCGGGCACTGGCGCCGCGATCGACGCGCCTGAGTCTGCTGACCGCCGGGATCGAGACCGCGTGCGACCCGCAGTTCACCGAGTTCGTCGACCACCTGGTCGCGAACCCCGCGGCGGCCGGGATGCTCGTCCCCGGATCCATCCGGGAAGCGCCGCGCCTGGGACCGCATCCCGATCACTGCGCGGTGGCGGCCACGTTCTTGCTCGAATAGCGACGCTGTATCATTCCGCCCCATCCGGCCAGAACACACATGAGCGGGCTCGAGCATCGCGGTTTCAGCCTCCCATGCACCTCAAATAGAATCGAACGGAACAGCCAAGAGAGAACGCCGATGTCACGAATCCACGTCACGCTCCCCTGCGCACTCCTTCTCGTTGCCGGCTCGCAAGCCGCCGCCCAGGACTTCGCACCGGGCTATCTCGATCCCGAACCGATACTCAGGGCCGCCGAAGAAGCCATCGGCACGCACAATCTCGAGTGCGTGACGGTCGTGGGCGAAGCCTATTCGGGCGCCGTCGGTCAGCAGCGCCTCAACGACAAGAACGTCGACTGGCCGCGCGGCGCGCCGCTCGAGAACTACGCGCGGACGATGCACTGGAACGCCGGCACGATGATCGAGACGTTCGACCGCGCGCCGGGCATGAATCCGGCCTCGTGGAAGTACGGCGTCGGCTGGCTGAGCGGCACGCCGACGCAGCGCAACACGCGCCAGCAGTTCGTCGTCACGGGCGAGCACGCCTGGCACCGGGACGGCGAGGATGCGCTGCCCATGGCGGCGCGCCCCGAAGACGCCGAAATCTGGCAGCTCGACATGTGGCTCAACCCGCACGGCTTTCTGAAGGCCGCCCGACTGCCGGGCGCGAACCCCGTCGCAAGCTGGCGCTGGGAGCTCGGCGAGATGGGGCGCGACGGCCCGACCACGCAGCCCGAACGCGTCAGGATCGTGTCCATCACGATGTTCGGCAAGTACCGCGTCGATGCGACGGTCAATAGCCAGAACCTGCTGCAGCGCATCCACACCTGGGTCGGCGATCCGGTGCTCGGCGACATGAACTACGAGCACGAGTTCTTCAACGACGAGTACGCCGATCTCGGCGACGGCATCCGCTTCCCGACCCGCTGGCACAGCCACCAGGGCTGGGACGACAACTACCAGGCGCAGAGCATCAACGCCGGTCACAACTCATTCGGCGGGATCCTCGACGACATTACACCGAACGACTGCATCACCGATATCGAGGTGCCGGAATCCGTGCTTGCCGCGGATCATTCCTTGCGCATCGACGCGCAGGAGCTTGCGGACGGCGTGGTTCTGCTCGGCGGCGCATCGCACAACAGCGTCGCCGTCGAGTTCGACGACTTCGTGACCGTCATCGAGGCGCCGATCGACGAAGCGCGCAGCCTCGCCGTGATCGAGACGGTCGTGGAACTTTTTCCCGGGAAACCGATCCGCTTCGTCGTCAACACGCATCAGAAGCACGACCACATCGGCGGACTCAGGACCTACATGCACATCGGCGCGACGATCGTGACCCAGCGCCAGAACTTCGCGTTCTACACCAACGACGTGCTCAACTACGCACCGCGCACGATGGCGCCCGACATGGTCTCGCTCTGGCCGCCGACCGAACTCGCCGAGGGCTACTACTACGAACTCGTGACCGAGAACTACGTCATCAGCGACGGGCAGCGCAACCTGAACCTGTCCTACGTGCACCCGCTCGACCACGTCGAAGGCATGCTCATGGCCTATCTGCCCGGCGAACGCATGGTCATTGAAGCGGACCTCTTCGACACGCACGAACCGCTGCCCGCGGAACCGACCCAGGCCAACCTGGCCCTGCTGAACCAGGTGCGCAGGCTCGGGCTCGATGTGGACACGATCGTCCCGATCCATGGCCGCCCGGCGGCGTGGTCGGAGTTCATGGGCTTTGTCGAGTAGCGAGAACGCTCCTACAACTCGTAGGTCAGGCCAAGGCTGACGCCCCAGAACTCGCTGTCGCCGATCCTCGCCCGGTACAGGATGGGTTCACCGCGACCGACGGTGGAGTCATGGCTGCGGAGCTGGTTCCAGGGTCTCGGGTCGCTCTCGAACTCGCCCACGCGCCCCCAGCGCAACCTCAATCCGAGCGTCAACTGCTCGCGAAGGCGATACTCGACGCCGGCGAGGACTTGCCAGGCAAGCACCGTATCGGTCATCCGGGCCTCGCCGACGGTCGTGGTTCCCGCAAGTTTCGCGCGTAACGCGGGATCCGTGAATGTGGCGATGCGCGCCGGGTCGTCGTTGCGTTTCCAGACCGTGGAGTAATCGAGCGTTGCCCGTTCGGCGCCGATTCCGACTCCGAGATACGGCGTCCACAACGACGCGGTCCGGCCGAAATCGTAATACACGTTGGCGAACAGACCGTGCGAGCGAATGTCGTCAATGGCGCCGACCGCCGACTCGATTTCCTGTTCCTGCTTGTCCAGGGTCACGTCGTCGAAAATGTCGATGTCCGAGCGATCGTCGTGGGTCGCAAGCCGATTGACGTACTCGCCTTCCAGCCTGACGCGCCCCCAGTCGTACCCGAAGGCAAGCCCGGCCCCGACCCCGTCGCCGCCGTCGAACTCGTTCGTCCAGGATGTTCGCGGCGGAGCGGAATCGCACTCCCCGCCGGTCTCCACGCCGAGCGGATTGATGATCAGATCGCACTTGGTGCCCCAATCGTTGTCCGATCCGTGTACGGCAAGCGCCTGGGCAACGTCGATCCCGAGGCCCATCCGGAAATACGTTTGCGACCGGGCGTCCGAACTCGCGGTGTACGCAATCGCAGCCGCCGCGAGCGGCAGGAATTTAGGCCCCGGATGCATCGCTTGCCTCCCTTCGCCCGGCCCTGTCCAGTGAACCCTTCGTGCGTGACTGGAGATAGTGTCAGTGGCGGAGGGAGTGGGATTCGAACCCACGGTACAGCAAGCTGTACACTTGATTTCGAGTCAAGCCCGTTCGACCGCTCCGGCATCCCTCCGCGCGCAAATCTAACAGCACGCCATGCCGTCGGCAAATGGCCGGCGGCACGTGTGAAGGGGCATCCGATCCGCTGAACTTCCGCATGGGCGCCCGCCATGCCCGGGACCCCGAAGATCGTGTTCCGCGCGCCAGGCCCATGGGACCCGCGAATCCGGCTTGCAAGCGGTTGCAGATTGAGTGATGTTGTCTGCATCGCACGCGGAGATTATGGGAACTGCCATGGCGAATATGATTCAACGCTTGGCCGGGGGAGCCTGTCTGCGGCGGGTACTGTCCGTTTCGGCTCTGCCGCTGCTGCTTGTCCTTCACTCGGCGTACGGGCCGACTGTTCGAGCTCAGACCATCGCGGTCGACGGGCTGTCGGCGTCCGTCGAAATCATTCGCGACCATTGGGGGATCAATCACATCTACGCCCGGACGGAGTACGACCTGTTCTTCGCCCAGGGCTACGCCGCGGCTCGCGACCGCCTGTTCCAGCTCGAGGTCTGGCGGGCTCAGGCAACGGGTACGGTTGCCGAGATGCTGGGCGCCGACGAACTCGACAGGGACATCGGCTTCCGGCTGTTCAGGTTTCGCGGCGATCTGACACAGGAGATGAACCACTACCACGACCGGGGCTCCATCATCATCCCGGCATTCGTGGATGGCGTGAACGCCTACATCGCCGAAACCGAGGCCGATCCCGGGCTGCTGCCGGAGGCTTTCGAGCTTCTGGGCATTCGTCCGCAACGGTGGACTCCGGAAGTCGTGATCTCCCGGCACCAGGGCCTGCTGTCGAACGTCAGGGACGAACTCGACTACGGCCGGGCCGTGGCCCGCATCGGGGTCGATGCAGTCAAGGCCGTTGCGAACTTCCACCCGAAGGATCCGGATATCGGGCTGGATCCGGATATCGATCCAGGCCTTCTGCAGGACGACATCCTCAGGCTTTACGCCGCCTTTCGTCAGCCTGTCCAGTTCGAGAGCAGCGACCTGGCTCCCGCGTACCGGGCGGATATCGATGCCCTTGAGCGGATTCGGTTTGCTTCGGGCGTCGACCGGGGCCGGGACGCCCTGGCGCAGTGGCAGGATGAGCGGGACGTGGGTTCGAACAACTGGGTCATCAGCAGCCGGCTGAGCGCAAGCGGCTACCCGATCATGGCCAACGACCCGCACCGGGCGCAGTCGGCGCCTTCGCTGCGGTACTGGGTGCACCTGGTCGGGCCGGGGTGGAACGTTGTCGGCGGCGGGGAGCCCGAGATTCCCGGGGTGAGCATCGGCCACAACGAGCACGGCGCCTGGGGTCTGACCGTCTTTGCGACCGACAGCGAGGACCTGTACGTGTACCGGACGGATCCTTCCGATCCGAACCGCTACCGCTACCGGAACACCTGGGAGGAGATGACGGTGATCGCCGAGACCATTCCGGTAAGGGAACAGGCTCCGGTGGAAGTCGAACTGAAGTACACGCGGCACGGTCCGGTGGTCTACGAGGACCCGGACAACAACGTCGCCTACGCGGTACGCGCTGCGTGGCTTGAGCCGGGGGGCGCGCCGTATCTGGCGAGTTTGCGCATGGATCAGGCGACGACCTGGGAAGAGTTCGTCGAAGCGTCCAACTACTCCAATATTCCCGGCGAAAACATGGTCTGGGCGGACCGGGACGGGAACATCGGCTGGCAGTCCGTGGGGATTGCGCCCATCCGCCGCAACTTCTCCGGGCTGGTTCCGGTGCCGGGCGACGGGCGCTACGAGTGGGACGGGTATCTGCCGATTGTCGCCAAACCGAGCACTTTCAATCCGGCCGAAGGATTTTTCGCCACGGCGAACAACCACCTGACGCCGGACGACTATCCGCACTTCGATGCCATCGGATTCGAGTGGTCGGATCCGTTCCGCTGGGCCCGGGTATCGGAAGTTCTGGACTCGGGACGCCGCCATTCCATGGCGGACATGATGGACCTGCAGATGGATACGCTGTCGATACCCGCCCGAACCCTCGTTCCCTTGCTCGAGCACGTGGAGTTGAACGAAGGCGATGCGAATCGGGCGCGGCGCCTGTTGCTGGACTGGGACCACGATCTGGATCCGGCATCGGTCGCGGCCGGGATTTACGTCGCGTTCGAACGCAGACTGCAACGGGCGATGCACGAGCTGTTGGTGCCGGAGGAGGGCCGCGAGTACATCCCGGGCGTTTCCATGTCGGTGATCATCGATCATGTTCTCGCACCGGGAGGGGAGTTCGGAAGCGACCCGATCGCCGGTCGCGACCGCATGCTGGCCGAAAGCCTCACCGACGGTGTCGAGGATCTGCGGGACAAGCTCGGTGGGAACATGGACGATTGGCGGTACGGCCAGCCCGCCTACAAACACGCCACGATCCATCATCCGCTGTCTCGCGCCCTGACGGGCGAGATGCACGACCGTTACACCGTGGGCCCGCTACCGAGGGGCGGAAACTCCTACACCATCAACAACAGCGGGGCCGGCGACAACCAGACCAGAGGCGCATCGTTCCGCATCATCGTCGACACCGCCGACTGGGACCGGGCCGTGGGCACCAACAACCCCGGTCAGGTGGGCGATCCCGATTCCGTCTACTACGACAACCTGTTCGAACTGTGGGCCAACGACCGGTACTTCCCGGTGTTCTTCTCCCGACAGCGGATCGAATCGGTGGCCGCTGAACGATGGGAACTGCTGCCCGGATCATGATTGGGGAAACGTGCGGCAACGCCAGGCTCGTCGCCATGACGGCGCCGGGATTCGACACGTTGCGCGCCGCTCGCTACCGGCTCCACGCCGCGCCGGCGGCGTAACCGAGCCAGACCGCGACGAGGCAGACCGCTACGGAAAGGACGACGTTGGCGGTCGCCGCGAACCACTGGCCGTCGCGGGCGAGGTTGAGCGTCTGCACGCTGAACGCCGAGAAGGTCGTGAACCCGCCGCAGATGCCGATCATCAGGAACGCGCGAGCATCCGGCGACAGGAAAATACGGCCGTCGGCGACGCTCACCGCGGCGAGGAAACCGATGATCAGGGAACCGGCGACGTTGACGAACAGCGTGGCCCACGGAAAGCCCACCCCGATGTACCGTGCGGCGAGGTCCGAACAGCCGTAGCGCGCCATGCCGCCGAGCGCGCTGCCGAGTCCGATCCAGAGATAGCTCATGTTCGAGGAACCGGTCGGCGGGCGATGCCCGGAGCCGGCTGTGGACCGTTCAGGACATCGAGCGCCCGGGCGTGCAGTTCCGGCGTCGCGGCCGCGACGACAAGCCCGCCGTCAAGCGCCGGCCGTCCCTGCCAATCGGATACGACCCCGCCCGCGCCTTCGACGACGGGAATCAGCGGGACAATGTCGTAGGCCTTGAGATCGCCTTCGACGACGAGATCGATGAACCCCGCGGCGAGCATCGCGTAGTTGTAGCAGTCCCCGCCGAAGCGGCTCATGAGGCAGCGCTTCGCCAGGGTCGCGAAGGCGGCAGCCGAGGCGCCCGCAAACAGGTCAGGATGCGTGCAGGCGAGCGACGCCTGCGACAGTTCATGACATTGCCGGGTCCCGAGCCGCTCGCGACGGTCGCCGCGGATCAGCCAGGTCCCGCTTGGTGCTCCCAGAAAGATCTCGTCGAGCACAGGCTGGCAAAGCACGCCGAGCAACGGCATCCCGTCGCGAACGAGCCCGATCAACGTTCCCCAAAGCGGCGACCCGGTCATGAAGGAGCGTGTGCCGTCGATCGGGTCGATGAGCCAAGTATACCGGGATCGCGCCGCGCGAGCGCCGCCCTCTTCGCCGATGATGCCGTGTTCGGGATAACGCTCGAGGATCGCTTCGCGCAGCAGCGTCTCTATGGCGCGGTCCGCGCTCGTGACCGGGTCGAAGCCGCCGCCGGCCTTGTTCTCGACCGTGACGGGCCTGCGGAAATAGGTTCTCGCGGTGGTTCCGGCAGCGCGCGCAAGCTCGAGACTGAAGTCCTCGAGAACGGCTACTTCATGCCTGCCCTTGGCCATGCACGCCTCCGGAAGCGTTCAATGATGGAAACCGGTCAATCCACCCAGGCGCGCGCGTTGTCGAACAGCTTCTGCCACGGCGAACACTCGCCCCAGTCGGCGGGATGCCATGAATTCTGCACCGTGCGAAACACGCGTTCGGGATGCGGCATCATGATCGTGACGCGGCCGTCGTCGTTCGTGAGCCCGGCGATGCCGTTCGGCGAACCGTTGGGATTGGCCGGATAGCGCTCGGCCGTGCGGCCGTCGTTCGTGACGTAGCGAACCGCCGTGAGCGGCGCCTCGCACCGGTCGAGCTCATCCGCGGACGCGAATTCGGCCCGCCCCTCGCCATGCGATGTCACGATCGGCAAGCGCGAGCCCGCCATGTCGGTCAGCAGCACCGAGCGGTTCGGGACGATTTCAACGAGCGACAAGCGCGCCTCGAACTGATCCGACCGGTTGCGCACGAAGCGCGGCCATGCGGCCGTACCCGGAATCAGCGCCTTGAGCGCGGCGAGCATCTGGCAGCCGTTGCAGACGCCGAGCGCGAACGTGTCCTCACGCGAGAAGAAAGCCTCGAAAGCCCCGCGGACGCTGTCGTTGTAGAGGATCGCCTTCGCCCAGCCGCCGCCCGCGCCGAGCACGTCGCCGTAGGAAAATCCGCCGCAGGCAAGCAGCCCTCTGAACTGCTCGAGTTCCGTGCGTCCGGCCAGCAGATCGCTCATGTGCACGTCGTGGGCGTCGAAGCCCGCGCGGTCCAGCGCCGCCGCCATCTCGCGCTGCCCGTTCACGCCTTGCTCGCGCAGGATCGCGACCTTCGGACGGCCCTTGCCGAGTTTGCGGACCTCGAGATCCATGTCGGGCAGCGGGAACGTCAGCGTGGCATTGAGACCCGGATCGTTCTCGTCGAGCGTGCTCTCGTACGCTTCGCGCGCGCACTCGGGGTTGTCGCGCAGCGCCTGCATGCGCCAGGTCAGTTCCGACCACTTCGCGTGCAGCTCGGTACGCCTGGCGCGATAGAGTGCGTCGGCGCCGCGATGAATCGCGATCTCGTCGTGATCTGCCGGCTCTGCGACGATCACGAAGGGCACGCTGCCCTGTTCCGCGAGAATGCGCTCGACACGCGGAACCTCGGCTCGCTCGACCTCGATCACGGCGCCGGGCTCCTCGGCGAAAAGCCACGCGACGACATCGCTGACTTCGGCGGGGACGCGCACGTCGAGACCGCGCCGCGACGCGAACGCCATTTCGGCGAGCGTGACGAACAACCCGCCGTCGGAACGGTCGTGGTAGGCCGACACGAGACCCGCCTCGCGCAGCCGGCGCTGAGCCCGGAAAAAGCTGACGAGGCGCTCCGGCGAATCGAGATCGGGCGGTTCGCCGCCATAGCGGGCGTAGCTCTGGGCGAGGCAGGATCCGCCGAGGCGCGTTCGGCCGTCGGCGAGATCGAGCAACACGAGCACCGTGTCGTTTCGCGAGCTGTCGAGCTCCGGCGTCAGGCAGCGACGGACATCGCCGACGGGCGCGAATGCCGAGACGACCAGCGAGACGGGCGCGGTCACGTCCCGCTCGTTGCCGTCCTGAGACCATTCGGTGCGCATCGACAGCGAGTCCTTGCCGACCGGGATCGCCACACCGAGCGCCGGGCACAGTTCCTCGCCGACGGCCCGGACCATCTCGAAGAGATCGAAGTCGTCGTCGCCGAATCCGGCCGCTGCCATCCAGTTCGCCGACAACCTGATGTCGCCGAGCGCTGCCACATCGGCGGCGGCGAGGTTCGTGATCGCTTCGGCAACTGCCAGTCGCGCGGCGGCCGGCCCGTGCCGGATCGCAACGGGTGTGCGTTCGCCGACCGCGAGCGCTTCGCCCGTGTAAGCGGAGAAACTCGACAACGTCACCGCCGCATCGCCGACCGGCACCTGCCAGGGCCCGACGAGCTGATCCCGGCAAGCCATGCCGCCCACCGTGCGATCGCCGATGTGAATGAGGAAGGACTTGTCGCCGACCGCCGGGAAGCGCAGCACGCGGTCGACGGCGTCGGCGAGCCCGATGCCGCCGTGGTCCCAGGCGTCGAATTCCCGCGTGCGGCTGCGGGCCTCGCGCGTCATCTTCGGCGGCTTGCCGAACAGCAGCTCCATCGGCATCGCCACGGGCGTGTTATCGAACTGCCGGTCGTTGACGACGAGTTCGCGCTGCGCGGTCAGGGTCCCGAGCACCGCGAACGGACAGCGTTCGCGCGCGCAGATCGCGGTGAAGGCGGCGAGTCGTTCGGGCTCGATGCTCAGGATGTAGCGTTCCTGGGACTCGTTGCACCACAGCTCCATCGGGTTCATGCCGGGCTCGTCGTTCGGCACGTTGCGCAACTCGATGACGGCCCCGCAGTCGCTGTGTTCGACGATCTCGGGGATGGCGTTCGACAGCCCGCCCGCGCCGATATCGTGGATCGCCGCGATGGGGCTGTCCTCCCCGAGCGCCCAGCACGCATCGATGACCTCCTGCGCGCGCCGCTGCATCTCGGGGTTGCCGCGCTGCACGGACGCGTAGTCGAGTTCCTCCTCGCCCGAACCGCTGCCCGTCGACGATGCGGCGCCGCCGCCAAGCCCGATCAGCATCGCGGGTCCGCCGATGACGACGAGCTTCGCTCCGGCGCCGGGCTTCGCCTTCTCGACGTGGATGTCCCGGATGTTGCCGAGCCCGCCGGCCAGCATGATCGGCTTGTGATAGCCGCGCCACTGACCGTCGCTCTCGAGCAGGCAGGTCCGGAAATAGCCGTTGAGATTCGGCCGCCCGAACTCGTTGTTGAACTGCGCGGCGCCGATCGGCCCGTCGAGCATGATCTGCAGCGGCGATGCAATCCGCGCCGGCCGTCCCGGAGACGCCGACTCCCACGGCTGCGGCCAGTCCGGTACTTCGAGATGCGAGACGGTGAAGCCCGTGAGCCCCGCCTTCGGCCTGGCGCCCCGGCCTGTCGCCCCCTCGTCGCGGATCTCCCCGCCGGAGCCCGTCGCCGCGCCCGGGAACGGCGAGATCGCCGTCGGATGGTTGTGCGTTTCGACCTTCATCACGAGGTGCACCGGCTCGTCGGCATGCACGTAACGCGACGACCCCGGCTCCGGGTAGAACCACGGCGCTCGCGGACCCGCAACGACGGCTGCGTTGTCCGAATACGCCGACAGCACGCCGTCCGGCGCGTGCGCGTGGGTGTTGCGGATCATCTGGAACAGGCTCTTGTCGGCCGGTTCCCCGTCGACGATCCAGCGCGCGTTGAAGACCTTGTGCCGGCAATGCTCGGAATTCGCCTGCGCGAACATCATGAGTTCGACGTCCGAAGGATTGCGTCCGAGCGCCGCGTACTGTTCGACGAGATAGTCGATTTCGTCGTCGGAGAGCGCGAGACCGAGTTCGCGGTTGATCTCGTCGAGCGCCGTGCGCCCGAGCCCCGTCGAATCGACCCACTCGACGGGCTTCGGAGCGTGCTCGCCGAAGAGCGAATCCTGCGCCGGCGGTTCCGCGGAGAACGACTCGGTCATCCTGTCGTGCAGCAGCTCGGCAAGCGCAGCGATTTCGCCGTCCTCGAGCGCCCGGAGCAGTTCCAGTTCGTAGACCCGGCCGCGTTCCAGCCGATGCACGGGCAGCGCGCAGATTCTCGCGATATCGGTCGCCTTCGAAGCCCAGGGCGAGATCGTGCCGAGCCGCGGCACGACGAACAGCGAGCATCGTAGCGATGAATCGTCAGACGCGGGCGAGGCAGGCGCGCCGTAGTCGAGCAAGGCGGCAAGCACGGCACTTTCGCGCGCATCGAGTTCGCGCTCGAGATGAACAAAATGGTGGAACCGCACGCTGACGCCGGCTACCGCTTCGGAGCGCGATTGAAGCCTGTCCCGCAGCTTGCTCAGGCGGAATGCAGTCTCGGCCGCCGGACCGGCCAACTGCAGCATCGTCATGGATTCAATTCAGCACGCAGTATGCTCGACAGGCGGCGCTATCATACCGAAACGCGGCTCCGGCGGTAACCGTGCGCAGGCTACTGGCGATCGGTGGATCCGCCCTTGCCCTGCGGCGTATACACCGGAACCGGAAACTGGGCAATGTTGCTGCCCTCGGCATCGCTGACCTTGCTCGCGCCCTGTTCGTCGACCTCGTCGATGCGGATGATCGAGTGCATCGGCAGATAGCTGCGCCTGACGCCCGAAAACTCCGACTTGATCTTCTCTTCGGAGGGATCGACGACCACGCTCGAGCGCGCCCCGAAAACGAGTTTCTCGATCTCGATGAAGCCGAACAATCCCCCCTGGCTCACGTGCCGGGCGTAGACCTCGTACACCTTGCCCTGGTTGACGAAAACGACCTTGTAAATCGGCTCGGACGGCATGATTCGGGTTAGCGCGCGTTCGGGATGGCGGCAGCTTAGCACAAGCCAGCGCGGCCAGGATCGACGATTTCGGGACGCGCCTTCAGCGGCCGATTTCGCTGCACGAGGCGCCGAATGCGAAGCAACTGTAACAGCGGTGATGGTGCATGAAGATGCGCTTGTCCATGCTCTCGGTCAGCGTCGCGCCGAGGTCGTAGGACTCGTCGTCGTCGACGAGCGTGCAGGCATACACGCGCATCCTGCCATTGATCCGCACGACCATCTTCGAGAACGCGCACATGAATCGCCGCCGGCTTTCCTCGGTGTGATAGGCGGTCATGCAGTGCTCCGTGACCGCCGGCACGGCCGGGTTCGCTCCCGGCGTCAGAAAGTCCGGAAAACCGATCAGCGTCGTGTCCGTCGGCAGACCATGCTCGGCGAAGAGTGTCCGGAACGCCGCTTCGGATCGTCGCGAATCGTCGTCGGCGTCGATCTGCCGCGCTACGGAGATATCGAAGCCGCGTTCATCGAGCGCCGCGAGAGCCGCCCAGGACTTGTCGAAACTGCCGGCGCCCCGGCCCGCGTCGTGGCGATCGCGGTCCGGATAGTCGATGCTGACCCTGAACGAGACCGGATGCGGTTGTGCGCGCAGCGACTCGATCTGGTGCAGGCGCTTGAGGACGGGATCGGTTCCGTTGGTCAGCACCAGGCAGGGGCGAAACGTCGAGGCATGGCGCAGGATGTTGATGAAGTCCCGGACGATGAACGGTTCCCCGCCCGTGAACGAAAACTGCTCGACGCCGAGCGTCACGGCCTCGTCGATGTAAGGGCGGGCATCCTCGAGAGTGATCCTGTCGAGCCGCCCGTCCCCGGGCCTCGAACCCTCGAGGCAGAACGGGCACGCCAGGTTGCAGGCCGTTCCGGTATGGAACCAGAGTTCGCGCAGCCCGTACGGATCGATGTATCCGCAAGGTTCGTCGATTTTCGCGAGTGCAAAATCGCTGGGGTTGGCGTTCATGCATTGGGCCTCGCGCCCGGCTCGTCCCGTTCGCCATGAGAATCCGGCGCGCCGCGGACATGATCGCTGCCCGCTGCGGCGCCGCCGTGGTACGCGCCCGCAAGTTTCTCGGGCGACACTCCGAGCATGTTACATGACGCGAGCCAGCGGTTGCGCCAGCTCCGCGACCACCAACCGTCGCGTTCCCAGCGCCGCGTCGAGACGCGAACC
The DNA here is from genome assembly GCA_022826245.1 of Gammaproteobacteria bacterium. Lineage (GTDB taxonomy): Bacteria > Pseudomonadota > Gammaproteobacteria > Steroidobacterales > Rariloculaceae > Rariloculus. The sequence continues at coordinate 52,335 of JAJDVG010000055.1, forward strand.
CGCGCGGCAAGCGGCCGGAAGCGCCCGCGCCGCCTGAGGCGCCTCACGAGCCTGACCTCCTCGAAGAGCGGCTGCTGAGGGAATCCGCCGCATTCCAGATACGCGTCGCGCCGCACGAAGATGCCCTGATCGCCGTAGGGAATGCCGCCGAGCGCGATCCTGAGCGCCACGAGGCGCTCGAGCAGCCGTTTGTACCAGGTTCGCGAGCCCTGAAACGCGAACCGGAAGCAGCCGCCTTCGGCGCCGTCCTCGATGGCGGCGTCAATCGCCTCGAGGCCGTCGTCCGGCGGCCGGACATCGGCGTGCAGGAACCAGAATACGCTCGCCCTCGCCGTTCTTGCGCCGCGATCGAGCTGGGCGCCGCGATTGGCCTGCGCGTCGATCAGCCGGCAGCCGTGTTCGCGGCAGAGTCCGACGAGCCGCGGATCGGGCCGACCGGACACGACGACGATCTCCGCGGGCCGGTCATGCCATCCATCGACCTGGCCGAGCAACTCCGCGAGCGCCGCCATGTCGCCGAGCACGGGGACGATCAGCGCGATATCGTGCTTCACGAACGCGTGTTCCATCTGAACCAGGCTCCGAACATCCGGCGCGCCGCCGGCGTCAGTCGCTTGCGGTTGAATTCGTCGGCCATGCGGCGCAGGTACTCCGACCGCGTCGGATAAGGCAGGACGGTCCTCGCGAGACGGCCGAGCCCGAGACCGTTCGTCATCGCGATGCACAGCGGCGCGAGCTGCTCGCCCGCATCGCGTCCGACGATCGTCGCTCCGAGGATACTGCCGTCGCGGGGCGCGGCCAGCACCTCCGCGAACCCGTGCTCGTCGCCCTGGGTCCTGCCGCGGTCGAGATCGCCGAAGGCCACTCGATACGTGTCGAATGCGATGCCGTCCCGCTCGAGTTCGGCCTGCGATCGGCCGACCTGAGCGACCTCGGGATCCGTATAGGTGCAATGCGGGACGACGAGTTTGCGCGTCGTCGCCGTCGGCAGGAAGAGCGCATTCTGAACGACGATGCGTGCATGGGCGTCGGCGTTGTGAGTGAACTGGAGCCGTGCGCAGACGTCGCCTGCCGCAAGGATTCGCCGGTTCGTCGTGCGCAGGTAATCGTCGACGACGATGAGCCCGCCCGCGCCGGTCTCGACACCGGCCGCCTCGAGCTCGAGTCCGTCGCTGTTGGCTCGCCTGCCGGCGGCAACGAGCACCTCGTCCGCAACGTACTCAGAGCCGTTCGCGGTCACGACGACATCGTCACCGCGCCGCTTGACGCCCGACACGGACGCGTTCAGGTGCAGATGGACACCGCTGTGTCGAAGCGCTTGCGTGACAACCACACCCGCCTCGGGTGTCTCAAGGGCCAGCACGCGCTCGGCCAATTCGAACAGATGAACTTCGACGTTCATGCGCGAGAAGGCCTGCGCGAGCTCGCTGCCGATCGGTCCGCCGCCGATGATCGCGAGCCGTCCGGGCCTCTTGCGCAGATCGAATACCGTCTCGTTGGTCAGTGGCCGGGCTTCGGCAAGACCCGGGATCGGCGGCAGCGCGGCGCGCGCACCCGTGGCGATGACGATGCGCCGGGCGGACAGACTGATGCCCCCGACCTCAACCGTATTGCCGGCCGTGAAACGCGCTTCGCCGAGGTACACGTCGACGCCCGCGTCGGTATAGCGTTCCACGGAATCGTGTTCGGCGATCGCCGCGCGCACCTGGCGCAGCCACTCGAACGCTTCGTCGAAGCATTCGGTATGGGCTCGCCCGGCCGTGAACTCGAGCAACGCCTTCGACGGCACGCAACCGACGTTGAGGCAATCGCCGCCCATCGCCGTGCGCTCGATCAGCGCGACACGCGCGCCGAGTCCCGCCGCGGCGATTGCGGTGACGAGGCCGGCCGGACCTGCGCCGATGACGATGAGGTGATATCGACCGGCCGGTCGCGGGTTGCTGTAGTCGGCCGGGAATACGAGGCGGCGCCAGCGTTGGTCGTGCTCCGCTCCGGGATATGCGCCTGCCGCTGTCACTCCACGATCACCCACCCCCGGAATCCCCCGCTTCGCGCCGTAGCTGCGCACCGAGCGTGCGCGTCGCCTTGCGCGTGATCACCGCGACCAGCAGCAATGTGGCCACGAGACCCGCGGCCAATAACGCCACGCTCAACCATCCTCCGTCGAATTCGCCGCCGCTGAGTGCCGCGAGATCCTGCGCGACCGTCCCGAAATACACGTACAACACCGTGCCGGGCAGCATGCCGATCCACGAGGCGAAAAAGTAATCCCTGAAGCGCACGCCCGTGACCCCGAGACCATAGTTGAGCAGGTTGAACGGAAACAGCGGTGACAGGCGCGCCAGAAACACGACCGTGAACCCTTCGGATCGCGCCGCGCTGTCGAGCGCGGCGAATCGCGGCAGGCGCTCGACGCGCCGCTCGACCCAGTCGCGGGCGAAGAAGCGGCCGATCAGGAAGGCGCTCGATGCGCCGAGCACGCTGCCCGCGGACACGAGCGCTACACCGAGCGGCAGTCCGAACACGAAACCCGCGACCAGGGTGATCACCGAACCCGGGATCAGCAACACCGTCGCGACGACGTAGACGCCGACATAGACCGCCCAGGAGAGCCCGCGATGCGCATCGATCCACGCGACTCCCGACTCGAGCCAGTCGTAGACCGGCAGCAGGAAGGCCGCGGCGCCGAGACCGGCAAGCAGCGCGATGAGAAAGAGCGGCTTGTACGAGCTGTTCATGCCCCGCACCCGGGCGGCCTGCGATTCAGGGGACCTGGCCACGATCGACCTTATCCGCCGCTTCGGCCGCGCCGGCGCCTGCGGCTCCAATGCCGTTTTCGGACTCGCGCTCCAGATGCGCGCCGAGCACGCGGCTCGCCTTGCGGGTGATCACCACGACCAGGAGCGCGGTTGCGATCAGGCCTCCGACCGCGAGCACGAGCCCGAACGGGCCGCGATCGAAATCGCCCTCGGTCAGCGCCAGCAGATCCTGGGCGAGGCTGCCGAAGTAGACGTAGAGCACCAGCGGAGGCAACAGACCGATCCAGGTCGCGAGAATGTAATCCCTGAAGCGCACGGCCGTCACTCCGAAGGCGTAGTTGAGCAGGAAGAACGGAAAGAACGGCGACAGGCGCGACAACAACACGATCGTGAACCCGTCGCTGCGCACGGCGCTGTCGAGCGCGGCGAAACGCGGCAGGCGCTCGGTGCACCGCTTGACCCAGTCGCGGGCGAAGAAGCGGCCGACCAGGAAAGCGCCGGCCGCGCCGAGCACGCTGCCCGCCGACGCGGGCACGACCCCGAGCGGAAAGCCGAACATGAAGCCGCCCACGAGCGTCGGAAACGTCGCCGGGATCAGCAGCACGTTGCCCACGGCGTATGCCGCGATATAGACGGCCCACGCCAACGTTCGATGGGCTTCGATCCAGGCGATACCCGACTCGAGCCACTCGCGGATCGGCAGCCCTGCAGTCCCGCTCGCGACGATGACGACCGCGGTACCGAGTATCGCGAGCAGCGAAACGAATACCAACGGCTTGTAAGAGTTCGTCACGCTCGCCATTCCGACCGGTGACCGTCGTTCGCGAGCCAGGCGCCGAACGCCCTGCGCGCGGGACGCGGGTCGTCGGAGACATGCCGCCTGAACGCGTCGAGGTCCTCGAGCGTGTCGATATCGGCGAGCGGCGCGAGACGCTCCGTACGCCAGCCCAGCACAGCGCAGCGGCGCTCGAGCTCGGCCATGAGCTTCGCGCTGCTCCACGCGAGATCGCCGAGATCGGGCCACTCCCGGCGCGTACCCATGAGCACGACACCGCCATCGTGTGCGGGTCCAAGTACCGCATCGTGGCCGTCGAGCGCCGCCGCGGCCTGTTCAAGATAGCGTCCGTCGAGTTCCGGGCAGTCGATGCCGATGAAAATCCGGCGCTCGTATCCGTTCATGCGCAGCGTACGGTCGACGTGATTGATCCGCTCCCCAAGGTTTTGACCGCGTTGCAGCACGACAGGCTCGGTGTTACCGATCCGCGCCGCCAGCCATTCGGCGTCGTCCTCGGCGACCGGTGCATAGCACACGGGGCCGGGCCATGCCGCCATGTCCTCGAGTGCGCAGCCGCATAGATACTCCGCAGCGATCGAGGCGAGCGGTCCGATCGACGCGGCCAGGCGCCGCTTGGACCGCACGGGAGACTTGAACATCAATACGAGACAGCTCCCGGCCGTGCGCTCGGCGTTCAGATTGTCCGTGACCATATGCGCATCGCCGTGCCTGTTCGGCATCTTTCGCACCGGATTCGCTGGATTATGCCTGATCGGACGAAGCGGACAGCGGCGGCAAAACGCCGCGAGGAACGCGAGAGTCCGTATCTGCCGCGTTACGCCAAGCCCTGCGACTCAAGCCGCCGCCGCAACGAGCACGCATTTGCTATAGTCGCCCGCTCGCCGCACGTACGCGTCGGTTGTCGCAGGATCATGGTCAGATTGTTGGTAACGAATCGCGTTGGGGTCACCATCGAGGTCGCCGCGCAGCCCGGCATCTCCATGATGGAGAACATCCGCGAACTCGATGACAGCGTCGATGCGATCTGCGGCGGCCTGTGCTCTTGCGCAACCTGCCACGTCTACATCGAGCCGTCATGGTGGGACCGGCTGTCCGAACGCGGCTATGAGGAACTGATGATGCTCCGGGATCTCGAATCGTTCGACCCGGAGCGATCCCGCCTGAGTTGCCAGATCGAAGTGACCGACGCGCACGACGGCATCGCCCTGACCGTAGGACCGGAAGAGTAAGTCGGGCACGCGCGCGGCGCCCGACTTTCCGATAAGCTATCGATTCGAATACGTCTCCGGCAGAGCCCGAGCCCACGCTCCCGGAATTGCGAGACCAGCCATGCCAAATCTGCTCCGCCGTTTCATCGCACTGTCGCTGATCGCAGGGCTTCTTGCCGCCTGCGGAGATTCGCCGGCCACCGTCGACGCGCCGGGCGCAGACCGCTCCGAGATTCGGACCATCGACTCCGACGGTTTCTCCACGATGCTCGAGTCGGCCCGCGGCAACGTCGTGCTGCTCAATCTCTGGGCGACGTGGTGCGCACCGTGCCTGACGGAGATTCCCGATCTCGTCGCGCTCGAGCGGGACCTTGCCGAGCGTGGCCTCAGTGTGATCGGTATCTCGCTCGACGACGCCGACGACGGCGAGCTGGTCCAGTCTTTCCGCGACGAGTATTTCCCGGAGTTCTTCACCTACCACGTCCGCGACGACGACTGGTATGCGCTGCTCGACGGCTTCGCCCCCAACTGGCCGAGCGTCCTGCCCACGGTCTTCGTGATCGACCGCAACGGCGAACTGGTCGAGACGCTGGTGGGAGGCAAGGACTACGAGGCCTTCGCAGCGATCGTCGAACCGCGGCTGTAGCCTGCGACGACACGGGCTTTGACGACGATCCGCCGTAGATGCCCGCAGAAGTAGTCGTGCGGCCTGCGGCGTGAACCCGCCGCGCCGAAAACGACTGATCGGCCATGACGCGCGATTCCGCCACCGGCTACCGTCGCGCCACCTGACGTTTCACCGCAACGCCTGATTTTGGTGCGCCGAACGCACTGCATGGGGGCGGTCGAGATCGCCCCCCTACCCTGCCATTCGCCTATCTCGTTGTAAAAAAACAGGAACCTTGACTTGGCACGAATACTGCATTCAGGCAGTCGTTCGATCCGACACGTGCTGCATCAGGAGGAAGCGTGCCATGAAGAAAGTATCTACAGCCATTGCGTTACTGGCCATCTGGGCGGTGCCTGCCGTATCCATGGGCCAGATGAGCGCGAATGTCGGCTGGGTCAGCGATTACGTTTTCCGGGGCGTCTACCAGGAAGATACCTCGGCGTTCGCCGGTTTCGATTACGAGGATGATTCCGGCTTCTACATCGGCACCTGGGGCGCCGATGTCGGCGAGGGCCTGGAGACGGACCTGTACTTCGGCTACGGCGGTGGCTCCGGCGACTTCGGCTGGTCCATCGGCTACACGGGCTACTACTACACCGATGACTGGGACGATACCTATACCGAGATCAATCTCGGCTTCTCCTACGGGATCTTCGCACTTGATTTCGCTTCCGGGGAGTGGGACGGCTTCGGCTCACCGGCAGATTACAGTTTCACGTCGATCACGCTCTCACCCTCGGTGGGTCCGTACTTCACCTTCGGCAGCTTCGGCGAGGACTTCGACGGCGACTACTTCGAAATCGGCTACGGCGTGAACGTCAGCGGCATCGATGTCTCGCTCGCCCTGATCCAGAGCGACGATCTGGGCCCCAGTTCCGACGGCGGTGAGTGGCAGCTCGTTCTGGGCCTGACGAGAGGTATCGATATCGGCAGTTCCGACTGAACCGGTTCCAACGACACAAGGAGAGAACCATGAAACTCATTACGGCAGTGGTAAAGCCGTTCAAGCTCGAGGACGTTCGCCAGGCGCTCGGCGAAACGGGCGTCCAGGGACTGACGGTGACGGAAGTCAAGGGCTTCGGCAGGCAGAAAGGCCACACCGAACTCTACCGGGGCGCGGAATACTCGGTGGACTTCGTACCGAAGACGAAAATCGAGGCGGCGGTGCCCGATGCGCTCGTCGACCAGGCCATCGAAGCCATCGTCAGCGCGGCATCGACCGGCTCGATCGGCGACGGCAAGGTTTTCGTCTCGAGTCTCGACCACGCGATCAGGATTCGCACGGGCGAGACCGGCGACCAGGCGCTATGACTGACTGGAGGACAATCAAGATGAAGTTCAATATCAGCAAAAAAGGATTCGCGCTCGGCGCCGGGTCGCTGCTCGCAACCGTTGCGCCGGGACTCGCCCTGGCGCAGGACGAACTCAATTCGGGCGACACCGCCTGGATGCTCACGGCCACGGCGCTCGTACTGTTCATGACGATCCCGGGTCTGTCGCTTTTCTACGCGGGCATGGTGCGCGCGAAGAATGCGCTTTCGGTCATGATGCAGTGTTTCGCCATCACCTGCCTGATGACCGTGCTCTGGGCGCTCTACGTCTATAGCCTCGCGTTCGGAAACGACATCGGCGGCGTGATCGGCGACCTCAGCAAGGTATTCATGTCGGGCGTGGGAGTCGATGTCGTCAGCGGCACGATCCCGGAGACCGTCTTCTCGATCTTCCAGCTCACGTTCGCGGTCATCACGCCGGCGCTAATCGTCGGCGCATTCGCCGAACGCATGAAGTTCTCGGCGATGCTCTGGTTCATGACGCTTTGGGTCACGATCGTCTACGCGCCCATCGCGCACTGGGTCTGGGGCGGCGGCTGGCTCGGCGGTCTCGGCGTACTCGACTTCGCCGGCGGCACGGTCGTTCATATCAATGCCGGCGTTGCGGGCCTCGTCGCCGCAATCGTCCTCGGCAAGCGCCGCGGCTATCCGCGCACGGCGATGAAGCCGAGCAACCTCGTACTCACGATGGTCGGCGCGGGCATGCTCTGGGTGGGCTGGTTCGGATTCAATGCCGGCAGCGAACTCGCGGCCGACGGCGTGGCCGGCATGGCCATGGCCGTCACCCAGATCGCAACCGCCGCGGCGGCGCTGACCTGGATGTTCCTCGAGTGGTTCAACCACGGCAAGCCGAGTGCCCTCGGCCTGGTGTCGGGCGCGGTCGCGGGCCTCGTCGCGATCACGCCGGCTTCCGGCTTCGTCGGTCCCATGGGCGCGCTCGTCATCGGCGCTGCGTCCGGGCTGCTGTGCTATCTCGCGGTCGTCAAGGTCAAGCATGCGCTCGGCTACGATGACTCTCTCGACGCCTTTGGCGTACACGGCATCGGCGGCATCGTCGGCGCGATCCTGACGGGTGTGTTCGTCGACGCCGGCCTCGGCGGCGCCGGTCTCGCCGAAGGCGCGACGATCGTTAGTCAGGTCGGTCTGCAGATTGTCGGCGTCGTGGCGACGATCATCTACTGCGGTGTCGTCAGCTTCATCCTCCTCAAGATCGTCGACGCGGTGATCGGACTTCGCGTCAGCGAGGAAGAAGAGGAAGAAGGCCTCGACCTCGTGCTGCACGACGAGCAGGGTTATAACCTCACTTGATGGGGCCTCACCTGATGGGCCTGGCCTGATTGGTTTGTGCGCTCCGGCCGGCGAGCCGTCCCCGACGGCCGCCGGCCTACTCCCTCGCACTCCTCCTGGCGCCACTTCGGTGGCGCCCTTTTTTTGGTGCACGGCCGACTTTTTCGTGGCCGGGGCGCATTCGCATACCACCTGTTCGAGCTCAATCTCGCCGCGCCGTCCTGGCGCGGCTCGAATCGGCGGCGCGTCGCTCTGCGCCATCCATGGCCCGCTCCGCGCCGACGACGCTCGAACAGGTGGTATGCGAACGCGCCCCTACGCTCATCGTGCTCCGGTTACAGGTCAGAGCCGCTGGCCGCCGTCGATCTCGATGACCCGGCCGTTGACGTAGTCGTTCTCGATGATGTACGCGGCGGCGTGGGCTATTTCCTCGGGCCGGCCGATCCGGCCGACCGGGATCGACGCAGCCATTTTCTCGAGGATTTCGGGCTTCATCGCCTCGAGGATTTCCGTCTTGATGAACCCCGGTGCGATCGCGTTGGCGCGGATTCCATGGCGCGCGAGTTCCTTCGCCCAGACGACGGTCAGCGCGGCGACCCCGGCCTTGGCGGCGGAGTAATTGCTTTGCCCGAAGTTTCCATGCCGCGAGATGCTCGAAATGTTGATGATGCACCCGCGGTTGCCGAGGCGGATCATCTGCGCGGCGGCTTCGCGTCCACAGAGGAACACGCCGGTCAGGTTCACGTCGATCACGGCCTGCCAGTCGCCGAGCGAGAGCTTGTCGACGACCTCGCCGTCACGCGCCTTGACGAGCAGCGCGTCGCGCAGGATGCCCGCGTTGGCGATCGAGACGTCGAGGCTGCCGAAATCCCGCACGGTACGTTCGTAGACTCCCGCGACCTCGTCTTCGCTCGCGACATTTGCCGCATAGCTGCGCGCCTCGATACCCGACGGCGCGCACCGCGACCGCGTTTCCTCGAGTTTGTCCGCGTCGACATCGACGAGCGCGATGTTGGCGCCCTTCTCCGCGAGACCGACGGCCATCGCCGCGCCGAGACCCCGGCCGGCGCCCGTGATCAGTACGGTCTTTCCGCTCAATTCCATCGATCGATACTCCGGTGTGCTGCTTGCTGACTAACGTCGATTCCCCGTTGCCCGTCAAGGCGGCTCTCAGGGCAGACTGCGCGTCTTGACGACCCGTCCTTCTTCGATGACGAGTTCATGCGTGAAGCGCGTCCGGATGTCGCTATGGTGTGACGCGCAAACGAGCTGGGCGCCGGCGGCGACGAACGCGCCGAGCTCGGTGCGCACGATCTCGCGGCTGAGCTCGTCGAGACCTTCGAACGGCTCGTCGAGCAGCAGAACACGCGGCTCGTTGACCAGCATGCGCGCGAGCAGCGTTCTTCTGAGCTGACCGTACGACAGGGTCGAGAGCGGCCGCGCCGCGAAATCGCTGAGAGAGAAGCGCTCGAGCGACCGGACCGTTGTCTTTTCCTCGTCAGCGGTGAGAGGCCGTATGAGTCCCACGCTCGATGCGAAGCCCGAGGCGATGCAGTCGCGCACGGTCGACGGGAAACGGTACGCCGCCTGCAACTCCGCCGAAATGAAACCGACCTGGCGCCGCAGGTCCCAGACGTTGCGCGGGTCGCCGAGCCCGGGCCAGCGGACCGCGCCGCCGAGCGCCGGCCGCAACTGGCCGTACAGGAGCTTGAGGAAAGTGCTCTTGCCGGCGCCGTTCGCTCCGCGTACGAGCCAGTGCTCGCTACGTTCGAGCCGCCAGCGGACGTCGTTCAGCACGCGTCGGTGTCCGAGCCAGACGTCCGCGTCGAGGATCTCGATCAGCGGTCCGCAGCTTCGGGCGCGATCGGCGCGCGCACCGTCGGACCGCTTCGAACCGCCCGGTTCCGCCTGCGTCCGGGCTGGTGGCCCCGAACCCGTCACAGTGGCGCTCCGATTCGTCACGCGTTTGACGATGCAACCATCGTCGAGGTGAAGCACGCGGCTCGCAACCGAAGGCAGATCGGTCGCGGCATGTGCGGTCGCGACAACCGTGGTGTGCTGTGCAGCCCGGGCGATGAGTTCGTCGAGGACGGCTCGGGAACGCCGGTCGAGGCCGCCCGCGGGCTCGTCGAGCAGCAGTATCGATGGCCGGAACGCCATGCTTCTTGCGATCAGTACGCGCCGCTGCTCGCCGCGCGACAGCTCCAGAAACGGCCGTCCGGCAAGCGCTCCGAGTCCGAACTCGCGCATCACGGCCCGGGCGCGGATCCGCTCACCCGGCATCGCCTGCTTGCGCGGCACGTCCTGCCTGAAGATCCCGGACAGGACGACATCGAGTGCCGAGAAGTTCCAGCCCCATTTTTCGTAGCGGTCCTGAAGCTCGGGGCCGACGAAAGCGGTCCGGCGCCTGGCCTCGACGGCGTCCCGATGCGTATGTCCGTCGAACGTGTAGCGCCGCGTCCCTGCGCCGGGCGCGGGCCACAGCGTCCCCGCAACGAGGCCGAGCAGACTCGACTTGCCGCTGCCGTTGGGTCCGACGATGCCCCAGTGCCTGCCTTCGACGAGTTCCCAGTCGAGCCCGCTCAGCACCGTCGTACCGCCGATCTTCACGTCGACGTTGTCGAGCGACAGCAGCGGTGTTCGAGCGCGCAACGCCTGGCTCCGGTGGCCCGTGCAAAGGGGGCGAGTACCTTATCACCAAGCCGTCGGCGGTCCCATGCCGCCGCACGCTTTCGCCGTCAACGGCGTACGAAGGCTGCCGCGGCGTCGTGTCCCGTGCTTGCCCGCCTGCCCCCGTGCTGGTATTGGTCATCGCTTATGAGCAGCATCGTGCCAACCGTCGGCGATGTCATGGAGGCGCGGGCGCGCCTGAAGCACTGGCTGGCGCCGACGCCGACGCTGGAGTCGGCCGCGCTCAACGAACGGGCCGGGACGCGGGTGCTCGTCAAGGCCGAATGCCTGCAGCACAGCGGCAGCTTCAAGATTCGCGGCGCCCTGAACCGCCTGCTGCTGCTTGGCCAGAGTCAGCGCAACGCGGGCGTGGTCGCGTATTCATCGGGCAATCACGGCCTCGCCGTCGCGCTTGCGGCCCACTGGCTGGCCGTGCCCGCGACGATCGTCATGCCGCGCGATGCACCCGAGATCAAGCGCCGGAGCGTGCGCCGACTCGGAGCCGAGATCGTGCTTTTCGATCGCTATTCGGACGACCGCGAGCAGATCGCCGCCGCCATCGCGGGCGAACGCGGCGCCGCGCTCGTCCCGCCATTCGACCATCCCGATGTCGTCGCCGGCCAGGGGACGCTGGGTTTCGAGCTTGCCGCCGAGGCGCAGGCGCGCAAGCTTGAGCTGTCCGCGGCACTCATACCGTGCGGCGGCGGCGGCCTGATCGCCGGCTGCGCGCTGGCGCTCAAGACGATTTTCGCGAACTGCGCGATTCATGCGGTGGAACCTGAAGGCTATGACGACACCGCGCGTTCGCTCGCCGCCGGCAGCCGCCGGCAGCTCGACGCGATGCCCGCCACGCTCTGCGACGGCCTGATGGTTGCCACGCCCGGTGCGATCAGCTTCGCGATCAACAAGGAACTGCTGGCCGGGGCGCTCACCGTAAGCGACGAGGAGGTGCTCGCCGCGATCGCTCTTGCCGCCCGCCACCTGAAGCTCGTCGTCGAACCGTCAGGCGCGGTGGCGCTGGCGGCGGCGCTGCGGCGCTCGCACTCGGAGCACTCGTGTATCGGCGTCGTGGTTTCGGGCGGCAACGTCGATCCGGACGTGCTGGTCCGCGCCCTGTCCGCAGATCGGGATGCCGCTCGGAGCGACGGATGAGCGCCGGTTTCAGGCCGCGGATGCCGGCGGCGACAGGCGCCGGCCTGCCGCCGCAAGCGTAAATCGCCCATAATAGCGCCACGCCGTGTCCCGAGACCGGCGTTCAAAGTATGGTTCCTGATGCAGTTACGCCAGATCGATCGCCTGGACGAGTGCTATAGGCTTCGCTCGGGCACACTATTTCTGACGGGGCTGCAGGCGTTGGTCAGGGTGCTGCTGACGCAGCGCCAGCGCGACGAACGCGAAAACCTCAATACCGCGGGCTTCGTCTCGGGCTATCGCGGCTCGCCGCTCGGCGGGCTCGACCGGGAGCTGTGGCGCGCCCGTCCGTATCTGGATTCCGCGCACATCAGGTTCGAGCCAGGGCTCAACGAGGATCTCGCCGCAACCTCCATCTGGGGCGCCCAGCAGGCGAACCTGTTTCCCGGCGCCCGCTACGACGGCGTGTTCTCCCTCTGGTACGGCAAGGGTCCGGGCGTCGACCGCTCCGGCGACGCGTTCAAGCACGGCAATTCGGCCGGCACTTCGCGGCACGGCGGAGTGCTCGTGGCTGCCGGCGACGACCACACATGCAAGTCGTCATCGCTGCCGCACCAGAGCGAATACGCCTTCATCGATGCGATGATGCCCGTGCTCAACCCGGCCGACGTGCAGGAACTGCTCGACTACGGGCTGTACGGCTTCGCGCTGTCGCGCTTCAGCGGTTGCTGGGTCGGACTCAAGGTGACTCAGGAGACGGCCGACGCAACGCAGACGGTGTCGAGCGATCCGGACGCGCTCAGGATCGTCACGCCCGATTTCCAGATGCCGGCGGGCGGACTCAACATTCGCTGGCCCGACCCGCCGAACGATCAGGAGTACCGCCTGCAGCGCCACAAGCTCAGGGCCGCCCTGGCCTTCGTGCGAGCCAACGGCCTCAACCACGTCGCGATCGATTCGAGCCGGCCGCGGCTCGGCATCGTGACGACCGGCAAGGCGCACCTCGATGCGCTGCAGGCGCTCGAGGATCTCGGCATCAGCCGCCGCCTGGCCGGCGAAATCGGCATCAAGCTCTTCAAGGTGGGCATGAGCTGGCCGCTCGAACCGCAGGGTATCCGGGAATTCGCCGAAGGCCTCGACGAGATCATCGTCGTCGAGGAGAAACGCGGCGTCATCGAAAACCAGATCAAGGCGCAGCTATACAACTGGCAGGCGAAACTGCGCCCGCTGATCATCGGCAAACAGGACGAGCACGGCGAATGGATCCTGCCTTCGACGGGCGAACTCACGCCAGCGCGGATCGCTCGAGTGCTCGCGCGGCGCATGCAGCGGTTCCATTCGAGTACCGACGTCGACGCGCGCGTGCGCTTTCTCGAGGAACAGGAGCGCAACCTCGCACTCATCGACGGCGACGACGTCAAGCGGATGCCGCACTTCTGCTCCGGCTGCCCGCACAACACGTCAACGCTCATCCCGGAAGGCAGCCTTGCCGTCGGCGGGATCGGCTGCCATTTCATGGCCGCGTGGATGGATCGCGACAACGTGACGTACACGCAGATGGGTGGCGAAGGCGCGACCTGGATCGGGCAGGCGCCGTTCACTGAGACCGAGCACGTCTTCCAGAATCTCGGCGACGGCACCTACGCGCACTCGGGCATCCTCGCCATCCGCGCCGCCGTCGCGGCCAATGTCAACATCACCTACAAGATTCTCTTCAACGATGCGGTCGCGATGACCGGCGGGCAGCCCGTCGAGGGCAATCTCACGGTCGCGCGGGTCGCTCATCAGTTGGCCGCCGAAGGCGTCGACCCTATCGTCGTCGTCAGCAACGAGCCCGACAGCCACGACCGCCAATCGGGCCTGCCCGACGGCGTCGACGTGCATCACCGCCGCAAGCTCGACGGCCTCCAGCGGGCGCTGCGCGAACGCAAGGGCGTGTCGGCGCTGATCTACGACCAGACCTGCGCGGCGGAACTGCGCCGCATGCGCAAGAAGAATGTCGTGGAGGCGCCGAACCGGCGCGTCGTGATCAACGAACTGGTCTGCGAAGGCTGCGGCGACTGCAACACGATCTCGAATTGCCTGTCCGTCACCGCGGTCGAGACCGAGTTCGGCCGCAAGCGGACGATCAATCAATCCTCGTGCAACTACGACTTCAGTTGCCTGGAAGGCTTCTGCCCGAGCTTCGTCACGGTCGAGGGCGCCACCCATGCCCCCGCAAGACCGCTCGCATCGGAAACCGTGCCGAGCCTTCCGGAGCCGACGACAGCGGAACTCGGCACGGCATACAACATCCTGATCGCCGGCATCGGCGGCACGGGCGTCGTGACGGCCAGCGGCCTGATCGGGCTCGCGGCCCATCTCGAAGGCAAGGTCGTGCTCCAGCTCGATCAGACGGGGCTCGCGCAGAAGTTCGGCGCGGTGCTCTCGCACCTGCGGATCGCCGCCGATCGCGAACGCGTTCACGGGATGCGCATTCCGGCCGGCCAGGTGGATCTGCTGCTCGGCTCGGACCTCGTCGTCGCCGCGGAACACGAGTCGCTGTCGATGCTCTCGCCCGAACGCTCCGCCGTCATCGTCAACACGCACGAGGAAATGCCGCCCCGTTTCATACGCGAGCGCGATTTCGCGTTTCCCGGCCAACGCCTGCTCGCGGAACTGCGCAGCCACAGCCAGTCCGAAAGGCTCTCGACGCTCGACGCAACACGGCTCGCTTCGGCACTGCTGGGCGACAGCATCGCGGCAAACGTCTTCATGCTCGGCTTCGCGTTCCAGAGCGGCCTGTTGCCGCTCTCGAGCGACTCCCTGTACCGCGCGCTCGAACTGTACGGAGTCAACGTCGAGGAGAACAAGCGGGCATTCGACTGGGGGCGGTTCACCGCGGAGAGCCCCGACGAAGTCGAGCGAATGGCCGGCGGCATCGACGGCCGCGCGGACCATGCGCACACGCTGGCCGAAGTGATCGACCGCCGCAGGGAGTTCCTCGAGGGCTACCAGGACCGCGCGTATGCCGAGCGCTACACGAGCCGCGTGCAACGCATCGTCGAGCTCGAACAGAAACTTCGTCCGGGCAGCACGGCGCTCGCCGACGCGGTTGCCCGAAGCTACTTCAAGCTGCTTGCCTACAAGGACGAGTACGAGGTCGCGAGGCTGTACACGCAGACGGACTTCATCGCCGGTCTGCGCAAGGAGTTCGGCGATTCGTTCCGGCTCGGCTTTCACATGTCGCCGCCGCTCATCGCCGGCCGCGACGCGGACACCGGCAGGCCGCGGAAGTACCGTCTGGGAGGCTGGGTGCTGCCGCTGTTCCGGGTGCTGGCAAGGCTCAAGGGATTGCGCGGCACGAAATTCGACGTCTTCGGCTACAGCAGCGAGCGGCGTCTCGAACGCCGTCTCATCGCGGACTACGAAGCGTTGCTCGACAGGTTCGAAGCCGAACTCGATGAGCGCCGGCTCGATCTCGCGACCGAACTCGCGACACTGCCGCAGTCCATCCGCGGCTTCGGCCCGATCAAGGACGCCGCGGTCAAGCAATTCGAGAGCGTGCGCGATGCGCGGCTCGCGTGCTGGGTCGAGCGGTCCGACGCGAGCGACGAAACCACGCCGACGGCAAGCGCTGCGTAACTTCCGGCTGTGCCGGGAGGCGGACTACCGGTTGCTTGAGACATCGGTACGTGCGTTCAGGCAGGCTCGGCGTGCGCGGCGTCGCGATGTTGCGGGGAGGCGTACGACGGGCCGCTTGAAACACGCCGTGAATACATCCATGTAGGCTCCGCGCGCGCATCCCTGCGCGCGAGGGTTTCAAGCGGCCCGTCGTACACCTCCCCTTGGCTCGTCGCGGATTGGGACCGGTGGTTGTGACGCGAGTGGTGGGGTGTGGGTTATCGCCTGCGGCGCGCCTCCTCGGCGGTTGCGCAGCGGATGCAGCGGTCGGCGAAGGGGTAGGCCTCGAGTCGCGCCATCGGGATCTCCTCGCCGCAATCGGCGCAAGTCCCATAGGCGCCGTTCTTGATCTGATCGAGCGCCTTGGCGATCTTGCTGAGCTCGATCCGCGCTTCGTTGCCGAGCGCGTCGACGACTTCGGCATTCTCCAGTTCCTGAGCCTGCTCCTGGGAGTCGGCGCTGCGTCCGGCCGTGAGGTTCTTCTTGATACGAGCGAGACGAACCGTGACCTCGTCGCGCTTCGCGATCAGGGTGCGCTCAATGTCCGCAAACTGGTCCATCGAAGTCGGTCTCCATACTCTGCGCAACCGCGCGAGGCGCCGCAGCCGTCGCTTGGCGCCCGGCGCCGCGCGGGCATTGCGCAACCCGTGCTGGCATCGCGCCGTACCTGCTGGTACCGTGGCCGCAGCGCCACGAGTCCAGCATAGCGCCTCTTGCAGGGCGACCCAACTTTCACGAAGCGTAACCATGGCCGACCTGCGGGTTCTCTACGTCACCGAGCGCGGTGATCATCCGGAGACGGGCAATCTGCTCAGGCTGCACGAAGCCGGCGTCGGGCTCAAGGTGCTGTGCCGGCCGGATTCGCGCTACGTCGGTTGGCTGACCGATGCCGGGATTCCCTTCGAACCGCTCGAGCTTGCCGGAAAGCGCGACCGGGCGGGCACGCGGATCATCGCCGAGCATCTGGACGACTACCGTCCGCAGATCCTGCACCTGATGCGCAAACGCACCATTTTCAACGGACTGGCCGCGGCACGGGGACGGAGCGTCAAAGTCGTCCTGTACCGCGGCATCGTCGGCAACGTGAGCTTCCTCTACCCCCCGGACTGGTTCAGTTTTCTCAATCCCAGGGTGGACCGGATCGTCTGCGTCGCCGAAGCCGTCAGGCAGGAGTTCCTGCGGCTGCGCCTGGCGGGCCTGCGAATCCCGCGGAAGAAGCTCGTGACGATCCACAAGGGACACGATCTCGAGTGGTACCGCGACCCGCCTGCCGATCTCGGCGAATTCGGCATTCCGGCTTCGTCCTTCGTCGTCAACTGCGTTGCGAACGTTCGGCCACGAAAGGGCCTTCCGCTGTTTATCGATGCCTGCGCTTCGTTGCCGGCCGATCTCGACGTTCGCTTCCTGCTGATCGGCCGCGGCATGGACGCTCCGAAGCTGCTCGAGCGCATCGCGAAGAGCCCGCATCCCGAACGTTTCCACGTACTCGGATTCCGCGACGATGCCCCGAGACTCATGGCCGCGAGCGACGTGAGCGTGCTGCCGAGCCTGCGCCGCGAAGGCCTGCCGAGGTCGATCATCGAGTCCATGAGTTACGCGACGACGCCGGTCGTCAGCGATGCCGGCGGCAGCCCCGAACTCGTCGAACACGAGCGTTCGGGCCTGGTCGTCCCGGCCGGCGACGCCGGCGCCCTCACCGACGCGCTCATGCGGCTCTACCGCGACCGCGACTGGTGCCGCGAGCTTGGCGAGAACGCGCGCGAACGGATCGCCAGCGACTTCAACGTCGAGATGACGGCTCGAAAGACCCTTGAACTGTACCGGGAACTCGCGGCCGAAGCCTGAATGCGCGCGGCGCCCACCAAGCTTGGCGGCGGGATGGTATATTCCACGGTCCGGACGCGGGGGCGCCCACAAGCCCACGTTCACACAGCGATACTCAGTACATGCCGAGGTACCGAACCATGAAGCGATTGCTTGCCGTTGCCGCGCTGTGCGGCGCTTATGCCGCCACGACATACGCCCAGAGCCAGGTCGTGCGCGAGGATGTCGAGGGCATCGTCAACTTTGCCCGGATCGAAACCACCGTAGCCTGCGCAGGGGCCATCACGCCCGACTCGGTAACGAAGATTCGCGACATGGGCTTTCGCAGCATCATCAACCTGCGGCGCGCAAGCGAAGAGGGCGCGAACATCGACGCCGAGGCGGCAGCGGCCGACGAGGCCGGCATCAAGTTCGTCCACCTGCCGTTCGGCGGTCCGCAACTCGACCCCACCGTGGCCGATCGCTTCCTCGAGACGATCACCGAACCCGACACGGCGCCCGCGTTCATTCATTGCGCCGGCGGTGGTCGCGCGGCCACGATGTGGTTCATCAAGCGGGTGATCGTGGACGAGTGGGACATCGACACCGCTCTCGAAGAAGCCACCGCGCTTGGCCTGAACCCGGAAAGTCCCACCAGAGCGTTCGCGCTCGACTACATCGCCGCGCAGACGGGCTAGCCGACGGGCTGCCCCAAGCGACCGTGGCCGCGGCAGACAGGGTGGACGCCGCGACCGCGTTTGCTCGCGCCGTACGGGAAGCGATTGACGGCAAGACCAAGCCCGTCGGTGCGCTCGGCAGACTGGAAGCCCTGGCTGCGCAGATCGCCGAAGTCCAGCAGACGCTCGAACCTGTCGCTGAACGCTGCCGGCTGACCGTCTTCGCTGCGGACCACGGCATCGTTGCGGAGGGCGTCTCCGCCTATCCTCAGGAAGTCACGCGTCAGATGCTGCTGAACTTCCTTGCCGGCGGCGCCGCGGCCAACGTGATCGCCCAGGCGCTGGGTGTCGAATTCTCGCTGGTCGATTCGGGCGTCGCGGGGCCGGCAGTCGAGCACGACGGGCTGCTTTCCCGACGCATCGACGCAGGCACGCGCAACTCGGTCGAGCAGCCGGCGATGACGGCGTCGCAGTGCGCGGCCGCGCTCGACGCGGGCCGGCTCATCGGCGGCGGCGGCAGCCACGAAGTCGCCTGCTTCGGCGAAATGGGCATCGGCAATACCTCTTCCGCGAGCCTCGTCGCGGCGAAACTGCTCGGTTTGCAAACGGACAGCCTCGCCGGTCCCGGCACCGGCCTCGACGCTGCCGGCCTTGCGCAGAAACGGCGCGTGCTTGCCGCGGCCGCAGCGCGAACACCGGCGGAACTCGAACCGATGACGGCCCTCTGCGAGTACGGCGGTTTCGAGTCCGTGATGCTGACCGGCGCCGTGCTCGGCGCGGTCGAAACGGGCAAGCTCGTGCTGGTCGACGGATTCATCGCAGCGGTGTCCGCTCTGGCCGCAGTGCGCATGTCCGCGGACGTGAAGCGCCACCTCGTGTTCGCCCATCGCTCGGCCGAACCCGGCCACGACGTCGTGCTCGAGGCGCTCGGCGCCGAACCGTTGCTGGATCTGAACATGCGTCTCGGCGAAGGCACCGGTGCGCTGCTGGCCTGGCCGCTCGTGCGGGCCGCTGCGGCGATGCTGCGCGACATGGCGAGCTTCGACTCCGCGGGCGTCAGCACTCGAGGGTGAACAGAACACTCGGCAGTGAGTGGAACGCCTTCGCGGTTGCGGTCCGGTTTCTGACCAGGGTACCGATTCCGGGAGACGCCGCCGGCGGTCCGGAAAGGCTGGCCGCCGGGGTGCGCTACTACGCGCTGGTCGGCGCCCTGATCGGCGTCGTCTGCGCCGGCGTGTACTGGCTGGCGCTGCTCGTCTTTCCAGGCCCGGTCGCCATCGTACTCGCGATCGCGGCCGGCCCCGCAATCACCGGCGCGTTTCACGAAGACGGGCTCGCGGACACCTTTGACGGCATTGGAGCAGGCGCCGGCGACCCGCAGCGCGCGCTCGAAATCATGCGCGACAGCCGACTCGGCACGTACGGCACCGTCGCGCTGATCGCAGCGCTCGCGCTCAAGTTCGCTGTACTGACCGCGCTGTCACCCGCCACGATCGGCGTCGCTCTGGTGGCGGGCCACGGCCTGTCGCGCTGGTCCGGCGTGATCGTGATGCAAACGAGCGGCTATGTCCGCGATGCCGGCGCGGCCACGCCCGTTGCCGATCGGCTGGCAGGCTTCGGATGGTTGGTGATGCTCGTCACGGCCGCGTTGCTGGTGACGAGCCTCGCCGTTTTCCTGTCACCCTTCGCGGCGATGCTCGCACTGGCCGGCCTCGGCGGCGGGCACGTACTGATGAGGCTCTACTTCGAACCGCGCCTCAAGGGCTATACGGGCGACACGCTCGGCGCCGTGCAGCAGGCCAGCGAAATCGGCCTGTATCTGGGGCTTGCCGCATGGGCCTGATCCTCGTCCGCCATACCCGGCCGAATGTCGCCGCGGGCCTGTGCTACGGGCAGACCGACCTGGAACTCGCCGGCACCTTTGCGAACGACGCTGCCGCGGTCGTCGCTGCGCTCCCGAACATCCAGAGAGTGGCGTCGAGCCCGTTGCAGCGCTGCCGGGCGCTCGCGCGCTGCATCGCCGACGCCCGGAAGCTCCCGCTTGAATTCGACGAGCGGCTCATGGAAATGGACTTCGGCGCCTGGGAGGGACGGCCGTGGTCCTCGATCCCGATGTCTGAACTCGATGCGTGGGACGACGACTTTCTGCACGCGCGACCGCACGGCGGCGAGAGTGTCGCGATGTTCATGAGCCGGGTCGAGGCAGCGCTCGCGGACTGGTCCGCGCGGCGGGAAACCATCGCGGTCGTCACTCACGCGGGTGTGATCAAGGTCGCCTGTTCACGGTCGAGCGAGCTCCCGCACAACTTCGAGGCTTCGATCGGTTTCGGTGGCATCATTGAGCTGCCGGATGCGAAGGAACAGCCGACTGAGAGGCCAAACGATGACTGAAGCCCGAACTCACGAGAAGAAGATGAAAGTCGAGCAGGCCGCCCATCGCAAACGGGTAGCAGCCGCATCCAAACCCGAGCGCGGGCTCGTGCTCGTCTACACGGGGGACGGCAAGGGCAAGTCGAGCTCCGCCTTCGGCGTGATCGTGCGCGCACTCGGTTGGGGACGGACGGTCGGCGTCGTGCAGTTCATCAAGGGCCAATGGAAAACCGGCGAGCGGCAGTTCTTCGCGCAATTCGAGGACCAGATCGTCTGGCACACCATGGGCGAAGGCTTCACATGGGACACTCAGGACCTCGAACGCGACACGGCCGTCGCCCAGACAGCGTTCGACAAGGCCCGGGAACTCCTCGCGAGCGGCGATTACGATCTCGTCGTCCTCGACGAGATCAACATCGCCCTGCAGTATGGCTACCTGGCCGAAGACGCCGTCATCGACGGTCTCAACGCGCGCTCCGAACGCACGAGCGTGATCCTCACGGGCCGCAACGCCGGGGAGAATGTCTGCGAATACGCCGACCTCGTCAGCGAGATGCGCGCCGTCAAGCATCCGTTCGACGCAGGCATCAAGGCCGTGCGGGGCATCGATTTCTGAATCCGCGACCTGCGGAGAGCGAATGGACCGCAGGCACGAGAACGATAGCCACGAAACCACGGCGTCGTCTCGGGTGCAATACGCTTGTACACGAGGGCAACGACTGATCGCCACATAGACCGTCGAGAGTCAGCCGGCGACAGTTGACACCCGCTCTCCCATCTCCCGACAATACACACAGATGGTGTCGCCACGAAGGCGGCCATGAGGGAACTCGGTGTAATTCCGAGGCTGTACCCGCAACTGTAAGCCGGGAGCTTGCGGCCCACAGGCCACTGGAGACTTCTCCGGGAAGGCGGCCAAAAAGCGATGATCGGCGAGCCAGGAGACCTGCCATCGCGTCGTTCGTTCGCGGGTCGGGAATAGTGCCGGCGAACGGGAGCGAGCATCGGGCCGCAACCCGGTGTCCCTTCTCCCGGGTAACGACATGCAACAAGGGCCGCGCCCCGCGGCGCCTGTCGTCGCCGGGGCCGGAGTTGTCGTTCGGCGCGCCCTCCAGGGCGCGGGAGGGGACCGATGCTGCGCTCTCTGTCGACTTTCGGGCTGGCCGTTCCGGCTGCCTTTTTCACGCTCGCTCAGGCTCAATCGCCGGATAACGGCGAAGACTCGCAAATCGACACCATCGTCGTGACCGGCACGCGGCTCGAACAGACCGCCGCCGAGGCGGGGTCGACGATCCGGATCATCGACGCCGCGAGAATCGAAACGCTCGGTTTCGATCAGGCGCTCGATGCCATCGCCAACGCGCCTGGAGTGACCATCAACCAGAACGGCGCCTTCGGCGGCATCGCCACCGTGAGCATTCGCGGCGCCTCCAGCGATCAGACGCTCGTGCTGATCGACGGCGTGTCGGTCAATGACACGACATCGCCCGGCGGCGGCTTCGATTTCTCGCGACTCGACACGGAGAACATCGAGCGGATCGAGATACTTAGCGGACCGCAGTCGACGCTCTGGGGTACGGATGCCATCGGCGGTGTCGTCTCCATCGTCACGAAGCGGCCCACGGACGGACTGAGCGGCAGCCTGTTCGGCCAGGCGGGTTCGTTCGGCTCGTTTCGCGGCGGCGCCTCGGTCAGCCATGCGAGCGAGCGGGGGGACTTCCGGATCGCGGCGACGCGGCTTTCGTCCGACGGGATCTCCAAGGCCGACGAGCGCAACGGCAATACGGAAGACGACGGATTCGATTCCCTGTCGCTGGCCGCCCAGGGCGGGTTCAACCTGCCCGGCGGCGCGCGTATCGATGCCAGCGTGCTGCGCAACGACGCGAGGACCGAATTCGACAGCTACTCCTTCGGCGCTCAGGGCAGCATCGGCGACGGCGACGAGGTCAGCGAGACGCAGGAACTGTCGGCGAACCTGTCACTGACGGCGCCGCTGCTCGATGGCCGGTTCGAGAACTTCCTCATGCTCGGCCGCGCGGAAATCGACCGGAACAACGCCACGAACGGCTCCCCGAGCTTCGATGCGCAAGGAGAACGCACGCTGTTCCGATATCAGGGTACGCTCGCCATCGACGCGCGCAACACGCTGGCCGCCGGTGTGGAACGTGAGGAATCGACGGCCAATCTCGACCGCAGTTCGCTCAGCGGGCTGTTCGCGCTGTACGAATTCCGCCCGCTCGACACGCTCAACCTCACTGCCGGCCTGCGCTCCGACGACCACGATCGCTTCGGCTCGGAAACCACCGCCCGCTTTGCCGCCGCCTGGCGGCTGAGCTCCGGCCTGACGCTGCGTGGAAGCTGGGGCGAGGGCTTCAAGGCGCCGACGATCTTCCAGTCCACCTTCTTCTGCTGCGGCGCGGGCGCGGCGAACGAAGCACTGCGGCCGGAAAGGTCCCAAGGCATCGATGTCGGTCTCGACTGGCGATCGGCCGATGGACGCGGCCAGGCAGGCATCACGCTCTTCCAGCAGGACACCGAGGACCTGATCGTGTTCTCGTTCGGAGTCGGCGGCTACGAGAACGTCGCTGAAGTCGACTCCGAGGGCGTCGAAGTCAGCGCCCGGTGGGCCATCACGCCCACGCTCGAATTGTACGCGGACTACGCCTGGATCAGGGCGACGCAGGGCGACGGCACGCGGCTTCGGTACCTGCCGAGGCACTCCGGCGACCTCGCGCTGAGCTTCGATCCGCCCGGCCCCTTCTCGGGCTCCGTGCTGGTGCGCTACAACGGCCGGGAAACGGACCGTGCCGGCATCGACGTCGACGACTGGACACGGCTTGATGTCAACGCCCGCTACGCACTGTCCGAACGCTTCGAACTGTACGCCCGGCTCGAGAACGTACTCGATACCCACTACCAGCAGGTCCTGGGCTACGGTACGCCGGGCCGATCGGGGTCCGTGGGCGCGCGATGGCGGTACTGATGCCTGACTCGCGCCAGGCCCCGGAGCGGGCCGCTCACCGGCGGCCATGGCTCGCCATCCTGCTGGCCACGGCACTGTATGGCTGCGGCATGGATGCGCCCGATCGCCCTGCCCGGTTGCGCCTCCCCGACCGCCTACCCGAGCGCGTCGTCAGTCTCGACTACTGCGCCGACCAGTACGTGCTCAGATTCGTGGACAGGGATCGCATCCTCGCGGTCTCGCCGGATGCGGACGCGGACTTCTCCTACATGCGCGAGCATGCCGCGGGACTGCGCGCGGTCCGGCCGGTCGCCGAGGATGTCATGATCCTCAAGCCCGACCTCGTGGTGCGCTCGTACGGCGGCGGACCCAACGCTCCGACGATGTTCGAACGCGCCGGCATCGCCGTGCACACGATAGGCTGGGCCGAGGACATCGAGGGAGTGATGCGCGCGGTCGGGGAAACGGCCCGCGCGCTCGGAGCGGCCGAGCGCGGAGCGGCCGTCGTCGCGGACATGCGAACGCGGCTCGCGGCGTTAGCCGCTGCCGCGCCCGGCACCGAAGCGCTCTACATGACGCCGTCCGGCGTAACTTCCGGTCCCGGGTCGCTGGTCGACGAGATGTTCCAGGCCGCGGGACTCGACAACTTTCAGACCGAACCGGGATGGCGGCCAATTCCTCTCGAGCGCCTCGTGTACGAACAACCCGACCTGATCGTACCCGCCTTCTTCGACAGTCTGACCGACCACCCGGAAGCGTGGAGTCCGATGCGCCATCCCGTCGCGCGAACTCGCCTGCAGTCCGACATACCGCTCATCCCGATCGAGGGCGCCTGGACGGCCTGCGGCGCCTGGTTCCTCGTGGATGCGGTGGAGGCGCTGGCGAGGGGCGCCGCGCGCTGAGCCATGCGCGGCGGCTTCGCGGCGCTGACGGCAGCCTGCGCGGTGGCGCTGTTCGCCGCCTGCCTGCTCGGCTCGACACCGATGGAGGCGGAGCGCGTTCTGGCCGCGCTGCTGGGCTTCGGCGATGCTTCCGATCGACTGGTGGTCCTGCAGATCCGGCTGCCGAGAGCCCTGGCCGCCTTCGCCGTCGGAGCGGCACTCGGCGCGAGCGGCGCGGCCCTGCAGGGACTGCTGCGCAATCCTCTTGCTGAACCGGGCGTGCTCGGCATTTCCGCCGTCGCGTCGCTCGGCGCGACCGGAGCGCTGTACTGGGGCTTCGCCGCGGTGAGCGCATGGATCATGCCGGCCGCAGCCATCGCCGGTGCATTCGCCGGGACCGCGTTGATCGCGCTCGCGGCGCTGCGCACGGCTTCGGCGGTGACGCTCATCCTGATCGGCGTGGGACTCGCCAGTTTCGCCGGCGCCGCGATGAACCTCATGATGAACCTGGCGCCGAACCCGTTTTCGCTCGCGGACATGATCAACTGGATGCTCGGTTCGGTTGAAAACCGGAGCTTTCCGGACCTCGCGTTCGCCGCGCCCTTCCTCATCGCGGGTTTCGGCGTGCTGTTCGCCTCCCGGCGCGGTCTGTCGGCCCTGACGCTTGGCGAGGAAGCCGCGAGCGGCGTCGGCCTGAACCTGCGCCGGCAACGCATCGCGGTCGTGCTCGGCACGGGCCTCGCCACCGGCGCCGCCGTCTCGCTTGCCGGCGTCATCGGCTTCGTCGGCATCGTCGCGCCCCACATCGTGCGCCCCATGGTCGATCATGACCCGGCGCGTTCGCTGCTGCCGTCGGCCCTGCTCGCCGGGCTGATCCTCGTACTCGCGGACATCGGCGTTCGGCTCGTGCCGACGGTCAGCGAACTCAAGCTCGGGGTCGTTGCGGCTCTGGTCGGGGCGCCCGCGTTCATCTGGATCGCCATGCAACGGCGCACCGTGCACGACTGAAGGTCCGAACCGATGTCTCCGTCCATGGAACAGCCCGATCGCTTCCGCGGATTGCAGGTCACGGACCTCTCGGTTTCCGCGGGCCGGGTCACGCTCGTTGCCGGCGCGTCGTTTCGGCTGCAGCCCGGTGAACTCGCCGCCCTGCTCGGTCCGAACGGGGCCGGCAAGACGAGCCTGCTGCGCGGGGTCATCGGGCTCGCGCCGCGCGTGTCGGGCCGGGCGAGCATCGACGGCGAGGATATTGCCGCGATGACGCCCCGGCGGCGGGCGCGGCAGCTGTCCTACCTGCCCCAGAACCGCCCGCTGGCGTGGCCGAGCCCGGTCCGGGACGTCGTCGCGCTCGGGCGTTTCTCCCACGGCGCCGCGCTCGGGCGGCTGCGCGGCGCCGACCGGCACGCCGTGGAACGCGCCATTGCCGCGTGCGATCTCGATGCGTTGGCCGGACGCCCGACCTCGACGCTGTCAGGCGGGGAACTGGCACGGGTCCACTGCGCCCGTGCATTCGCGGCCGAAGCGCCGCTCCTGATCGCCGACGAACCCGTTGCAGAGCTCGATCCCTATCACCAGTTCCGCGTCATGGACCTGATCCGCGACTTCGTCGATCGGGGCGGCGGCGCGCTCGTCGTATTGCACGACGTCGCGCTCGCACGGCGCTATGCCGACCGCCTGCTCTGGATGAAGGCCGGGAGCATCGTCGCCGACGGGCCGCCGTCGGAGACACTGGATGCAGCCCGTCTGGAGCAGATTTACGGCGTGCGCGGCCGTGTTGACGGCGAGCGCGTGGACATCCTCGGGCCGCTCTGACGGCAAGTGCAACGGGCGGGGATTACCGCGGCTTCACCACCATGGGAAACCCCGCAACCATGAATTCCACGCACTCGCAGACTGCGGCGACAGCCTGGTTCAGCTCTCCCTGGGCATCCCTGAACGCGCGGCCGAGGTACGCCGTCGGCACGAGTCCCGTACCCACCTCGTTCGACACGAGGATCACCGGACCGGGCGCAGTCTTGAGGAACGCGACGAGGGCGGCGCTGTGAGCGTCAACGTCGCGCTCGTAATGCATGAGGTTGCCGAGCCAGAGCGTCAGGCAGTCGACGATCACGACGCGATCGGGACCGGATGCGGTTTCGAGCGCCTCGACGAGATCGATGGGAGCCTCGACCGTGGCGAACTCCGGCCCGCGGTCGCGACGATGGCGCTCGATGCGTGCCGCCATCTCCGCGTCGGACCGTTCCGCGGTCGCGATGAAGACCCGTTCTGCCGGCAGGTGCCCGGCAAGTTCGAGCGCACGGCGGCTCTTGCCCGACCGGGCGCCGCCGACTATGAGGGTCGTCCGCATGTGCCCCGCGGTCGATCGTCGCCGGACGCGCTCAGCCGTCGGCCTGCACGGCGATCTCGAATCGCTTGCAGTAGTCCCGGAAGCGCTCGACGACCGCATCGCGATCGAGGCCGTACTGGGCCAGAGAGTAACGGTGCGCACCGTGCTTGTTCTTCGGGTTCGCGGCCAGATATCCGGCCATCGCCAGCCGCGCTTCCTCACTCACCGGCCAACCGAGGAAACCGTAGATTCGTTCGACCGCCGCGAGCGGCGCCGCGACGATCTCGTCGTAACCGACGTCGAGAAATCGCTCCGCCGCCGCCCGGCTGCGAACGGCCAGGAAGTTCTCGAGCGCCCCGGCCCAACGCGCGGTCCAGTCGGCCGCGACCTCGGCCGGATCGACATCGTCGCTGAAAGCGCGCCGCAGCACCGTCGCGTGACTGGCCATCGAGGCGATGACGCGTAACGGATCGCGATGGGTCTGGATGATCCGCGCATCCGGATAGCGGTCGAGCAAGGCGGCTAGCCCGAACAGGTGCCCGGGCGCCTTGAGCACCCAGCGGCCCATTGGCCCACGAGCCTGCAGGTGCTGCAGAAAACGCCGATGAAAGGCGTAGGCAAGCTCCTGACCATGTCGCTCGAACCAGTCCTCATAGGACGCAACGTTGTGAGTAGTGTGAAACTGGATGCTCATGAACACCGGCGCCGTGATCGCGATGCATTCCTGCGGCAGGTCCGGCGCAAGCGGATGAATCTTCATGAACTCGGGCGCGAGGCGGTCGGTCCAGGCGAGACGCGCCGCGGTCCTGCGGCGCGCCCTCTCGACCCCGGCCGCATCGTTCGCGAATCCTGCCGGGTACATGACTTCCCAGGTCAGCGGACAACGGTTGGCGGGATCGACGCTCAGCAGGCCGTGCAGCAGGGTCGTGCCGGTGCGCGGCAGACCGACGACGAACACCGGCGCTTCGATCGCTTCGTTCGCGATGCCGGGCGATCGGGCGCGTTCGGCCTCCAGGTGCAGCAGGGTCTCGAGCAGGCTGACGATGAGCTCTCGAACCGTGACCCGCCCGAGAGTCGTGAGGGCTGCTTCGCGTCGATAGGCGTCGAGCAGGCGCGTGAGCGGCCCGTCGATGGGCCAGTCGCCGAAGTCGTCGAGGCGGGCCCGCCGCCGCGCGGCACTCTCGATCGCTGCGCGTTCGAGCGATGGCGCGTCGACACCGATGCCCCGGAGCGCCTTGCCGCCGGCGTTGAGCGCGCCCACTCCGGCGGCAGTCCCGAGGCTTGCAAGGTTCATTTCAGAAATCCGGCGGTTTGCTACCATGTCGCCGGCGGCATTGTCGCCCAGCCACCCTCGTTGCAGCAATCCGACGCCGCCCATGACGCTCCGTGAAATCCGTTCGTTGATCCGTGCCGTTCCGGACTTTCCGAAACCCGGAATCGTCTTCCGCGACATCACGCCCTTGCTCGCGCATCCGGAAGGGTTCAACGCAACGATCGAGCGGCTTGCGGAGCAGGCGGACGGCACCGATCCCGACGCCATCCTGGCCATCGAATCGAGAGGCTTCATCTTCGGCGCCGCGCTCGCGAACCGCCTCGCCCTGCCACTGCAGATCGTGCGCAAGAGCGGCAAGCTGCCGCGCGAGTCGATCGCCATCCGCTACGAACTCGAGTACGGCCACGATCACCTCGAGGTTCACACCGACGCGATCGAGCCCGGCGGCCGCTACCTGATCGTCGACGACCTCATCGCCACTGGCGGCACGGCCGAGGCCACCGCGAGACTCGTCCGCCAGCAACAGGGCATCGTCGCCAGGTGCCTGTTCGTGGTGGAGCTGTCGGCGCTCAACGGCCGCGAGGCCCTCGGCGACCTACCCGTCGTCAGCCTGCTGAGTTTCTGATAACGCGCCCGTACTGCATCGCGTAAGGGGTGCGGGTGCGTACTATACGTGCGACCACAATCTCGCCGCGCCGTCCCGGGCGCGGCGCGGATCGGCGGCGCGGCACGCTGCGCCA
>JAJDVG010000011.1 GCA_022826245.1 Gammaproteobacteria bacterium
GTACAGGGACGTATTCACAGCGTGTCTCAAGCGGCCGATAGTGCGACTCCCCGACCTACCGCTACCGCATCGGTACCCCGATCCTCGCTGAAATGTGCCGAATCGATCCGGCGCCTCGCGTGACTCACGCTGTTGCCGCGCCGTCCGCCGTCACGAGCTGCCGCAACACGTACTGCAGAATGCCGCCGTGGACGAAGTATTCCTGTTCCTTGGGCGTGTCGATCCTGACTCTCGCGCTGAACCGCAGTTGGCTGCCGTCGTCCCGTGTTGCCGTCACCCGCACCTCGCCCGTGCGCTCGCGGCCGAGCCCTTCGATATCGAAGATCTCCGTGCCTGTCAGGCCGAGAGAGGCGGCACTGTCGCCATCGCGAAACTGCAGCGGGACCACTCCCATGCCGATCAGATTCGAGCGGTGAATGCGTTCGTAGCTCACCGCGATCACGGCCCTGACGCCGAGGAGCGCCGTGCCCTTCGCGGCCCAGTCGCGCGATGAGCCCGCGCCGTATTCCCGGCCGGCCAGGACGATCAGCGGCACGCCTTCGCGTGCATAGCGCATGGCGGCGGCGTAGATCGACGATTGCTCGCCGCTCGGTTGATGCACGGTCCAGCCGCCTTCGGTGCCGGGCGCGAGCCGGTTGCGCAATCGGATGTTCGCGAACGTGCCGCGCACCATGACTTCGTGGTTGCCGCGCCTCGAGCCGTAGGAATTGAAGTCCTTCCGCTCGACGCCGAGTTCGCGCAGATAGTCGCCGGCGGGGCTCGCGAGCGCGATGCTGCCGGCTGGCGAAATGTGGTCGGTCGTGACCATGTCGCCGAGGCTTGCGAGCACCCGTGCTCCGTGAATGTTCTCGGGCGTTCCGGTCTTGAGCGTCATGCCCTCGAAGTAGGGCGGGTGCTTGACATAGGTCGAGTCGGCTTCCCAGGCGTAGGTCTGCCCGTCCGGGATATCCAGACCGTTCCAGTTCTCGTCGCCGTCGAATACGCCCGCGTAGCTCGTCCGGAACATCTCCGAATCGACATTGGCCGCGATGAGATCGTGAATCTCGCGCGAGCTCGGCCAGATGTCGCGCAGGTAGACCGGATTCCCGTCCGGGTCGTCCCCGAGCGGATCGTTGAAGAGATCGGCCTTGAGGTTGCCGGCCAGCGCGTAAGCCACGACCAGCGGCGGCGAGGCGAGAAAGTTCATCTTCACGAGCGGGTGGATACGTCCCTCGAAATTGCGGTTGCCCGACAACACCGAGCAGGCAACGATGTCGGCGGATTGCACGCCGTCGGCGATCTCTTCGGGCAGCGGCCCGGAATTGCCGATACACGTCGTGCAGCCGTAGCCCACGATGTCGAAACCGAGCTCGGCGAGATCGTCGAGCAGACCGCACTTGACGAGGTAATCGGTGACGACCTTCGATCCCGGAGCGAGGCTGGTCTTGACCCACGGTTGAGACTTCAGCCCCCTGGCGGCGGCGTTGCGGGCGAGCAGGCCCGCGCCGACCATGACGGCCGGATTCGAGGTGTTCGTGCAGCTCGTGATCGCCGCGATGACGACGGCGCCGTCGTCGAGTTCGAACGTTTGCCCGGCGCGCTCGACGGCAACGCTCGCGGAGGCCGGTTCGAGGAGCTTCCTCGCCGTTGCGGCCGCCGCGCGCAAGGCGATGCGTTCCTGGGGTTTGCGCGGTCCGGAGATGCTCGGCTCGACGGCGCCGAGGTCGAGCGACAGCGTATCGGTATAACGTGCCCGCGGACCGCGCCAGAGCCCCTGTGCCTTCGCATACGTCTCGACGAGATCGATGCGATCGCGCGGGCGGCCCGACAGTTCGAGATAGCGGAGCGTTTCGGCATCGATCGGGAACACCGCGCAGGTGCTGCCGAACTCCGGCGACATATTGCCGAGCGTCGCCCGGTCGGCGAGCGGCAGATGATCGAGACCGGCGCCGAAGAACTCGACGAACTTGCCGACGACGCCTTTCGCGCGGAGCATTTCGGTTACGGTCAACACGAGATCCGTGGCAGTCGCGCCTTCGGCAAGCTTTCCCGTGAGCTCGAAACCGATGACCTGCGGAATGAGCATCGTGATCGGCTGGCCGAGCATCGCGGCCTCGGCCTCGATGCCGCCGACGCCCCAGCCCAGGATCCCGAGCCCGTTGATCATCGTGGTGTGCGAGTCCGTGCCGACGAGCGTGTCGGGATAGGCCAGCCGCGCGCCCGAATGTTCCTGGTCGAAGACCACGCGGCTCAGGCATTCGAGATTGACCTGGTGCACGATGCCGGTGTTCGGCGGCACGACGCGGAAATTCTCGAACGCGTTCTGGCCCCAGCGCAGGAACGCGTAGCGCTCCCGGTTGCGTTGGAACTCGATCGCGTTGTTCGCGGCGAGCGCTCCGGCGGTGCCGAATTCGTCCACCTGTACGGAATGGTCGATGACGAGTTCGGCCGGCGACAGCGGGTTGATCACCGACGGATCGCCGCCGAGCGCCACGACCGCGTCGCGCATCGCGGCCAGGTCGACGACGGCCGGTACGCCCGTGAAGTCCTGCAGGATGACGCGGGCCGGCGTGAAGGCGATCTCCTGGCTCGGCTCGGCCGCCGGATCCCAGTTCGCGAGCGCCTCGATGTCGTCGGCCGTGACGTTCTCGCCGTCCTCGTGGCGCAACAGGTTCTCGAGCAGGATCTTCAGCGTGTACGGCAGGTCGCGGACGCCGTCGCCGGCCGAGTCGAGACGGTAGATCGCATGGTCGGTTTCGCCCACGCGCAGGGTTTGGCGGGCGCCAAGACTGTTCGGCATCAGGGGTCCCTCAAGGCTGTCGATGAGAGGCGCGCGATTATAGCAGGGCGTCGCTTCGGCCAGCCCGGCACAAACGCAAGGGGACGTGCGCTACGGGTCGCTTGAGACCCTCGCGCGCAGGGACGCGCGCGCTGAGCGTACAAGGACGTATTCACCGCGTGTCTCAAGCGACCGGTAGCGCACGTCCCCGCACCACGCGCATTACCGCGACGCATTGTTCGCGCACCGTCGCTCGGACGCGGTGATCGTGGCGCCGCCGAGGCATCGGTCTCCCTCGTAGAAGACGATGTACTGCCCCGGCGTGACCGCGCGCTCGGGCACGTCGAATTCGACGTCGAGGCGGCCGTTCTCGGCGGCGCTGACGGTACAGGACCGGTCGGTCTGCCGGTAGCGCACCTTCGCCGTGCAGCGCAGCGTGCCGCCCGCCCGCAGATCGGCCGGCGCCGAGTTGATCCAGTGCGCGTTTCCGGTACGCACGTAATCGTGCGCAAGCCGGTCGTGGTCGTGGTCCTGGACCACGATGAGTTCGTTCGAATCGTGCCGTTTCTCGGCCACGTACCAAGGTTTTTCAACGTGTCCCCGGACGCCGCCGATCCCGAGACCCTGCCGCTGGCCGAGCGTGTAGAAGGCCAGCCCATCGTGTTTGCCGAGTATCGTGCCGTCGAGTGTCATGATTGGGCCGGGCGCCTCCGGCAGATAACGCTTCAGGAAGTCGCTGAACGGGCGCTCGCCGATGAAGCAGATCCCGGTGCTGTCCTTCTTGTCCGCAACGGGCAAGCGCGCGGCTTTCGCGAGCGCGCGAACCTGGTTCTTGTCCATATTGCCGATCGGAAAAACGACATCGCGCAAGTCCGCGCCGTCGACGGCGTGCAGAAAATAGGTCTGATCCTTGTTCGCGTCGCGTCCCTTGTAGAGCCGCGTCTCGTCTCCGGCCGTCTCCAGCCGCGCATGGTGTCCCGTGGCGAGCAAGTCGCCGCCCAGACGCCTGGCCCACGATCCGAGCACGCCGAACTTGATTTCACGGTTGCACAGCACGTCCGGATTCGGCGTGCGGCCGCGCCCGAGTTCCTCGAGAAAGTGCGCGAACACCTGTTCGGCGTACTCGCGCGTGAAGTTGACCCTGTGCAGCGGGACGCCGAGCTCGCGGCAGACCCGCCGCGCGTCCTGGAAATCCCGGGCCGCGTTGCAATAGCCGTCGTCCTCCCAGTTCGTCATGTGCACGCACTGCACGTCGTGGCCCTGGTCGCGCAGCAGCAGCGCGGCGACGGCGGAATCAACGCCTCCGGAGAGCGCGACGATGACTGAAGGCTTGCTGCTCATGGCGAAATTATAGGCTCGGCCGCTGCCGGGCCGAGTGGCTCTTGCCGGCCGCGCCGCGCAGGCGCGAATCGCGGTTCACACGCGTTTTGCGAGGTCGGCGGCGAGCCCGGTGTAGTCGGACGGCGTCAGCGCCTTGAGTCTTGCACGGACATCGTCGGGCAGGTCGACCGAATCGATGAATGCGTGGAGCGTCTCTCGCGTCATCGCCTGGCCGCGCGTCAACTGCTTGAGCTGTTCGTAGGCGTCGGTCACGCCGTGGCGGCGCATGACGGTCTGTACCGCCTCGGCGAGCACTTCCCAGGCCGGATCGAGATCGGCGGCGATGGCCGATCGGTCGAATTCGAGTTTGCCGACGCCGCGCCGGCACGATTCGACGGCGAGCAGGCTGTGGCCAAGGCCGACCCCGAGGTTCCTGAGCGTCGTCGAGTCCGTGAGATCGCGCTGCCAGCGCGAGACCGGCAGCTTCTCCGCGAGGAAGCCAAGTACGGCATTGGCGATACCGGCGTTGCCTTCCGCATTCTCGAGGTCGATCGGATTGACCTTGTGCGGCATCGTTGAGGAACCCGTTTCGTGCTCGACGGCGCGTTGGCTGAAGTAGTCGAGACTCACGTAGCCCCACAGATCCCGGCACAGATTGATGGCGATCGTGTTGCAGCGCATCAGGCTCTGGCAGTACTGAGCGATCCAGTCGTGCGGCTCGATCTGCGTGGTGTAGCGCGTGGTCTCGAGTTCCAGGGAAGCGAGGCAACGCTCGCTCACCGCCGGCCAGTCCGCGTCGGGATACGCCGCGATATGTGCATTGAAGTTGCCTACGGCGCCATTGAATTTCGCGAATACCGGAGCACTTGCAAAGCGCGAGTTCTGCTCGCTCAGGCGGCTTGCGAAGTTCGCGATCTCCTTGCCGAGCGTCGTCGGCGAAGCGGCCTGACCGTGAGTTCTGGCGAGCATCGGCACGTCGGCGCAAGCTCGGGCGAGCGTTCGCAAATCGGCGATCAGCGCTTCGATCGCAGGCAGGAGTACCCGCTCTCGCGCGTCGCGCAGCATCAGTGCGTAGGCGACGCTATTGATGTCCTCGGAGGTACATGCGAAGTGAATGAAGGCCTGGACGTTCTCCCGGACGGACGGCAGCTCGCCCAGCTTCTCGCGCAGGAAATACTCGACCGCCTTGACGTCATGGTTGGTCGCCGCTTCGAGCGCCTTGATGCGGCTTGCATCGTCGCGGCTGAACCCGTCGACAAGGGCGTTCAGGGCGTCATCGACTTCAGGCTGCAACGGCTCGAGGTCGACGATGCTTTCTTCAGCGGCCAGGTGCTGCAGCCAGCGAACCTCGACGAGCGTGCGGTAGCGGATCAGCGCGTATTCGGACAGGTATTCGCGAAGTGGGCGGGTCTTGGCCGCGTACCGTCCATCGAGCGGGGAAAGAGCCGTCAGAGTCGTCGGGTCCACGGCGCGGCGCGGCCTATACAAGCGATAGCGGAGTGCGCATCATACACGGTCGATCTGTTCGGGAGCACGGCATGGCCAGCGGGTATCGCATCGAGCGCGACAGCATGGGAGAACTTGAAGTACCGGCCGATGCTCTGTGGGGCGCGCAGACCCAACGGGCGGTCAACAACTTCCGGATCAGCGGTATCGCGATGCCGCGCAGCTTCGTCCGCGCGCTCGGGCTCATCAAGTGGGCCGCAGCCGGCGCCAACAACGAACTGGGCCTGCTTCCCGACGACATCGCCGGGGCGATCCAGGCCGCCGCGCTCGAGGTGGCCGAAGGCAGGCACCTCGACCAGTTTCCTGTCGAGGTGTTCCAGACCGGTTCCGGGACGAGTTCCAACATGAACGCCAACGAGGTGATCGCCCGTCTGGCGTCGCAATCTCTCGGAAGGGACGTCCATCCCAACGATCACGTCAACATGAGCCAGAGCAGCAACGACGTCGTCCCGACGGCGATCCACCTGAGCGCGGCGCTCGAGCTCAGCGAACACCTGCTGCCGGCGCTCAAGCACTTGGGCGACAGCATCGAATCGAAGGCCGAATCGTTGAGCGGGATCGTGAAGACGGGCCGCACGCACCTCATGGACGCGATGCCCGTGCGCTTCGATCAGGAGCTCGGCGGTTGGGCCGCGCAGGTCCGTACCGACTACTACCGGATCGCGAGCGTGCTGCCGAGATTGTCGGCCGTCGCCCAGGGCGGTACGGCGGTCGGGACGGGCATCAACGCACACCCGGAGTTCGGCCTGCGGTTTGCCGCCGCGCTCGCAACGCGCACGGGCATCGGCTTTCGGCCGGCCGACAGCTATTTCGAGGCGCTCAGCAGCCAGGACACCGCGGTGGAACTCTCCGGGCAGCTCAAGACGGCCGCCGTGAGCCTCATGAAGATCGCCAACGATCTGCGCTGGATGAACAGCGGGCCGCTCGCCGGCCTCGGCGAGATCGCCCTGCCGGCGCTTCAGCCCGGCAGCAGCATCATGCCGGGCAAGGTCAATCCGGTGATCCCCGAAGCCTGCGCCATGGTCGCCGCACAGGTGATCGGCAACGATGCGGCGATTACGGTCGCCGGGCAGTCCGGCAACTTCCAGCTCAACGTCATGTTGCCGCTCGTCGCGCACAATCTGCTGCAGAGCATCGAGCTGCTCGCGAACGCGAGTCGCGCGCTCGCGGACACCGCGATCGAGGGTTTCGCGGTCAACGAGGGCCGCCTCACGGAAACGCTGGAACGCAATCCGATCCTCGTCACGGCGCTCAATCCGACCATCGGTTACGAGAAGGGCGCGGCCGTCGCCAAACAGGCCTACGCGGAAGGCAGGCCGATACGGGAGGTTGCGGCGCGGGAAACCGATCTCGGCGACGAGGAGCTCGACAGGCTGCTCGATCCGGCCGAGCTCACGCGGGGCGGCATCAAGGAATGACGGCGTCCGCGTGCGCGCCCTGATCGAACGGCGCCTGGGCGGCCGGCAAGCGCTCGATACCGCGCGCGAACGCCTGCTCGCCAACGTCGTCGGCGACATCTCGAGCGAACTGCTGGCGCTCATGGAGCAGCCGACCCACCAGGCTGCCGTACTGCTCGGCCTTGTCGAGCGCGCGAGCGGTTTGCAGGTGCTTTTCACCGAGCGCGCGACGCACCTCAAACATCACCCGGGTCAGATCAGCTTTCCGGGCGGGAGACTGGCCGACGCGCGGGAGAATCCGGTTGACGCGGCGTTGCGCGAAGCCTGGGAGGAGGTCCGTCTCGACCCGCGCGACGTAGCCGTGGCGGGATGCCTCGATCTGCACGCGACGGGCACGGGTTTCAGCGTAACGCCGGTCGTCGGCTTCGTTCCCGGCAGCTTCAGGCCCGTGGCGGATCCGGCCGAGGTCAGCGAAACCTTCGAAGTGCCGCTCGACTTCGTGCTCGATCCGGCGAACTTTCGCGTCAGCTTCCGGCAACGCTTCGGCAGCCGTTTCCGTGTCTACGAACTGCAGTACGGCAGGCACCGGATATGGGGCGCGACAGCGTCCATGCTCGTTACATTCAGGGATATCATTTGTAATGATAAATCAAGAGGATAAGTACACAATCGAGAAACTGCTTGAGATTATGGCCGCGCTCCGGCAGCCCGATGGCGGCTGTCCCTGGGACCTCGAGCAGAACTTCGCGACGATCGCGCCCTACACGATCGAGGAAGCCTACGAGGTTGCCGATGCGATCGAGCGTGGTTCCCTGAATGAGTTGTGCGAAGAACTCGGCGATCTGCTGCTGCAGGTCGTCTATCACGCCCGAATGGCCGAGGAGGCCGCTGCGTTCGACTTTGCCGATGTCGTGGACGGGATCTGCGCCAAGATGATTCGCCGCCACCCGCACGTGTTCGGTCAGGACACGGTGGCCGACAGCCGCGAGCAGACGGAGTCCTGGGAAGTCCTGAAGCGGCGGGAGAGAGCGGTCAAGCCGGGCGCCGATCGCGTACTCGGCGGACTCCCGGTCGGTCTGCCGGGCCTGACGCGTGCCGTGAAGCTCACGCGGCGCGCCGCCCGGGTCGGGTTCGATTGGCCGGGGCTCTCAGGCGTACGCGCGAAGGTGGGCGAAGAACTCGGCGAACTCGACGATGCCATCGCCGAGGACGACGGCGAAGCCCGCGCGGCCGAAATGGGCGACGTGCTGCTTGCGCTCGCGAACCTCTGCCGCCACCTCGATCTCGATCCCGAAAGCTGTGTGCGGCAGGCGAATCTGCGCTTCGAGCGCAGGTTCGCACGGGTCGAGGACGGGGTGCGCCAGTCAGGCCGCGATTGGGAGGATTTCGAACTCGACGAACTCGACAGGTTCTGGGTCGCCGCCAAGCGCGAGGAGTGACAGCGTCGGACGGAATCGCTTGTGAGCGGCGCTGCTGCGCGGAACGCGTACGACGCTGGCCGCTGAGCGGCACGCGCGTCGAACCGGTCGCACTACGCCAGCCAGCGCAACCAGATGTAGAGCAGGGCGACGACGCTCATGACGACGATGCCGAGCAGGCTCCAGATCCTGAGCACGCTGCCCGGTTTCAGGTCTTCCGGAACCTCGCGGCTGAACATGGCCCGATGGTTGAGTCCGGCATAAAACGGAGCCAGCAGGAACGTCAGCGCGCCCGCGAAGTCGATGAATGCCGTGAACGAGCGCATGAAGGCGCCGATGACGGCGATGGCCGACACGACGATGATGATCGTCGAGATCTCGTAACGCCGCGCGATCGTGGCCGGTATCGCGATTTCGGCGAGCGTGGAGAGATTGCGGGCGAAGCCGTCGAGCACGGTCAGCAGCGTCGAGTACATGACGAGCAGGGCCATGAGCCCGATCGGCAGGAACGACCAGTCGCCGACGATGCCCGCGAAAAGCCCGATGACCTGGGCCGCGAACGGGCCGCTGCCCGCGGGAACATCGATTCCGGACTCGTAAAGGACGCCCGCGCCCATGATCAGGAAACAGAGCGCGAGCAGCAGGCTCACGCCGTAGCCGAGATTGAAGTCGAAACGCGACTCCTCCGGCGCGAAGCGGCGGCCGAGCTGCTCCGACTTCGCCGTCGTCCAGAGCGACTGAAGTACCGAGCCGTCCATGGGGGTCAGCAACCAGCCCGCGAGCTGCACGACGTACATGATCAGCACGGCATTGACGACCGGCAGCGCGAAATTGACCGTGGTCCAGGTCGTTTGCGACGCGAGTACGATCGTCGTGACAAAGATCAGGAGCGTGAACACGGGAACGACGAACTTGTTGAGGCCCTCGATAAACCGGTACTTGCCGCTCAGCATCAGAATGCCCGTCACGCCGAGCAGCACGGCGGCGATGCTGAAATCCGAAGCGCTGAACCCGAGTACGGACTGCAGCAGGCCGTTGACGACGAGCACGATGGCCGCGGAAACGAACGCCATCGTCAGCAGGATGATGGCCGCGTAGATCAACGTAACCCACCCGCTGATGGCCGCGTAGCTGTGGATCAGGGTCCTGCCCGTCGCCGCCGCGTAGTCGCCGCCGAAGCGGATGCCGGGGTATTTGATCAGGGCGATCGCGATGATGATCGGGATCATCGCGAAGCCGTAGTCGCCGCCCGCGCGCGTCGACTGCACGAGGTGCGAGACGCCGACCGCCGCTGCTGCATAGAGCAGGCCCGGGCCGATGCGTTGACCGATGCTGCGTAAGTTCATGGGCTGACCGAGTGTTCCCTGGCGGTACGCGCCAGCTTATCGGCGATCTCGATGGTGGATTTCAACAGGGGCGCCCATATTCAATGAGTACTTGTCGACTGTAAAGCCCCTTTGTGTAACGCTCGCGAGCCGGAGCAGCCGGATTCGCAGCGGTCCGAAGGCCGAAGGAGGGCATTGGAGATGGATGAGCCGAAACGCACGGCCCTGATCTACGATTTCGACGGAACGCTTGCGCGCGGCAATCTGCAGGAAACGAGTTTCGTTCCCAACATCGGCATGACCAAGGAAGCGTTCTGGAAGGAAGTCAATGAGCGCACGAAGGAACACGATGCCGACGGAATCCTCGTCTACATGCACCTGATGCTCGACAAGGCGAGGGAGAATGGCGTGCAGGTCACCAGGGACGATCTCCGCCGCCACGGCGAGCAGGCGCTCCTGTTCCCCGGCCTTGGGAACGGATCCTGGTTTCAACGCATCGACCGGCATGCCGGGGATCGCGGTCTCGCCCTCGAGCATTACATCATCTCGTCCGGCATTTACGAGATGATCCGGGGCTGCGCGATATATGACGCCTTCCGGCGGGTATTCGCGTCAAAATTCATCTACGAGAACGGCGTGGCGGCGTGGCCCGGAGTCGGCATCAACTACACGACCAAGACCCAATACCTGTTCCGGATCAACAAGGGCATCGACAACCATTGGGACGACGACTCGATCAATCGCTTCATGCCGGAAGAAGCGCGTCCGATCCCGTTCGACCGCATGATCTTTCTGGGCGACGGAGATACCGACATCCCCGCGATGAAGATGCTCACCCACAAGGGCGGGCACTCCGTCGCCGTCTACGATTCGAACCGAAGCGACAACGACCTCGACAAGATTCACAGGCTCATCTCGGACGGGCGCGTCGAGTTCGTGGCGCCCGCGAACTACGAAGACAGGTCGCAGCTCGACATCATCGTGAAGGGCATTCTCGGGCGCATCGCGAGAACGCATGGATCCATGTCGGCCCGGTGACTCCGGTTCGATGTCACATCGATGCGGAAATTCGACTTCCCCGGGCGAATTGACGGCTTGCGGGTGTTTCCGATTTCAATCGGACTCAGGCAGGACCCTGTTCAGGATCGGCGCAATCAGATCGAGCGGCATCGGGAAGACGATCGTCTGCGTGTTTCGCTCGCTTGCGATCTCGGTGAGCGTCTGCAGGTAGCGCAATTGCAGTGCCTGCGGCTGCGACGCCAGTACGTCGGCGGCCTCGGCCAGTCGCTGCGAGGCCTGGAATTCGCCTTCGGCGTGGATGACCTTGGCGCGCCGGGCGCGTTCGGCTTCCGCCTGCGCCGCGATGGCCCGGATCATGCTTTCGTCGAGGTCCACATGCTTGATCTCGACGTTCGTGACCTTGATGCCCCAGGTTTCCGTCGCCTGGTCGAGGATTCCCTGGACATCTGCATTGAGCTTCTCGCGCTCGGCGAGCATGTCGTCGAGTTCGTGCTGGCCGAGCACCGAGCGCAGCGTCGTCTGGGCGAGCTGGCTCGTGGCTTCGACCCGGTTCTCGACCTGGATGATCGACTTCTCAGGATCCATGACGCGGAAGTAGATGACGGCGCTGACCTTGACCGAGACGTTGTCGCGCGAGATGACGTCCTGGGTCGGCACGTCCATGACGATGGTTCTCAGATCGACCCGGACCATGCGCTGTATTCCGGGAATCACGATGATGATGCCCGGCCCCTTGACCTTCCAGAAGCGGCCGAGCAGGAAGATCACGGCACGTTCGTATTCGTTGAGAATCTTGATCGCACTGAAAACGAACAGTGCGGCGATGACGATCGCAAATACAGGCAGTTCAATTCCGAACATCGCGTTTCCTCGGTAGTTGAATGGCGGGCCTGAAGTTGGACATCAGGCCGGATCGACGGGTTCCACGTGCAGCAGCAGGCCGTCGACTTTCGTGACCCTGAGCGACTGGCCCTTCTTGACGGGCGCGGCCGACCGCGCCTGCCAGCGTTCGCCGTGCACCCACACGCCGCCGTTCGTTTCGAAGTCCTCGAGCGCCGATGCCGTCATGTGCGTCATTTCCTCCGAACCGCTGACGACAGGTTTTACGCGCGACTTCATCGCGAACCAGACGATGCCGAGCAGGGCAGCGCCTCCGGTCGTCGCGATCGCTGCGATCAGCGGCATCGAGACCGCAAACCCGGGAACGTCGGTGTCTATCAGGATGACCGATCCGATCACGAAAGCCACGATGCCTCCAATACCCAGCGCTCCGAAGCTCGGCACAAGGAACTCGGCCACCATCAGGATCAGACCGAGCAGCATGAGCGCGAGCCCGGCGTAGTTTACCGGCAGAATCTGGAAGGCGAACAGGGCGAGAAGCAGCGAAATGGCGCCGACGACGCCGGGGATGATCGCTCCAGGGTTGTAGCCCTCGAACAGCAGCCCGTAGAGGCCGATCAGCATGAGCCCATAGGCGACGGTGGGATTCGTGATCACGGCGAGCAACTGCGTTCGCCAGTCGGGCTCGAAATTGTCCGTAAGCAGGCCGTCCGTTTCGAGAACGACTTCCTCGCCGCCGACATCGACGCTCAGGCCGTCGATCTGCGACAGCAGGTCCGCGAGATCCTCGGCGACCACGTCGATGACGTTGTTCTCAAGTGCCGCCTGCGCACTGATGCTTTCGCCGCCGCGGACCGCGCGTTCGGCCCATTCGGCATTACGGCCGCGTTGCTCGGCGAGGCTCAGGATATAGGCGACCGCATCGTTGACCGCCTTGCGTTCGGTTGCCGTCGCGGGCTCCGGGAAGGTGTTCGTCGCCGGAGGGGCCTGAACATCGTCGGCGTCGTCCGCTGCATCTTCGCCCGCCGCGACTGCGCCGTCGCCGTCTTCCTCCGCGGCAGCCGTGTCGCCATCCGGCGCCGCCTCGTCGCCTTCCCCGGTTTCCCCGGCTTCCGGGTCATCCTCGGCTTCATCGGCGGCATCCGGTGTTTCGGGAAGCGGTATCGGTGAGCCTCCGCCGATGGCCACGGGCGTAGCCGCGCCGGTATTGGTTGCGGGCGCCATCGCCGCGATGTGGCTCGCGTAGAGGATGTAGGTGCCGGCGCTCGCGGCACGGGCGCCCTGGGGGTAGACGAACGTCGCCACCGGCACGGACGATCCCAGAATGGCCTGGATGATGTCCCGCATGGCCGTATCGAGCCCGCCGGGCGTGTCGAGTTCGATCACGACAAGTTCCGCGCCGCGCTCTTCGGCGTGCTCGATGCCCTTGACGATGTAGTCGCTCGTCGCCGGCCCGATGGCATCGGCGACGGTGAGCCGGGTGACCTCGCGGCCGGGCTCGGGCTGTTCCTCCTGGGCCGACAGCCAAGCACAGCCGAGGGCCAGCAGGACGAACCCGGAGACCTGACGCTTGATCCGATTCCTGCGGCCCATGGTAGCGGCAATCATAACAGCAATCGGGCGGCGTCCCGGCGATTCCCGCCGTGATGCGCGGTCCGGAAAGTCACATCGCGGAGCGCCCGAGCCGGGCGCCCGATACCTGCCCGCGGGCGGCGCCGGTGAGCCGGATTCCTTTTGCACTGCCTTACACCCGTTTGTATAGTGCGCCGCATGGCTCAGGCCCGCACAACTTCGGAATGGCATCCGGCGAGTTGGCAGACTCGCGACGCCGCCCAGCAGCCCACTTATCCGGACCGGGATCGCTTCGAGTCCGTTGTGGGCGAACTCGGCAGGCTGCCGCCGCTCGTGACGAGCTGGGAGGTCGAGGCTCTGAAGGAGCACCTCGCTGCCGCCCAGCGCGGTGAGGCATTTCTGTTGCAGGGCGGCGATTGCGCCGAGAACTTCGACGAGTGCACGTCGGACAACATCGTCCAGAAGATCAAGATCCTGCTGCAGATGTCACTCGTCATGCTCATCGGCCTGCGCAAACCGATCATCCGCGTCGGCCGCATGGCCGGGCAGTACGCCAAGCCCCGCAGCGCCGATTACGAGACGCGTGACGGGGAATCGCTGCCAAGCTACCGGGGCGACCTGATCAACCGCACCGGTTTCACCGCGGCCGACCGCGAACCGGATCCCCAGATCATGCTGCGGGCCTACGGAAGATCGGCCCTGACGCTGAATTTCATCAGGTCGTTGATCGACGGCGGTTTCGCCGACCTGCATCACCCGGAAAACTGGGACCTGGATTTCGTGCAGGAATCATCGACCGCGGCGGAATACCACGAACTCGTCAAGTCCGTTGCAGACTCGCTCGACTTCCTTCAGGCGATCACCGGTGTGCCGGTTCACCGTACACGGCGCGTTGAGTTCTACTCGTCCCATGAGGGATTGCATCTGCCGTACGAACAGGCGCAAACGCGCTTTCT
Source organism: Gammaproteobacteria bacterium (assembly GCA_022826245.1). GTDB lineage: Bacteria > Pseudomonadota > Gammaproteobacteria > Steroidobacterales > Rariloculaceae > Rariloculus. Next base: position 14,113 of record JAJDVG010000011.1, read on the forward strand.
GCCGCACCGCCAGCGCTGGTACAACCTCACGACCCACTTCCCGTGGATAGGCATGCGGACCGCGGACATGGCCGGGGCGCACATCGAGTATTTTCGCGGTCTTGCGAATCCCATTGCCGTGAAGATCGGCACGGGGATGTCCGACCGGCACCTCAAGGCCCTGGTACGCGTGCTCAACCCGGACAACGAGCCCGGCCGGCTCACGCTGATTACGCGCTTCGGCGCCGGGAACGTCGACGAGCACCTGCCGCGCGTGATTCGGGCCGTGCGCTCGACGGATACGGGCGTGCTGTGGGTCTGCGACCCGATGCACGGCAATACCGAGACGACCGCCGAGGGCTACAAGACGCGGCGCTTCGACAATATCCTCGCGGAACTGCGCGCCGCGGCCCGCATCCACCGGGAGCAGGACAGCCATCTGGGCGGCGTGCATCTCGAGCTCACGGGCGACAACGTCACCGAGTGCGTCGGCGGCGCCCGGGGACTCAAGGAATCGGACCTCGCCCGCGCCTACAAGTCCCAGGTCGACCCCCGGCTCAACTATGAGCAGGCCATGGAAATCGCGATGCTCATCGCCGGCCGGCTGGGAGTCGATGCCTGAACCCGGTTCCGGGACCTTCGATCCGGCCTGTCGACGCTGCCCGCGGCTTGCCGCACATCTTGCGGAAATGCGGGCGCGCCATCCCCGCTACCACAACGCTCCGGTAGCCCCCTTCGGTGATCCCGATGCGCGCTTGCTGATCGTCGGACTGGCCCCCGGCGCGCACGGCGCGAACCGGACCGGCCGGCCGTTCACGGGCGATCATGCCGGCGGCCTGCTTTACCGTGCGCTGCATGAGACCGGATTCGCGACGCGGCCGGAGTCGCGCGCTGCCGACGACGGCCTCGGATTGCCCGGTTGCCGGATCACCAACGCCGTGAAATGCCTGCCGCCGCAAAACAGGCCGACGACACGCGAGGCCGATCGCTGCAACGATTACCTCGCGGCGGAACTGGAAACGCTCGGAGCGCGCGCCGTGATCCTGGCGCTCGGCGCGATCGCCCACAGAGCCGTGCTCGTGGCGTACAGTCTCAGGCAGAGTGCCTACCGTTTCGGCCACGACGAGCTGCACTCGCTGCCGAACGGCCGGGTCCTGCTCGACTCTTATCACTGCAGCCGGTACAACACGCAGACAGGCCGCTTGACGGAGAGAATGTTTCTGGACGTACTGGCGCGCGCGAGAGCGCTCGCCTTCGGCATTTGATCGGCGACGATGAAGCAGGAGACCAAAACACCGTTCGATCCAACGGAGCTGCTGCGCCACATGACGCATCGGCCGGGGATCTATCGCATGCTCGATAGCGCCGGCAGGGTCATCTACGTCGGCAAGGCACGCGATCTTCGCCGCCGCGTATCGAGCTACTTCCGGGGCCGGGCGCACGACGCCAAGACCATCGCGATGCTGCGCGCCGTAGCCGGTATCGAGGTCACCGTGACGCGTACCGAGGCCGAAGCGCTGATGCTCGAGTACAACCTGATCAAGCGGCACAAGCCGCGCTTCAACGTGGTCCTCAGGGACGACAAGAGCTACCCCTACATTCGCATCGGCACGGACCACGAGTTTCCGCGGCTGTCGTTTTACCGCGGAACGAGACGGACGAAGGGCCGCCTGTTCGGGCCTTACCCGAGCGCGGCATCCGTGCGCGAGACGCTGAACCAGCTTCAGAAGCTGTTCCAGGTCAGGCAATGCGAGGACAGCTACTTCGCCAACCGCAGCCGGCCCTGTCTGCAGCACCAGATCGACCGCTGCACGGCGCCCTGCGTCGGTCTGATCGGCAAGGAGGAATATCGGCGCGACATCGACCACGCGATGTTGTTCCTGAAGGGCGACAGCGATGCGGTGACCGAACGGCTCGTCGAGCGCATGGAGGATGCCGCGAGCCATCTGCGCTACGAACGGGCGGCGCAATACCGCGATCAGCTCGCGCAACTCAAGCACATCCAGTCGAGCCAGCTCATGGCGCGGACGAAGGGCGATTTCGACGTCGTCGGACTCGCGGCCGAAGGCAGCGTCCATTGCGTTGCCGTCATGTTCTTTCGCGGGGGGCGTTCGCTCGGCAGCCGCAATCATTTTCCGCGGCACACGAAGAACGTTGCCGAGGGCGAGATCATCCGCGCGTTTCTGTTGCAGTACTACGGCGGGCGCGAGGCGCCGAAGGAAATCCTCGTGAGCCGGTCGGTGCCCGAAGCCGAACAGATGGCCGGGATGCTCGGCGAACGCGCCGGGCGGGCGGTAGCGATCAAGTGGCGGTTACGCGGCGACCGCGCGCGCTGGGTAGAGATCGCGCTGACCAACGCGCGCCACGGCGCCGAACTCAAGAGCCGGTCGACGGCGACGGTCGGGGCGCAACTGGCGGCGGTCGCGCACCTGCTCGATCTCGACACCGTGCCGTCGCGCCTGGAATGCTTCGACATCAGTCACACCGGCGGCGAATCGACGGTCGCGTCCTGTGTCGTCTTCGGCATCGAGGGGCCGTTGAAATCGGATTACCGGCGGTACAACATCGACAACGTGACGGCCGGGGACGATTACGCCGCGCTCAGGCAGGCACTGAGCCGGCGCTACGCGCGCGTCAAGGCCGGGGAAGCGCCGCTGCCGGATGTCGTTTTCATCGACGGCGGGCGCGGGCAGTTGTCGCAGGCGTCGAGCGTATTGCAGGAACTCGAGCTGGAGAACGTGCGGGTCGTCGGAGTGGCGAAGGGCGAGGGCCGCAGGCCCGGCCGGGAGCGGCTCTACCTGCCCGAACGCAATCTGCCGCTGAAGGTCAGGGCCGATTCGCCCGCGCTGCACCTGATTCAGAAGATTCGCGATGAAGCTCACCGCTTTGCGATCGCCGGACACCGCGCGCAACGCCAGAAGCGGCGCAACGTCTCGCCGCTGGAGAGCATCGCCGGTCTCGGTCCGAAGCGGCGCCGCGAGCTGCTGCGCCAGTTCGGCGGCTTGCAGGCCGTGGCGCGCGCGGGCATCGACGATCTCGCGCGGGTAAAAGGCATTTCGCGCCGTCTTGCGACGTCCATTTACGAACGCTTCCACAGCGATCAGGCATGAAGTTCAACTGGCCCAACACGCTGACCCTGATCCGGATCGTGGCCATTCCGCTGATCGTGGTGGTGTTCTACCTGCCCGCGCCGTGGGCGCGGCCGGCCGCCGGGCTGCTGTTCGCGCTCGCCGGCGTCACGGACTGGCTCGACGGCTATCTCGCGCGCCGGCTCGGCCAGACGTCGAGCTTCGGGGCCTTTCTCGACCCGGTCGCGGACAAGCTCATCGTCGCTACGGCACTCGTGCTGCTCGTGCAGCAGGATCCGCAGCCCTATCTCGCAATCGTCGCGGTCATCATCATCGGCCGTGAAATCACCGTATCGGCCTTGCGCGAGTGGATGTCGCAGATCGGCGAGCGCGCCCATGTGGCGGTGTCGTTCTTCGCCAAGTGCAAGACGACGGTACAGATCGTCGGCATCTGTCTCATGCTCTACCAGCAGCCGCTGTTCGGTTTGCCCGTCTACGGGATCGGCGTAGTGCTCCTCCTCGTGGCGGCCGCCATTACCGTGTGGTCGATGCTAGGCTATCTGCGTGCCGCCTGGCCGGTGATGATGAACAGGAGTTAGAGCGAACAGCTCACCGCGGGCATGCGGGGAGGCGTACTACCGATAGCTTGAGACCCGCGGTGGATAAGTCCCAGTACGCACGGCGCGCGCAACCCCGCGCGCGACGGGCTCAAGCGAGCGGTAGGACGCCACCC
>JAJDVG010000026.1 GCA_022826245.1 Gammaproteobacteria bacterium
GCCACCAACCGCAGCCAGTCGAACACCGCCCTCCGCGGCTCGCCGCGCAGCCTGTCGAGCAGCGACCGCACGCGGGCGCACATCTCGTCCAGGGTCTCCGCAGCGTTCAACTCGAACACTGCAGCAACCAGGTTGTCCCGCGGCAAATCCTCCCGCGCCCGGCGGTTCGCGTCAAGCAGCAGATAGGCGCCGTGCAGCGGCAGCCACGCCTCGCCGGCCGCCGTGATACCCACTTCCACGGCGCCTCCCGGAGCGTTCCACGGGCGCTCTCCCGAGTACAGCACCACCGGCAACAGACGGGCCTCGCCGTCCGCGTCCGATTCCCCTTGGCGGCTCAGCCGCTCGCGGGCTGCTTCGGCGTAACCGTGCATGCGCGCGGCCATCGACATATCGACCGTGGATTGGAACTCCATCAGCAACACGAGCGAGCGTCCGCTGCCGTCATTGAAATCCGCGCGCCAGGCCGCGTCGCCGTGCCGTTGCCTGGCGTCGGCGTCCACCGAGTTCGCCGGCAGTTGCCGCAGCGTCGAGAAGTCGAGGCGCCGCGCCACCGGGCTTGCGAAGCCCTTGAGCAGATGTTCGATGAGTATCGGCAGGCCGAACAGGCGTTTCCAGGCGGCGTCGTGGTCCATGCAGGCAGTGTCGCAGCAGGAGCCGACGGTCGGATACGGGCGTTTCTGGGCGCAATGCGCGGAATCGGCGCCGCGATGGATGGTTTGCGGACTCGACTTCCGCAGACTCAATCCCCACACTGCGTAACCGACTCGAAATTCAAAAGAGCCCCAAATGTTCGCCGATGCGGCAGCATATCCCTCCCCGCCCGACTACCCAACATGCGGTTTCGCGTGTGGAATCGGCACGGAAACATCATGATTCCGTCATTCCTTTCCAAAACGCACATTTCGGAGGCTATTCGGCGCATCCAAGAGGTTGGAATACCGTCCAATAGGAAAAGTCGAGGTTACTGTCTGATCAAGGACGGCGGGCATTGGCCTCCGAAGTATACGATCGCGCTGGCACATCAAGTCGCCACCGGCGAGTTTCTGAGTTCGAATCGATTCAACGGGGGCACCGAATCCAACGATTTTCTTGAACGCTTGGGCTTCCATATCCACCCATGCAACTGTGGCGGTACGGTTCGCGAAAGCAGCGCTTCGTCGGAAACGCGCAACGCGAATCGAAGCAGGCGCAAAATCGAATCGAGGCGGCATTCGGAACGATGTCCGAAATGCAAGCAACGCGTTCGCGAAATGCTGGAGCGCATCTACGGGACCTGCCTGCCCAACCACTCGTTTCGCTGGCCAACCGGGCCTGACGCCTACGATGGAGCGTCTATCGACCGCGCCTTGCGCAGGGTGGCGGCGGCGCTGGAATCGTACCGGGGCTTCGGCATCGCCGATTTCGTAAGGAGACCAACCCTGGCCCCATGCGACTTCTGGGTGCCCGACCCGGGCTTCGTCGTCGAGTTCGACGAAAGTCAGCACTTCACCAGCTCAAGAAAGCTCGCGCTGCAGGTCTACGCGGACGAGCAGACTCTTGGGTTTTCGGCGCACCGCTGGATGAACCTGTGCGATCACCACAACGCAAAGGACAACGACCCTCCGTTCCGAGACGAACAACGCGCCTGGTACGATGCCTTGCGAGACCTCGTCCCGACCACCAGAGGCTTGCATCCGACGGTACGGCTTTACGCTCGCGACCTCGCTTGGTGCTCGCTCAATCCATCCGACAGAAACCAGCGGGAGCGATTCTCGCGCCTGATCCAACACGACAAGATTCCGCCCAGCCCACGATCGATCGGGACTCGCGCCGCTACCGAATCGATATCTACGCCGCGCGTCGCCCTGGTTTTCCCGAAAACGGACCGAAAATCCTCGAACGGGATCCCGCCCGGCGTGACCTGCGCCCGACCGCCGGTCATCCCGGATGCCAAAGACTTTGCCGAGGAGACGGTTGACCTCGTGCTTTTCCCCGAGGGCTACATCGGGGCGTCCGACAAGCGCAGTGCCGAGTCGCTGAAGAAACTGGCCTGCGCGATTGGCGCAACTCTCCTGGTCGGTGCAATAGACAACCAAATCGACAGCTCCGGGCGCGCTTGGCAGGTCCTTCTTCGGTTCGACCCCGATCGCGCCAGCGCATCGCGTGTGTATGTGAAACACTCCACGGCCGAGGCGGTTGCCATTGAGCGTCCGAACTGGGAACCGCGCAAGATGCTCCCCACCTTCGAATTGTGCGGCACAAGTGTCGGGACGACCCTCTGTCACGATGCCTATCTGGGCTTGCTACCCCGCTACCTGGCCAAGGCCGGTGCACGCATTTGGATCAATCCGAGCTTCGACAACGTCACCGACATCAAATGGTCATCCGTTCATCGGCTGAGGGCGGTTGAGAATCGCTTCTTCGCGCTTTGCACGTTGCATTGCGATCCGAACCGGCGAAGAACACATCCGTTCGGATTTTCTCCAGATGGACATGAACTCCCGGCCAGACTAGCGGGCTCCTCAATCGTTCGGCCGCTGTCTGAATGCGCAGAAGCTGGGAACATCTATGTAGTCGATCTCGACATGAACGCTGCCGGCAAACCGCTCGACTGGTCGGGGCTTCCCCCCGCCAACCGGCCGAAGCGTGCCAGGAAGGGGGAGGCCATCAGACCCGTCCGCGTCTCGCTAAGAGGCGGACGGCCAGCGATTCTCGGACGTTCAGGCTGGAAGTGCATCGATTCCGGTTGCTTGCTCGAGACCGACGGCGGCACTGTGTACGCGCAGACGGTGCCGGAGGAGCGAATACTGGATGCCGACGCGTGCTTTCGCGTGATCGATCACGCAAATCGAATGAACGCCGCCCCCGTCATCTGGAACCACTGGCAGCGTCTTCCCACCGACTCGGATCGTCTGGCAATGCTCATGATGGGGCGCGCTATCGAGTGCTGCGCGCCCATCCTGATCTCCGACAAAGGTGGGATGCGGGAAGTCGTGGAGCTGGCGAACAGAAACAAGATTCCCGTTCGGAGGCACGTCGAACCGTCGGGCGACGCCATTGTTGACGTCGGATATGCGTGGGGCCTGAACAGCGCATTCAAGATGGTCGCCCATCGGCTTCCGGCCGGCAAAAGGGGGATGGCATTGGATCGCTATCGAAGCCTCGGATAGCAAGCCAGAAAAAAGAGCACAGACACGCCCAAATTTTGCTCAGTTCCATCCCGAGGTGCTTCTCTCGGGCAGACGCTCGGGTTTCGGCGCCGTTGAGCATTTGCCCGATCATCCATCCACGGTTGGCACCGGCGCCATGTCGAGAGCGGCGTGCAGGTGCTTGCGAACCATCCGTCCGGGCCGTGGCGGACGTGTCGTCCCTTGGCGCCCTTCCCCCTCAGAACTCGCGCGCGAGCAGCTCGCGTACGCGCTCCACGTAGCGTTCCTTGTCGTAGAGCTTGTAAAAGACCGACGCCATGACGTTCTGCGGTCCGAAAAAGAACCGCTCGTAGAGCGCCTGGCGGCCGCCGAAGCCGGAGATCGCGACGTCGTGGGCGAGCCGGAAGAGCGCAACCCGATCCCTGCTCGGGAGGTTGACGAGGCCGAAATACTTCTCCACATCGGGCGCGATCTCGTTCTCGAAGTCCGCTTCCGAAGGCGTCGCCATGAGCGAACTCGAGCCCAGCAACTGCACGAGCTCGACGAGTCGCGGGTACATTTTGGGGAACAGGTTCCTGGCCGTGTCGAGCGGCCGCCTGAGCGGTACGTGCATGCCCCACTGGTCCTCGGCAGCCTGCTGCTCGGCGCTGTACAGAAATGCCCGCATCGACTCGGCGATCCACATCGCTTCGGCGATCTGTCCCTGCACGGCCATGTCCCGATCGCGTTCGCTGGCCTGGCACATCGCGCACAGGAGGCCCACGATGAACTCGGCCTTCGCGAGATTCTTGCAGACCACCTGGTGCATCATGTGCACGACCGCGTTGGTCTCGGCGAAAACGCGGTTGCAGAGGTCCGGAGAGTCGTACAGGAAGACGCGCTCCCAGGGGACCAGCACCTCGTTGAAGATCACGACGCAGTCCATCTCCTCGAAGCGCCCGGAGAGCGGCGCATCGAACAGCGATTTCCCGCTGTCGTAACTGTCGCGGCAGATGTAGCGCATGCCCGGCGTGTCGTTGCCGACCACGAACGCAAGCGCGTACGGCCGCGCCGATTCGTCGGCCCTGAGCACCGTCGAAGGGAACACGGCGATCTCGTCCGACAACGGTCCGAGCGTTGCGAGCAGGCGCGCGCCGTTGACGATGAGGCCGGCATCCGTTTCCTTCACGACGCGCAACGCCACTTCCTCGCTCGCGAGCCCCTTCGCGCTCAGCGCGCGGTTGTAGCTCGGGTTCACGAGGGTGTGGGTCAGCACGAGGTCGTCGCGCAGGATGCGCTCGTAGCAGGCGCGGATGTTGCCTGCGAACTCGGGCCGGCTCTCCGCGAAGTACTCCGCCGCGGCGGCGAATGCCGTGAACGAGCAGTTCAGGTAATCCGGAGAGCGGCCGATCATGCCGCCCGACCACCTTGACCAGTCGTACATTGCCGCCCCACGCCTGACGACATCGTCGACGGACTTCGGCTGCAGCAGCGCCATGGGGTAGCGCTCGCCGTCAACTGCGAAGGTCAGCAGATCGCGCGTGTCCGGCGCATGCTGGCGGTCGAGCAACCGGGCCAGCGTCGCGGCGCCGCGCGCGAGATCCGGATGAGTCGTAACATCCGCCACGCGCTCGCCGTTGATCCAGACATCCCTGCTATCGCGGAGCCGTTCCAGATATTCCGCTCCCGTACATGCACCCATGATTTCCCTCTTGTGTCGATTCGAGCCGGTACGTCCACGCCATCCGGACCGAGGAAATCCCTTTCCGGAACATTCAGCAGGATGTCACGTCCAAACGTAAGGAGCGTAACATGGTCGCGCGGGCCAACTGAGCCCAGGGAAAGGCCGGAGGAACAGGGATGATGAAGAGAGCAAGCGCACTCGCGCTCATCTGCGTTGCCGCAGTCGTGGTCGGGCTGCCGCCCATATTCGGGACCATTACGGAGTCGCAGTTCCAGCGGCGCATCGACGAGATCAACGGATACGGCGTGTGGTCGCTTGAGACGATCGAGTTCGAGCGGCGCTGGTTTGGCAGCACGGTAACGGTGAATGTGGGCCTCGGCAGCGGCGGGATCGAGCGGCTGGAATCCGTAACCGGCGTAAACGACCTGACAAACGCCGCCCTGGCTCTGCTGGACGAACAACTGACGGTTCTCGTCGATGTGGCTCACGGCCCGCTTACCCTGCGCGGCGGGCCGCGTATCGGGCTTGCGAGCGTCACGGCGCGTCCCGATTCCGCGCAGCCCGGCGTTGCAGCACTGGAGGAGCGTCTGGGCATCCCCTATCTCTTCGAGTTCCGCGGCAATTCCGGCCTGTTCGGCGGCTTGCGGTTCGACGCCGATGTTCCGCCTGTCGACTACGGCGACGGTACCAGCGAGTTCGTCTTTTCCGGGCTTCGCAGCGAAGGCCGCCTTTTCCGCGACGAACTGGCATCGCGCTACGAGATCGATTCGGTGACCTGGTCGAACCCGCTGCTCGTCATCTCGGCCGACGGGATCAGCTTCAACGGCGACAATCGCTTCCTGACGCCCTACCAGTGGCTCGGTAGCGGAGAACTGGCGATCGAACAGGTGTTGGTCGTCAATCCGACGCTCGGCGGCAAACCCGTGTTTGCGGCGGACAACATCACTATCGGCGGCGAGGCCGATCTACACGGCGAAGGGTCGCTCATCACCGCCGTCGCGAGCTACTCCGTCGATTCGTTCAGCACCGGCGAACGGTTCAGCTTCACGGATGGGCAAGTCGTCGCCGAGATCGACAGGCTGGACGCCGAGGCAGCGAACGACTACTTCGAAGCCCTGGCGCAGATCGAGCCCTCAGACGCACCGTCCGTGGCAAGTTCCGGTTCATCGTCGGCTCTGCTGCCCGCGCTCCATCGCTTGCTCACCCCCGAACCCACGCTGTCGGTCGACCCGATCAGCGTCCTGATGGACGGCGAGCCGTTCGATGCCAGCGTGTACGTGCGAACTCACGCGGATGCGTTACCGGATGGCCGTGCCGTAGACTCCGCGGATCTCCCCTTCCTGCCGGATGCGATCTCCGCCGTGGCCGAAGCGGCCGCCTCGCGGACACTCGTGCACCGCATCGCCGCAACGATCATCGAATCGCAACTCGTTGCCGGCGGGCCCGCGGGCGTACTTGCGCCGGACGAACTCGAAGCGATGGCCGAGGCACAGGTCGAAACCACGCTCGGCATGCTGGTTGCGCAGGGACTCCTCGAGGACGACGGCGAGTCCTACCGGATCACGCTCGAGTTCGAGAACGGGACGCTGAGCCTGAACGGAACGCCGCTACCCGTGCCGTTCTAGTCCGGCCGCAAACGTCGCGGACCGCTACTCGGAATCGGCCTGCTCCTCTTCGCTGTCCTCCGACGGCAGTTCGACCTCTTCGATCTCGATGACGCCTTCCTGCTCGACTTCGCCTTCGGCAATCCGCTCGATCTCCTCCGCTTCCTGCCGCGTGATGGGATGAAACTCGCCGAGGCGGCATGTGAACCCGCGGGAGAATCCCGCGCCAAGCCGGTCGAGCACCGTGATCATGTCGATGTCGCAGAGACGATAGCCCCTGATCTCGTACATGAAACGGCCCTCGCGCTCGAGCCGCGGGCAGTCGCGTTCGAGGATGTTCTGGTAGACGCGTCCGCCGCGCATGTAGAACAGGATCGTCTTGTCGTCGATCACCTCGGTGCTGCGTATACGGGCTACCGTGACGCAGTCCTGCGGCGTCCGGTCGAGGACATCGTCGTCCTGGGCCACGACCGGAGCGGAGAGCATCCATGCAGCGGACACGACGACGGCGACGAGCAGGTACCGCTGAATTGCGCTGCGCATGTCTGATCCTCCGACCGCACCGGGTCACTGGACTTCTGACCCACTTATACCGCAATGGTTTCCGGGCGCAAAACCGGCGAACGGTCGGCCGTCGGCAGCCCGCGCTATGATGCGCACGCGATGACCGCGAGCACGGCACCGACGGATACGCCTTCCAGCGAGGTTCTCGAAGCCTTCGGCCTCGCGGCCGACACGCTCGAGACCACGAGTTCCGGACTGATCAACCGCAGTTGGTACGCGCGCTCGACCGCCGGCGACCCGCTCGTGTTGCAACGCGTAAACGCGATCTTCGCGCCTGAAACGAACGCCGATATCGACGTCGTCACGCGCCACCTGCGCGCCCGGGGGCTCATGACCCCGACGCTGGTACCGACGCTCGCGGGCGCGCTCTGGTTCGAGTCCGGCGGCGCTGTCTGGCGTGTCCTGACGCGCATCGACGGCGTCATTCACGACTCTACGGAGTCGCCGGCGCGAGCGGCCGAAGCGGGCCGCATCCTCGGCGAATTCCACGCCGCTGTCAGCGACCTCGAGCATCGCTTCGCGAACATCCGCCTGGGCGTTCACGACACGCAACGTCATCTGGCGAATCTTCGCTCGACCGTAACCTCGCACACGGCGCATCCGCGCTATCGGTCGGTCGCGCGCCTCGCGGCCAGAGTCGAGGATCTCGCCACCGGGCTGACCTTGCCAAGGCAGGCGCCCGATCGAATCGTGCACGGCGACCCGAAGCTCGAGAACATCATGTTCGATCCCGACACGGGCCGCGCACTGTGCATGATCGATCTCGATACGGTGACGACGATGTCCGCCGCGATCGAACTCGGCGACGCTCTGAGATCCTGGTGCAATCCCGCGGCCGAGGACTCGGGCGAAGCGGACTTTTCGATCGAACTCTTCGAGGCCGCCGTCGAAGCCTACGCGGCCGCTTCCGACGGCCTGCTCGACGCAACCGAGTGGCGCGCCATACCGGACGCCGCATTTGCGATCGCCGTCGAGCTCGCCGCAAGGTTCTGCGCCGATGCGCTCGCCGAGCGCTACTTCGCCTGGGACCGGTATCGCTATACCGGAGCGGCCGAGCATAACGAAGCGCGCACGCGCGGCCAGCTCGCCGTGGCGGACGGCATGAGGCGCGAGCGGGCGCGGATGCACGCCGCCGTCGAACGCACCTTCGGGCCGTGACAATCGCGTGACAAAGGACAAACTGCCGCCTGATATCGTTCGCCGCGGATTCACGATCCCACGACTGTTCCCATGCTCGAGCAACTCGGAATGATCGGCGTGTCGTGGCGTCAGGGCGGCGTTGAAACGCTCGCCGAGTTCGCGCTGCCGAACGATGAAGCCGACGCGCGATTGCACAGGTTTTCCGAAGACCTTGGCCTCGGCGAGCTTGCGTATCTTTCGACCTGCAACCGCGTCGAACTCATATTCGCTCGGGACACGGGCAGGGTCGCGCACGACATCCGGCCGCAGGCGTTCGAGTTGCTGGCCGGGCGACAGCCGGCGCCGGGGGAAGCCAAGCGCCACCTGCGGGCGTGGCAGGGCGAAGGCGCCGCCGAGCATCTGTTCCTGATCGCCGCCGGGCTCGATTCGGCCTGCGTGGGAGAAACGGAAATCGTCGCTCAGGTTCGAGCGTCCCACAAGCGATCGTCGCAGCTCGGCTTGTCGGGGCCCGCTCTCGATCTTCTGTTCGAGGAAGCGCAGCGGATCGCGGCACGCGTGCGTCACGAGACCGGGCTCGGCGAGGGCCGCGTATCGCTCGCCGAAATCGCCGTTGCACGGCTGCGCGAACGCCTGGCGCGTACGCGCGGCACGGTCGCGCTCGTCGGCGTTTCGCCCATGACGGAGCGCGGCGCCGTGTCGTTGAGCGGCGCCGGCCTTCCGCTGCTGATTGTCAATCGCTCGGCAGGCAAGGGAAACGCCTTCGCCGATCGTTTCGGTGCGCGATTTCAGTCGCTCGACTCGTTCTGCGCCGAACCCGAGCCCGTCGAGGCGTTGCTGAGCGCGACGGGGGCGCCCGGCGCGGTGTTCGGGCGGGCGGCCCTCGAACGAATTGCCGCCAGAACACCGTCCGGAGAACCGCCGTTGATCGTCGATATGGCCGTTCCGCCCGACATCGATCCGGATGTGTGCATGAAGCTCGCGATCCCCCGCATCGGAATGGACGAAGTCGTGGCGCACGCCGAGCGCAGCCGCGCCACGCGGCTCATCGAGGCCGCCGAGGCGCGCGAGCAGGTCGACAAGGCGCTCTCGACGCTCAACGACCGATATGCTGAACGCTATTACGGACCGCTCTTCGGCGCGCTGCAGAAGCGCTACAGGCGAACGGCGCAGGAAGGCGTGAAGCGGCTGTTCGGCAAGGAACTGAAGGGACTCGGCGACGAGGAACGCGCCGCGGTCGAAGTCTGGGCCGAAGTGCTCGCGAGACGCTTCGCGCACATCCCCTGCCTCGGTCTGCGCGGCCTGGTCCACACGGGCCCCGAGGGTTCGCTCGAAGCCTTTCTCGATGGCCTTGAACCGGAGTTCGCCGACGAGCTGCGTGCCGCGCTCAACGGCCGTGCGGACCGTCAGGAGAGCGAACCATGAAACTCCGGCTTGGCACGCGGGCCTCGGACCTTGCCCGCACGCAGTCCGAGTCGGTCGCGGAGCGGTTGAACGAAGCCGGCATCGAGACGGAGCTCAAGTTCATCCGGACGGCCGGCGACCGCTCGAGCGCCGCATCGTTTGCCTCGATCGGCCCGCAGGGCGTATTCGTACGCGAAATCGAGCAGGCTCTCGTTAGCGATACGATCGACCTCGCCGTTCACTCGTACAAGGACCTGCCGACACGCTCGCCGCCCGAACTTGCCATCGCGGCGGTGCCGGAACGCGCAGATTCGGCGGACGTGCTCATCATCAGGGAACACGCGCTCGACCGGAACGCCGGGGCTCCGCTGCCGCTCGTCGAGCACGCACGTGTCGGCACGGCCTCGGCTCGCAGGCAGGTCTGGCTCACGCACTTTCGTCCGGATCTGTGCGTCGAATCGCTGCGCGGCAACGTCCCGACCCGGATCGGGCGGCTCAGGGAACGAAGTTACGATGCGATCGTGCTGGCCGCCGCCGGTGTCGAGCGTCTGCGCCGCGCGACCCGCGTGCTCGACCCGCTGCTCGAGGGCCTGGTCGTCGTGCGGCTGGACCCGGAGCTGTTCGTACCGGCGCCGGCGCAAGGCGCCCTGGCCGTTCAGTGCCGACGCGACGATGCCGCGGTCAACGACGCACTCACGGCGCTCGACGACGCCTCGAGCCGGATCGCGGTTGCGGCCGAGCGCGCCACGCTCGCAAGCGCCGAAGGCGGCTGCGACATCGCATTCGGTGCTTACTGCCGACATGCCGCGCACGGCTTCGCGCTCGTTGCGATGCTCGAGCGCGCCGGCCGCGTGCGCACCTCGAGGGTCAGCGGCGTCGACGCGGCCGTCCTCGCGGACGAAGCCTGGACCGAACTCGACCGGCCGGTTGACGAGCATGCGGAACACTGAAGGCAAGCGGATCGTCCTGACCCGAAGCGCCGGGGACTGTGCGGACTGGGCCGGTCGGCTCGAAACGCTCGGTTACGAGACCGTAATCCTGCCGTGCATCGATTGCGAGATTTTCGGCGAGCCGGCGCTCAGGCAAACGCTGGCCGCAGAAGCCGGTTCGGCCGACTGGCTCGTCTTTACGTCGCGGCGCGGCGTAGAGGCGTTCGTCGCGCTGCACGGCGCCCCTTTGCCGGCCGACACGAAGGTCGCGGCGGTCGGCGAGGCGACGGCGGCCGCTGCCGGGGCGCTGCTTGGCAGGATCGACCTGACCGGTCGCGGCGGTACGGCGGCTGCGCTTGCCGGCGAGCTACAATCCGCCATCGCGGAGCGAGCGGTGGAACGCCCGCCGGTCGCGGGTGAGGCGGCGGGAGGCGGAGCGGCAAGTCGTGGAACGCGCGACCGGCTGCTGCTCGTGGTCGCCGAGAACGCGGCTGCGACGCTCGAAACGATGCTCGAGCGCGCCGGCATCGCCCGGAACCGCGTGAACGTTTACCGAACGGTACCGGTGTCACCGGCGAGCGAGAAAACGGCGCTGTCGTCGCTCGCCGCGGACGGTATCTTTCTGGCGAGTCCGACGGCCGTCGAGGGTTTCGTGAATCGCGTCGACATCGATGTCGAGCCGAAATTCGTCACGATCGGGCCGTCGACTTCGGCGGCCGTGCGGGCGCGCGGGTTCGAAGTCGCGGCCGAAGCGCCGACGCCGGGACTCGAAGGGATGCTGGAGGCCATGCAATGTCTGAATTGACCGTCACGCGACCTGCGCGGCTCCGGCCGAGACGCCTGCGCCGCACTCCAGCGCTCCGCGATCTCGTCGCCGAAACCCGTGTTGCAGCCGAACAGCTCGTCATGCCGCATTTCGTCCTGCCGACGAGCGAAGCCGACGTGCCGATCCCGTCGATGCCGGGGATCTCGCAGCTCGGCATCGAGACCCTGCTCGGGCACGTCGAATCCGACCTCGCCCTCGGCATTCGCTCCGTACTGCTCTTCGGCCATCCGCACGAAGGCGGCAAGACGCCGGACGGCGGCGCCGCGGCCGCCGCCAACGGCGCCGTCCAGTCCGCCGTTCGACGACTCAGGGAGACGTTCGGCGATTCGCTTCTCGTCATGACGGACGTGTGCCTGTGCGCCTACACCGATCACGGCCACTGCGGCGTGTTGCGCGACGGCCGGGTGGCGAACGACGAGTCGCTCGGCCCGCTCGTCGATGCGGCGTTGAGTCATGCCGAAGCCGGCGCCGATGTCGTCGCGCCCTCGGACATGATGGACGGGCGCGTGGCCGCGATCCGCGACGCCCTCGATGGCTCCGGTCACGACGAGGTCGTGCTCATGTCGTATGCCGTGAAGTACGCGTCGGCCTACTACGGGCCGTTCCGGGATGCCGCCGACTCGACCCCGGGCACGGGCGACCGCAAGAGCTATCAGATGGACAGCCGCAACGTGCTCGAGGCGATTCGCGAAGCCGATCTCGATGCCGCGGAAGGCGCCGACCTGCTCATGGTCAAGCCCGCGCTGCCTTATCTCGATGTCGTGCGCGCCGTGCGCGAGACGACGGACCTGCCGCTCGCCGCGTACAACGTGTCAGGCGAGTACTCCGCGGTAAAGGCGGCCGCCGCGAAAGGCTGGCTCGATGAGTCGGGCGTCGTTCGCGAGAACCTGCTGGCCATCAAGCGCGCCGGCGCCGACATCGTCATCACTTACCATGCGCGCGATGCGCTGGCAGGGGGCTGGTTGTGAGCGCCGGCGTACGGTCCGAAGCCTGGTTCGCACGCGCGAAGGCGGCGCTGCCGGGCGGAGTCGATTCGCCGGTGCGCGCGTTTCGCGCCGTCGGCGGCACTCCGATCGTGATACAGAGCGCGCAGGGCCAGACTGTCGTCGACGTCGACAGGCGCGAGTATCTCGATTTCGTCGGTTCATGGGGCCCCTTGATCCTCGGCCACGCGCACCCGAAGGTGCTTGCGGCCATCGAAGCGGCCGCGCGCCGCGGCACGTCCTACGGGGCGCCCTGCCCGGCCGAGATCGAACTTGCCGAGCGGGTCGTCGGGAGCTACCCCGGGGTCGAGCAGGTGAGGTTCGTTTCGTCGGGCACCGAAGCGGTGATGAGCGCGGTCCGGCTCGCGCGCGGCGCGACGGGCCGCGACCTGATCGTCAAGTTCTCCGGCTGCTATCACGGTCACGTCGATCATCTGCTCGTCGCCGCGGGCTCGGGACTGGTGACTTTCGGCGAGCCGTCTTCGGCCGGCGTGCCCGCCGACTTCGCGGCGCTGACCCGGGTCCTGCCGCTCGACGACGAAGCGGCACTCGATTCCCTCTTCGCGGCCGAGGGCGGGCGCATCGCGGCCGCGATCATCGAACCCGTACCCGCCAACAACGGTCTCCTGATCCAGCGGCCGGAGTTCCTCAAGGCCCTGCGCGCGCAATGCGACGCTCACGGAGCGCTGCTGATCTTCGACGAGGTCATCACCGGCTTCCGCCTGGGTCCCGGCGGCGCCGCGGTTCATTACGATCTGGTGCCGGATCTGGCGACGTTCGGCAAGGTCATCGGCGGCGGCATGCCCGTCGGCGCATTCGCCGGCCGCCGCGAGCTCATGCGCGAACTGGCGCCGGAAGGAAGCGTCTACCAGGCCGGCACGCTGTCCGGCAACCCGGTGGCCATGGCCGCGGGGCTCGCGACTCTCGACGTGCTGCGCGAAACCGATGGCTGGCAAACGCTTGACGAAAACGGCCGCTACCTCGAACGCACGCTCGGCGAAGTGCTCCGCGAGAGCCCCGTCGAGGCCTCGCTCGCGAGGCTCGGCTCGATATTCTGGATCGCATTGCTGGCGAACGCGCCGCCGCGCGCGGCCGAAGCGGTCGCCGCACAGTCGGGCGAAGCCTATGCGCCCCTGTTTCATTCGCTGCTCGCCGAGGGCATCGCGCTGGCGCCGTCGGCGTACGAAGTCGGCTTCCTGTCGCTGGCCCACGGCCGTGCCGACATCGATCGTCTCGGCGATGGCCTGCGCAATGCGTTCGGCAGCGTTGACCACGGTGATTCCGCCGATGATTAAGCGCGACCCCAGCAAGGCCCTGCAGGTGGGTTTCCTGGTCCTGCTGATCGTCTCCGCGACCCAGGTCGCGTACTGGATCATCGAAAACGTCGGCTATACGCGTGATGTGGAGCGGCGTTTCGCGGCGCTCTACGCGGCTGATGCCGCGGCAGTCGCAGAGCTGTCCGACGACGCATCGGCCGCCGATCCGGACGAGTTGTTCCCGCACCTCGAAATCTCGCCGGACACGGGCCTGGCTATCGTCAGCGCCGACGCACTCGACGCTCTGGAGCGCGAAAGTGCGGGTCGCACGAACCAGTACATCTGGGAAGGCGCATTCTTCCTCCTCGTTCTGCTCGGCGGGATGGGCGTGCTCACGCGCGCGATTCGCCACGACGCCGAACTGCGCAGACGGCAGCAGAATTTCCTGGCCGCCGTTTCGCACGAGTTCAAGAGCCCGCTCGCGAGCATTCAACTTGCCGCGGAGACGATCGAGCTGCGCGCCGCGGAGGCCGACAGCAAGCGGCTCAGCCAGCGCATCGTCGAAGACGGCGAACGTCTGCTGCGAATGGTCGACAATCTGCTCGACACGACGCGTCTCGAGGAAGGCCGGCACGAGTTGGCCCCGGAGCGGACCGCGCTCGCGGCGGTCTTGCGGGCGAGCGTTGACGAGATCGCCGAACGCGCCGAGCGCCACGGCATCGCGGTCACGATCGACGCTCCGGAATCATTGACGCTGTCGGCGGACCGAACCGCGCTCGAGACGATGCTGCGCAACCTGCTCGACAATGCCATCAAGGCCTGCAGCGGCGGGAGCGGGCAATCGATCGCGGTCCGTGTACGGCAGGACCAGGGCGCAACCGAACTCAGCGTGATCGACGACGGGCGCGGGTTCTCCCCCGAGGACTCGGCGATAATGTTCGAGAAGTTCTACCGTCTCGGAGACGAACTCAGGCGCTCGAGTCCCGGCACCGGTCTTGGCCTTTACATCGCCAAACGGCTCGCGGAGCTTTCCGGAGCGCAAATCGACGCTGAGAGCGCCGGACCGGGACACGGCGCGACCGTGACGATCCGCTGGCCCGACGCCGAATGAACGAAATCCTGAAACAAGCCGCCCGCATTCTCGTCGTCGACGACGAGGCGCATCTCGCCGACGGAATCCGGGAAAACCTCGAGGCCGAAGGCTACGCGACCGAGGTTGCCTATGACGGCCGCCAGGGCCTCGACGCGGTGCGCGAAGGCAATTTCGACCTGCTCGTACTCGACGTCATGATGCCGAAGATGGACGGCGTCGAGGTATGCGCCAGGCTGCGCGCCGAGGGACGGCAGACTCCGGTACTCTTCCTGACGGTCAGGAACGCGCCCGAAGACCGCGTCCGCGGATTCGAGGCCGGAGGCGACGATTATCTCGGCAAACCGTTTCACCTCAAGGAATTGCTGCTCAGGGTCGAAGCGATCCTGCGACGCAGCCAATGGTACGGCGACGCGTCTGCCGCACTCGAATTCGGCGGCAACAGCGTGAACTTCAGAACCTACCAGGCGAGCGCCTGGGACGGCGCCGAGCATGCTCTGACCCACAAGGAAGCAATGATCCTCAAGGTACTGTCGGAGCGCGAAGGCAACATCGTCACGCGCGAAGACATTCTCGATCGCGTCTGGGGCTACGAGGTCTTTCCTTCGACGCGCACGGTCGACAACTTCATCGTGCGACTGCGCAGACGGTTCGAGCGTAATCCGGAGACGCCCATGCATTTCCACACGGTGCGCGGCGTCGGCTACCGGTTCACGCTGCAAGCGGAAACGGCGGAACGCGAGGCGGACCTCGATGGCTAGACTGCTCCTCGCGACGCTGCGCCGCGAGTCAACCATGCGGCGTCCCGTCTGGATCATGCGCCAGGCCGGGCGCTATCTGCCCGAGTACCGCAAGCTGCGAAAGATCCACAGCTTCAAGGCGCTGTCGGGCAACGCCGAACTCGCGGCCGAAGTCACGCTCATGCCGCTCGAGCGATTCGAGCTCGACGCGGCCATCGTTTTCGCCGACATCATGAGTCCGATGCCCGCGCTCGGCATCGAGTTCGATTTCGATCCCGGCCCCGTCATCGCGGAACCGATTCGCGACCGGCACGGCATCGACCGGCTCCGGCAACCGGACCCCGACACGGTCGCGCCCGAAGTCACGCAGGCGCTCAGGATCTGCAGGGACGCCCTGCCCGACGACGTTGCCCTGCTCGGCTTCTGCGGCGCCCCGTGGACACTGGCCGCCTACCTCGTCCAAGGCCGGGGCATCAAGGATTTTCCGACGCTGCGCGCCTTCGCCGCCGAACGACCGCGGTTGCTCGACGCGCTGCTCGAGCGCCTGTCGGCGCTCATGGGTCTGTACCTGATCCGGCAGGCCGAGGCGGGCGCCGACGCCGTGCAGATCTTCGATTCCTGGGCCGGACTCCTGTCGCTGGCGGACTGGGAGGCGCTGATCAGGCCGCACCTGGTTTCGCTGCTCGAAACCGTCGGTGCGGCCGGGATTCCACGCATCCTGTTTCTGCAGAACGCACCGCACCTCGTCGACGCCTACGCGAATCTGCCCGCCGAAGCGATCGCGACGGACTGGCGCATGGACCTCGGCCAGTTGCAGCGCCGCTATCCCGAGCGAGCCGTGCAGGGCAACATCGATCCGGCGGTGCTGTTGGCCGGCCCCGAAGCCACGGCGCTCCAGGCGCGCAAACTGCTCAAAAGCGTCAGCCCGAACGGCCATATCGTGAATCTCGGCCACGGCATCCTGCCGACCACACCCATCGCGAGCGTAGAGGCGCTCATCGAAGCCGTGCACGCGGAGCAGCAACCGGCAATCCAATGCGCGAACCCCACCCAGCACGGAAATTCATGAAATCGCCCGGCAACCGCAAACCCAAGGGGAGTTGCACCAGCGGCCGCTTGAGACCCTCGCGCGCAGGGATGCGCGCGCGGAGCGTACAGGGATGTATTCACCGCGTGTCTCAAGCGGCCGCTGG
>JAJDVG010000060.1 GCA_022826245.1 Gammaproteobacteria bacterium
CCTGCGCGCGAGGGTCTCAAGCAAGCGATCGTGCAACTCCCCTTGCCGTCTGCGCAAGCACACATACCTGAACGTAGGCGGGTCCGACACGGGGCGTCGAGTTTGAAAGCCGCCAACGTTGCTGTTCAAGCGATTGATCCAGTCGCGATCGGGCGCTCCGGGTTCCGGATCCACTCGCTCCAGGAACCGACGTAGAGTCTTCCGTCGCCGATTCCGGCCCGATTCATCGCCAACAGCAGATGACAGGCCGTGACGCCCGAACCGCACATCGCAATGACCTGGTCGGCGTCGCGGCCACGCATGGCGTTGGCAAACACCGTTCTGAGTTCCGCTGGCGGCAACAAGCGGCCATCGTCAGCGAGGCATTCGCTAAACGGCAGGTTCTCCGCACCCGGAATGTGGCCGGCCACGGGGTCGATCGGTTCATGATCGCCCCGGTAGCGCGGCGCCGCGCGCGCGTCGAGCACGACGTTGCCGGCGCCGAGGCTGTCTTCGAGTTTCGACACGGAAACTGTCCAGTCGGCGTTCACGCGTTCGGGAACGAAGCTGCCACGCCCGAACGGGGGTGATCGATCAGTCATCGGCAACGTGCTTGCTCGCCAGGCTGCGAGCCCGCCGTTGAGTACGGCAACGCGCTCGTGACCGAGCCAACGCAGCATCCACCAGAGTCTTGCCGCGATCGCGCCGGCGCCCTCGTCATGGGCAACGACGAAGCTCAAGTTGGACACTCCGAGCGCCTCGAGGCGCGCCGCGAAGTCTTCGGGATGCGGCAACGGATGACGGCCGTCATCCGGACCGGGTTCGCGCGCGAGATCGTCATCCAGACTCGCGTATCGCGCACCGGGAATGTGCGCTTCGGCATACTGCTTCCGGCCTGCTTCAGGATCGAGCAGATCGAATCGGCAATCGATCACGACCAGGTCGGGATCGTCGAGCGCCGCCGCAAGTTGCTCCACCTCGACGAGTGCGTTCATGACGGCATACCGGTGGGCTGCGCAAGAGAGCCGGCTTCGAGCTTGTTCCGCTCGTTCGCGGACCGGGTTCCCGAAGCTTCAGCCGAGCTGATCCAGTGCGGTTTCCGCGGAACTGATCCCGAACTCACCGGCGGGTTCGACGTTGAGATGGGTCACGACGCCGTCTTCGGCAATCAGGGAGAATCGCTGGCCGCGCGTTCCCATACCGAAGCCGCTTGCATCGAGTTCGAGGCCGAGCGCCTTGATGTATTCGCCGTTGCCGTCGGCAAGCATGACGATCCTGTCGCCGACACCGCCGTCCCTGGCCCAGGCGGACATGACGAATACATCGTTGACGGCGAGGCAGGCGATCGCATCGGCGCCGCGCTCGCGCAAGGCATCCGCCTGCTCGACATAGCTCGGCAGGTGTCGCGCAGAGCACACTGGAGTAAACGCGCCCGGAACGCAGAACAGAACGACCTTCCTGCCGCTGAAAAGTTCGTCCGTGGACAATGATTCGGGACCGTCAGCGCCCATGACGCTGAACTGCCCGGCGGGCATCGTATCGCCGATCTGGATCGTCATCGAAGTGTTGGTCGACTCAGCCGCGGCGCAGGGCGCGCTCGATCTCCGCTTCCCGGTTCTCTTCGTTGCGCACGTAATCGAGCCACTGGCGGGCGCCGGTGCGGCTGCGTTCATCGCGCGCTGCCGCCTCGAAGGCGTTCCTGGCTTCGCCGTATTCCTTGAGTTCGACGAGACAGTTGCCGAGCAGCAGATTGGCCTGATCCTCGCGGTTCAGGTCACCGCGCTGCAGCGCTTCGCGAGCGGACTCCACGCACTCGTCCCAGCGCGCGAGGTTCGCGTAGGACTGCGCCAGACGATGATCGAGATTGCCGTCGTCGGAGAGGCCGGAGGCGCGCATGAGGGCCGGCAGTGCTTGTTCATCTTCCTGAGCGAGTTGCCAGGACTGCGCGAGCAGCCGCCAATTGGCTTCCGTCGAATCGATCGTACCTTCGTCTAGCCCCTCCTGGAGTACGGTTGCCGCCTTGAACGGGATGTCGGCATTCAGCAGCATCTGGGCGAGCGTCACGAACTCGGCGCTGCGGTCGAGCCAGCCGACTTCATAGGCCGCCTCGTAGAGCGCGAGTGCTGAATTTTCTTCCCCTTCCTGCCCGAGAATGCCGGCGAGCTGCACGACGTAATCCTTGCGCGGCCAGGTTTCGGCAAGAATCGTCAGGGTCGCGATGACATTGGGATAGTCTTCCTGCTCGAAATAGAACACGTTCAGAAGCTGATACCAGCCTTCCTGCGGGTCCCTGCCCTGCTCCGCCGCGATCTCAAGGGCCGTGAGTACCGGCTCGACACCTTCTGCGAACTGTTCGAGCTGATAGTGGATCTGCGCCTTGAGGATGTAGGGATCCGGCGACGGGGCATCCGACAGGGCGAACCAGCGATCGAGCATGTCGAGACCTTCCTGGTACTGCTCCTGCTGAACGTAGAGCGTCGCCAGCGAGTACATGGTCGTCGTCTCGAGCCCGATCGGCAGCTCCGCCTGCAGCAATACGTTCTCGTACGCCCGGATCGCTTCGCCGAAGTTGTCCTGGCTGAAGTAGATGAACGCGTAGAAGTTCCACATCTGGGCGAGCTCATAGCTGTTGAGGTCGTCCATCTCGCGGACCTGTTCCAGCAAGTCGGCGGCGCATTCCATGTCCTCGGCCTCGGAGCATTCCTGCGCCTCGGCCAGACGCTGGTAGACGCGCTCCCGCATGGCCGGAGTCCGGCGGGCCGGCTGATTTGCCTGGCTTTCCTGATTCTGTCCCGCCCGTTGCGCGTACGCCTCGGGGGCCAGGGCCGTGATCGTCACCGTTGCCGCGACGGCGAGCAACGCAACAAAGAAGTGCTTGGCACGCACGCGACTCTCCTCGTGTTCAGCCGACCTGTTTCAGCCGATCGGCGATCAGTTTTCGAGTTCGAACCGGATGATGGTCCGGACTCCGGGGACTTCGACCGGCTCGCCGTTGATGACGCGCGGCTTGTACTTGTACTTGAGCGCCGATTCGACGGCCGCGCGTTCGAACAGGCTGCTTGAGGACTCGACCACACGCGCATCCCTGGTCGTTCCCGTTCTCGTCACCGTGTATTCGACGATCACGTAGCCTTCAAGACCGCGCGATGCAGCCCGGGCCGGATAGATCGGGGCCACCTTGACGATAGGCAGGTACTCGCCGTCGGCTACGCCGAAACCGAGATTGCCGACATTCACGCCCGTGGACATCGTCGGCATGGACATCGAGACGGCCAGATTGCTGTCGAAGTTGGATGACGAATCCGACTGCGGGATATCCGGCTGCTGGTCGGGCTCGGGCGGCTTCTCGGGCTTGTCGCGCTTCGTTTCGACGGTCGTGTCGCGCTCCACGCGCACGAAGTCCACGACCCGGAAGCCGGGGCCGTCGACGATGGCGCCACGGCCGGTGGCGATCAACAACTGCATGACGAACAAAAGGCCGAATGTGACTCCGGCGCCGATCGCAATCGCGGTTCCGTATCTGGCAAACATGATCCAAGTCCCCCTGGTCTAGAGTGCTGATCCCCTATATACCCTGCCGCTCAAGGTATGTCAAGCTCGAAACGTCCGTTCGGATTCTAGCACTACAAACGACGTTAGTGACGCTCTCTCGCCAACGGGCCTTCACTCGCCCGCGGCAATGGTAATGTCTGCGACACCGGCTTCCTTGGCGGCATCCATCACGGCGATGAGTACTTCGTTGCGCGACTCGCTGTCAGCCTGAATGATGATGCCGGCCTCCGGATTCTCCGACGAGAGGCGTTCGATCTGGGATTTGGCGCCCGGGATGTCGATTTCGCGCCGGTCGATCCAGATCTCGTCGTTCGCCGTGATCGCTATGAATATGCTGCCTCCGCCGGGATCTGTTGCCGTTTGCGCCACGGGCCGGTCGACATCGACGCCCGGTTCCCGGACGAACACGGCCGTCACGATGAAGAAGATCAGCATGATGAACACGACGTCGAGCATCGGCGTCAGGTTGATTTCACTTTCTTCGCGTTCGTCTTCCATCTTGAATTCTCTCCGATGTCCGTGCCCGCAGATCGACTGCCGGCACTGCCGCTAGCCGCCGGCCGTGATCGATATGTTGTAGACGTCTGCCTGACGCGATGCGTCCATCACCGTAACGAGCGTTTCCGCGCTCGAGTTGGGTTCGGCCTGGATCACGACGGGCCGGTCCGGATTCTCGGCGTGCAACCGCTGAATATTGGGGCGCACGGCACGGTCGTCGATGATCAGGCCGTTCATCCAGATATCGTCGTTGTTATCGATGATGATCAGGATGGCGCCGTCTTCCTGCACGACGGGCACGGATTCCTGCTGATCCGGCCGGTTCGCCTCGATGCTCGTTTCCCGGATGAACGTTGCCGTGACAATGAAGAAGATCAGCATGATGAACACGACATCGAGCATCGGTGTCAGGTTGATCTCGTTCTCTTCGGTTTCGACCTTGATCGAAGCGATGTGCTTACGCGCCATTTCTGCAGGCTCCTGTCGGTTGTCGGACAGCCCCTAGTGATCCATGGTCAGGCGATCTTCGAGAAAGGTGACTCGCCGCTTGACGGTACGTGTCAGGACCGTTACGAGGAACACGCCCGAAAGCGCCCCGACCATGCCGGCCATCGTCGGGATCGTGGCCATCGACACGCCCGCGGCCATCGAGCGCGCGTTGCCGCCGCCGGTAACGGCCATGACCTCGAACACCGCGATCATGCCCGTCACCGTGCCGAGAAGGCCGAGCAACGGGCACAACGCAACCAGCGTCTCGACCATGGGCACGCCCTGATTCGCGTTCATCCTGACTTGCGAAATCAGTTGACTGCGAATCTGGTGGGCGTGCCAGGACTTGCGTTCGGGGCGAGCCTCCCAGGCCTCGTACGTTTCCCGGATCAAACGGCGCAGACCGGTCCTGAAATACATCAGGCGTTCGAGGATCAGGATCCACATGGCCAGGATCACGACGGCGATGAGCCTGAGCACCGGGCCTCCGAGTTCCAGGAAGTCTCGAATCGCCTCATATGCATCGATCAGAAACTGCATCTTTTCCGCTCTCCCCGGCGCGGCCGGCCCTTGTTTCTCGCTAACGTGCCGATGATCCTCACTGCACCCGTTCGGCCTGATCGGCAACGATGCCGGCGCTCTGTTCCTGCAGGACCTGCACGATTCGACGGCTGCGCCCGCTCACGAGCGTATGCAGCAGCACGGTCGGAATCGCGACACACAGGCCAAGTACGGTCGTCATGAGCGCCTGCGAAATACCGCCGGCCATGATCGTCGGATCACCCGTACCGAACAGCGTGATCGCCTGGAAGGTGTTGATCATGCCGGTAACCGTGCCGAGCAGTCCGAGCAGCGGCGCAACGACCGATATGACCTTGATGAACAGGATGCCCCGCTGCAGCGACGGGGTTTCCTTGAGAATCGCTTCGCCAAGCTTGAGCTCGAGCGTTTCGACGTCGGCTTCCCTGTTCTCGTCGTAGACCTTGAGCACGCGTCCGAGAGGATTGTTCTCGCTCGGCGTCTCGCGCTTGAGCTGCGCCCTGACCTTGCCGCCGACGATGCTCAGCGTCACCAGACGCTCGAGCGCCAGCAGCACGCCGAAAATGCCAAGCGCAATGATCACGTAGCCGACTTCCGCGCCCTGCTCGATGCGTTCGCGAATATTTGGCGTTGCAATCAGCAGCGACAGCAACTGGCCGCTCGTGATATCGATTCCGAACCGTACGAGATCACCGCCGGACTGCGCGGAAATCAGGTCCGATGTGCTGTCGATGAATCGCGCCTGGGAGGGTTGCCGCTGCAGCTCCGATACGGAGTTCGTTTCCGGGTTGTGCTGCAGGTAACGGCCGTCGGCGACGACGTTGAACGTACCGATGCGAACCACGTCCTCGGAGACTTCCTCTCCCGATGCGGTCACGAACCCGAAGGCGGGCAATCGCTTGACCTTGCCCTGTTCGGTCGCTTCCCGCTGCAGTTCGAACCAGAGTTGCTCGATTTCCGCGATCGACGGCAACCTGGTCCCGGATCCCGCCGTGGCGGCAAAATCGGTGAGAAACGCCGCCCTGTCGGGAAACTCGATATTAGTGAGGGAGTTCTCGAACTGGCTTCGAGCGTCGCCCGATACCTGCTGCAGGACACCGAAAAGTTCGCGCAGCGAACCCAGACGCTCGTCGAGCTGTGCCTGGACGTTCTCGATCAGGATTTCGTTCTCGTCGAACTGCGTGTCGAGCTGCGCACTGCGAGCCTGTTCGTTCGCGAGTTCCGTCTGCGCCTCCTGGAGCAGGCGCGTCTGGTCGGCCTGACGCTGCTGAAATTCCTGCAGCCGTTGCTGATGTTGCTGAGCGTCGCGGCCACCGCCGTCCCGGACCGCCTCGAGCAGGTCCTCGAGACTGCCAGCCTGCTGGCCGAAGGCCGGTCCGATGGCGAGGCTTGTACCAAGCACCACCGCACAGATGATTCGATACGCTTTCATTGACTATTCCTCCGGTGGAGCGACAGGAATGACGAACATGGCCTGGTCGACCTGACCTGTTTCGACGACTCTGAGACCCTGGCTGATCGGGGCCAGATATTCGTCGTCAAGCTCGACCCACTCCCTGCTGCGTTGATCCCAGGCGCCCGCTTGCTGTCCGTCGGGCGTCAAGTAGAGCAGTGCGACCCTGCCGATCTTGAGAATATCGACCTCGCGATTGGCGCCGTTGATCGGAACGATCCCCGTATACGATTCGGGAGCACTGCCGTAATCGTTTTCAATCTGCCATGCTTCCATGACGTTGCGGAACTGCTCGGCCGCCGTGACATCGGAACGATTGAGCAGATCCTTGAGGTTGGCGATGCGCTCGTGGCGCTCGTCGAGCAGAAACGGAACGTCAAGTTCGACGAACTGCTCGAGACCGTCGATCATGCGAGTCATCAGAGGCAGGATCTGCCGCTCGATCACCGTGACCTCCTCGATGGAGTTGCGCAAGTCGTCAAGCGTTCGATTCTGGTCGTCGATCTGGTTCTGAAGCAGGCGATTGTAGACCTGGACGTTTTCGATCTGCTTCAGAATCCCCTGGTACTCGTCAAAACGCGCGCGCGTCGTCGAGACGATACCGTCGATCTCGTCCTGGCCTTGCTGTGCGACCTGTATGCGGTCTTGCTCCACGGCGATGATCGCATCGACGGTCTGGCCGGTCGCCAGCCCCCAGAGCAACATGCCTCCGAGACCGCCCAGCAGCAACGTCCCAGTACCTTGTTTGAGTCTCATGCCGGTTCGTTCCTCACCTGATCGTCAGTTATCCAATTCCCCAATACCGTTCCGCACGTCTACGCTTGCCCGCCCCGGTGAGCGCGCAACCATAAACCATCGTGAGCGAAGGGGGAAGCCGCCCGGGCCGTGAAGTGGCTTGGTGCTGGTCCGCGCCGCTCCAAAGGATTGGCGATTTTCCTTAGGCCGCCCCCAAATAAAGACCCACG
The DNA here is from genome assembly GCA_022826245.1 of Gammaproteobacteria bacterium. Lineage (GTDB taxonomy): Bacteria > Pseudomonadota > Gammaproteobacteria > Steroidobacterales > Rariloculaceae > Rariloculus. Next base: position 7,477 of record JAJDVG010000060.1, read on the forward strand.
AGAATTCTTCTTTCGTCCCGACCTGGCGTTGCCTGAGTTCACTCCACCAGGCAACGCATACGCAGGGACACAACGTCCCGTACGGGTTCGAGCACCGCAGCGAAAGAATAGCGCAAAACTCTTCGCGCGTGCCACAGCGTCGCCGACCCTGTAATCCGGCGCGCCGGGCGCGGGATACGGGCCTGACCGGGCATGGCGTGCGAGTTCGCGCGCGACCGCGTTGCGCTTGCCTTGCAACTTTCGGGTCATGTGCCCGACTATATACCTTTATTTTCAAGGTATACAAGTACGGAGGCGTTGACATTTCGCGACCAGATTCGAAAGAATATTGAAACAACCCCGCAACCGAAAGGCTGCGGGGTTTTCCAATTGTGCAACTCGCGACCAAGAGGAAGTAGCGATGCAGATGTATCTGGAGTCGGATGTCGACGCGGGCGTGCTCATCGGCGAGCGCATCGCCGTACTGGGATACGGGAGTCAGGGCCGCGCTCACGCACTGAACCTGCGCGACTCCGGGTTCGACGTTGTCGTCGGCCTGCGCCCTGGCGGCAAGACCTGGGCACGCGCCGAGCACGACGGGTTCGCGGTGCGCTCGCCCGCGGCAGCGGCGGCAGGCGCCGGTCTCGTCGCGTTTCTCGTGCCCGACATGGCCCAGGGCAAGCTTTACAAGGACATCGAGGATCAGCTTGGCCACGGCAGCACGCTGCTGTTCGCGCACGGATTCAACATCCACTACGGCCGGATCGAACCGCGCGCCGATCTCGATGTCGTGCTGATCGCGCCCAAGGGGCCGGGCGACCTCGTACGCAGGCAATACGAGGCCGGCCGCGGCGTACCTTGCCTGCTGGCCGTTGCGCAGGACGCGACCGGCAACGCCCGGGCACGCGCTCTGGCCTATGCGCATCACATCGGCGGCACGCGGGGCGGAGTGCTGACCACGACGTTTGCCGAAGAAACGGAAACGGATCTGTTCGGCGAACAGGCAGTGCTCTGCGGTGGCGCGACCGAGCTCATCGTGCGCGGCTTCGAGACCCTCGTCGAAGCCGGTTATCAGCCGGAAGTCGCCTATTTCGAGTGCATGCACGAGATGAAGCTCATAGTCGACCTGCTGCATGAAGGCGGCCTCAGGAAGATGCACGAGTTCGTCAGCGAGACAGCCAAGTTCGGCGATCTGACCCGCGGTCCGCGCATCATTGACGACCACGTCAAGGCCAGCATGCGCGCGGTCCTCAAGGAGGTTCAGGACGGCACGTTCGCGCGCGAGTGGATCGAGGAGAATGAATCCGGGCTCGACGGCTACAACAGGCTGCTCGAGGAAGACCTCGACAATCCGATCGAGGACGTCGGGCGAGAACTCCGGGGACGGATGAGTTGGCTGCAGCAATAGAGCTGCGGCAGCACCGTACCTGCCCGTTGCACACACGCGGGCGCGAGTGCGCCGGGAAGGGAAACCGTAACGCTGCCCGCGGCTTTTGGCGTACCGCGATAATCATGTAGAGTGGCGCGATGCCTCTGAAGGAAAGCCGCACAATCTGGCACGACGGCGCACTCGTTCCCTGGGAACAGGCCACGGTCCATGTGCTGAGCCATGCCCTGCACTACGGCTCGTCCGTGTTCGAGGGCATTCGGGTCTACAAGACGCCCGACGGCCCAATGGGCCTGCGGCTCACGGATCACATCAAACGCATGTACGACTCCGCGAAGGTCTACCGGCTCATCATCCCCTATCCGCTCGAGACGCTCGTCGCCGCCTGCAAGCTCGTCATCCGGGACAATGACCTGACGGAGGGCGCGTACATCCGGCCGATCGCTTTTCGCGGTTACGGCGAGATGGGCGTGGCCGGCAATCCCGAGGACCCCGCCGTATGCTCGGTCGCCGCCTGGGAGTGGGGTTCGTATCTCGGCGAGGACGGGCTCGAGACGGGCGTCGATGTCTGCATATCTTCGTGGCAGCGGGTGGCGCCGAATACCGTACCTGCACTCGCCAAGGCCGGCGGCAATTACCTGTCGAGCATCCTCGTCACGCTCGAAGCCAGGCGTCTCGGCTTCGTCGAGGGCATCGCCCTCAACACGAGCGGTTTCGTCAGCGAAGGCGCCGGCGAGAACCTGTTCCTAGTGCGCGACGGCAAGATCTACACGCCGCCGGTCGCGGCGTCGATCCTTGCGGGTCTGACGCGCAACACTGTCGTCGAGCTTGCGTTGGCGCTCGGCCTTGAGGTCGTCGAACAGCAGATCCCGCGTGAACTGCTGTACATCGCCGATGAAATCTTTCTGAGCGGGACCGCGGCCGAGATCACGCCCGTGCGTTCGGTCGACCGGATCGAGGTGGGTTCGGGCAAGCGCGGCCCTGTGACGGAACGTCTGCAGACGGAGTTCTTCGGGCTGTTCGACGGCTCGACGCGCGACCGCTGGGGTTGGCTCGAACCGATGCTCGATGCAACCGACGTGCGCGCCGACTGCCCGGTCGCCGTCTAGGGAAATACCCATGAGCGCCAGATCCCTTTTCGAGAAGGTGTGGGACACGCATGTCGTGACGCCGGAAACCGATGACAGGCCGGCGATACTCTACGTCGACCTGCATCTCGTCCACGAAGTCACGAGCCCCCAGGCCTTCGACGTTCTCCGCGAGAAAGGTCTCAAGGTACGCCGTCCGGATCTCTGCCTGGCAACGCTCGACCATTCGATACCGACCGTCCCGGTCGCTTCGATCAGGGATCTGGAGATCGTCAGCGAACCGGCTGCCGCGCGCCAGCTCGTCCAGATGGAAAGGAACTGCGCCGAGTTCGGCATCGAACTGCACGGTTTCGCGAGCGACAACCGCGGTATCGTGCACGTGATCGGGCCCGAACTCGGCGCGACGCAGCCCGGCAAGACGATCGTCTGCGGCGATTCGCACACGAGCACGCACGGCGCCTTCGGCGCGCTGGCCTTCGGTATCGGCACGACCGAGGTCGGTCACGCGCTCGCCACGCAGTGTCTGCTGCAGCGCCGCCCGAAGACCCTCGCGATCAATCTCGAGGGCACGCTCAGGGCCGGCGTCACGGCCAAGGACGTCATCCTGCGGATAATCGGCGCCATCGGCGTCGGCGGGGGCACGGGACACGCGATCGAGTATCGCGGCTCGGCGATCGCCGGTCTTTCGATGGAAGAGCGCATGACGATCTGCAACATGTCGATCGAAGCCGGCGCGCGGGCCGGCATGATCGCCCCCGACGACACGACTTACGAATATATGGCGGGTCGGCCGCTCGCACCGGCCGGGCCGGACTGGGACCGCGCCCTCGTCCAGTGGCAAACGCTGCCGAGCGACCCCGGGGCGAGCTACGACAGATCGGTCGATATCGACGTCTCCGAGCTCACGCCGATGGTGACCTTCGGCACGAATCCGGGCATGGTGATCTCGATAGACGATGCGGTGCCCGAGCACGACGACGCCGCGTTCCGCAAGGCGCTTGCGTACATGCAGATCGAGGCGGGCAAGCCGCTGAGCGGCCAGCCGGTCAACGTGGTCTTCATCGGCTCATGCACGAACGGGCGCCTCAGCGATATCCGGCAGGCAGCGAGCGTTCTCGAGGGCCGGCGCGTGTCCGACAACGTGCGTCTCCTGGTCGTACCGGGCTCCGAACGCGTCAAACGCGATGCCGAGGCTCAGGGACTCGACGAGATCGTGCGCGCAGCCGGCGGCGAGTGGCGCGAACCGGGCTGCTCGATGTGCATCGCCATGAACGGCGATCGCGTCACGCGCGGGGAACTCGCGGTCAGCACGAGCAACCGAAATTTCGAAGGCCGCCAGGGCAGCGGCGCACGGACGATTCTCGCCAGTCCCCTGACGGCCGCGGCCGCGGCGGTTACCGGCGTCGTCACGGACCCGCGCGCGCTTCTGAGTTGAGCCACACTCGCAGCGAGTCACTTCATGGAAACCATCGCACGAATTCGGTCGAGGACGGTCGTATTGCCGATCGAAGATATCGATACCGACCAGATCATTCCGGCCCGCTTTCTGACGACGACAAGCCGGAGAGGCCTCGGCAAACGACTGTTTGCCGATTGGCGCTACGATGCCGACGGTCGGGAGCGTGCCGACTTCGTCTTGAACCGCCCGGAATCCGAGGGCGCGGCCGTCCTGGTCGGCGGCAACAATTTCGGCTGCGGCTCGTCGCGCGAACATGCGCCCTGGGCGCTCGTCGACTTCGGCTTTCGCGCAGTCATCAGTACGGAAATCGCCGATATCTTCCGCAGCAACTCTTTGAAGAACGGACTGATTCCGGTGATCGTCGATGCAGCGACCCATGAGTGGCTCATCGAGCACCCCGGCGCGGAAGTCGCCATCGATCTCGAAGGCCGCTCGCTCGAGTTGCCGGACGGACGCAGCGTCACGTTTCCCATCGACGGATTCTCGCGCTATTGCCTCATGAACGGCATCGATGAACTCGGGTTTCTGCTCGAGAACGAGAGCTCGATCCGCGCATACGAGCAACGCGCGTCATGAGCCGCAAGATCGTGGTGCTGGCCGGCGACGGAGTCGGCCCGGAAGTTTCGGCCCAGGCAGTACGGGTGCTCGAAACCGTGTCCGACAAGGCGAACCTGGATCTCGAGTTCGAACCGGCCCTGCTTGGCGGCGCGGCGATCGATGCGGTCGGTTCTCCCCTGCCCGACGAAACGCTCGCGGCGTGCAGGGCGGCTTCGGCCGTGTTTCTGGGCGCGGTCGGCGGCCCGAAGTGGGATACCGTACCGGTTGAGATACGACCCGAGGTCGGTTTGCTCGGACTGCGCAAGGAACTCGGCCTCTTTGCGAATCTCAGGCCCGTCAAGACCATCCCCTCGCTCGTCGAAGCGTCGCCGCTCAAGAACGAACGGCTTGCGGGTGTGGACATCGTCGTCGTGCGCGAACTGACAGGCGGCATCTATTTCGGCAAGCGGTCGCGCAGCGCCGACGAAGCTTTCGATACCTGCGAATATACGGTCGGCGAGATCGAGCGGGTCTGCCGGGCCGCGGCCGTGCTTGCACGCGGACGGCGCGGCAGGATCACGTCGATCGACAAGTTCAACGTGCTCGATACCTCACGCCTCTGGCGCGAAACGGCGAGCCGCGTGTTTCGCGCGGAGTTTCCCGATCTCGAAGTCGAACACCTGCTCGTGGATGCCGCTGCGATGCATCTGCTGAGCCGGCCCGCCGATTTCGACGTCATGGTCACCGAGAACATGTTCGGCGATATCCTGACGGACGAAGCATCCATGCTCGCGGGCTCCATGGGTCTGCTGCCATCGGCTTCGCTCGGCGACGGCGGTCCCGGTCTCTACGAACCGATCCACGGTTCGGCGCCGGATATCGCGGGCCGCAATGCCGCCAACCCCTGCGGAGCGATCCTGAGCGCGGCGTTGCTGCTGCGGCATTCCTGCGGCGCGGATGATGCGGCATCGGCTGTCGAGGCGGCCGTTGACGCCGTACTCGCCGACGGTATTCGCACACGCGACATCGCTGCTCCGGGACAGACGGCGGTCGGCACCGCCGAGTTCGGCCAGGCCGTCGTCGAACGCCTCGCACTGTGAATCCCTACCGGTAGCACCGGAAAAGATCGGGCAGACGGTGACTGGACACGATTGGGCCTGTGCCATAACATGCTAATGCATTAACATGTTATTACATTAGTGCAACGACGGACTCCGGCATGAAGTCACATCGCAACGTGAACCCGGGATCGGTGGCACGGGCCGAACGCGGGCTGTATGAAGCCATCCTCTGCCTTCGCACCGATGACGAATGCAGGCGATTTTTCACCGACCTGTGCACGCCCGCCGAGCTCGAAGCCATGATCGACCGATGGAGCGTCGTCGCACACCTCAACGACGGCCTCCCCTATCGGCGAATCCACGAACTCACGGGAGTTTCCGTCACGACGATCGGCCGTGTTGCACGATTCCTGATCGACGGCAACGGCGGCTACCGAATGGCTCTCGAACGCATGGACGGTGCACGGCAATGAACAGCAAGGAGACCGGCGACCGGATCAAGATCGCCGTACAGAAATCCGGCCGCCTGACCGAACATTCGATGGACCTGCTGGTCCGTTGCGGCCTGAGCTATTCGCGCGGCAAGGATCGGCTCATCTGTTACGGCGAGAACATGCCCATCGACGTGCTGCTCGTGCGTGACGACGATATTCCCGATCTCGTTCAGGAGGATGTCTGCGACCTGGGGATCGTCGGGCTCAACATCATCGAGGAAAGTGCCCTGGCCCTGCGTGCCGACGGCGCAAGCCGGCTGTTCGACCAGGTCGCGACGCTCGATTTCGGGCAATGCCGCCTGAGTTTCGCGGTGCCGCGCGGGACGCCGTACCGGGATGCAGGCTCACTCGCCGGCAAACGCATTGCCACGAGTTATCCCCGCACCGTGTCGGACTATCTCGAGCGCAACGGCGTCGATGCGAACGTCGTCGTGTTCTCCGGAGCCGTCGAGATCGCGCCGAGTCTCGGCCGCGCCGACCTGATCTGCGATCTCGTATCGAGCGGCGAAACCCTCAAGGCTCACGATCTGCAGGAAGTCGCGACGGTTCTCGAAAGCCGCGCGGCGCTGATTCGTACGCCGGTGGAACTTGCGCCCGCCAAGGCCAGATGGGTCGAGCGCCTGCTGCAGCGCATCGAGGGCGTACTGCAGGTCAAGGAGAGCAAGTACATCATGCTGCACGCACCGCGAGCGGCGCTCAAGGAAATCACGGCGCTGCTGCCCGGCAGCGAAGCGCCGACGATCATGACGCTCGAGGGAACGGACGACAAGGTCGCCGTGCATGCGGTGTGCCGCGAGAATGTGTTCTGGGAAACGCTCGAGCAGCTCAAGGAAGTCGGGGCAAGCTCGATGCTCGTGCTGCCCGTCGAGAAGATGCTTGCCTGACGGTCGCGGTCCCATGCTGAAGCGATACGTCTGGAACGACCTGAGCAGCGAGATCCGCGATGCCGTTCTGGCGCGGCCGGAGCCGGGCGGCGACGCAAGCCTGGCCGCGAGCGTCGCCGCGATCATCGAGCGCGTGAGACGCGGCGGTGATGCCGCTCTGCTTGCGCTGACCGAGGAACTCGACGGTATCGCGCTGCCTTCGCTCGAAGTCACGGACGCGGAGTTCGACGAGGCGGCGGAGCGCCTTACCGGGGAGCAGCGCCGCGCCATCCGCCTGGCGGCGGACAATATCGAGGCGTTTCATGAAGCCCAGTTGCCCCGGCGCCTGGTCGTCGATACGGCGCCCGGCGTGCGCTGCGAGCGCGTGTCGCGGCCGATCGAACGCGTCGGCCTCTATGTTCCCGCCGGCAGTGCTCCGCTGCCGTCGACGGCACTCATGCTCGGAGTTCCGGCACGGCTGGCCGGCTGCCCGACTCGGATCATGTGCAGTCCGGTGCAGGCCGACGGCCGGGTCGATGCCGCGGTGCTGCATGCCGCCCGGATCAGCGGCATCCCGCGCGTGTTTCGGCTCGGCGGCGCCCAGGCGATCGCAGCGATGGCCTACGGGACCGAGTCCGTACCCAAGGTCGACAAGGTATTCGGGCCCGGCAATGCCTGGGTCACCGAAGCGAAATCTCAGGTCGATCGGGATCCGAGAGGCGCCGCGCGCGACTACCCGGCCGGTCCGTCCGAAGTTCTCGTCATCGCCGATGAACTGGCCCGGGCCGACTTCGTGGCAGCGGATTTGCTCTCGCAAGCCGAGCACGGCGGCGACTCGCAGGTGCTCCTGCTGACGACGAGCGAGCGACAGGCCGATGCCGTCAGCGAGCAGATTGCGATCCAAAAGAAGACGCTGAGCCGGCTTGCGATCGTCGACGAGGCGCTGGGACATTCGAGCATCGTCGTCGTCGACGATCTCGATACCGCGCTTGCGATTTCCAATCGCTACGCACCGGAGCACCTGATTCTGCAGGTCGCCGATCCGCGCCGCTGGCTGCCCGAAGTCCGTGCCGCCGGGTCGGTATTTCTGGGCCCCTGGGCGCCGGAATCGGTCGGCGACTATTGCAGCGGCACGAATCACGTCCTGCCGACCGCGGGTTACGCGCACCGCTATTCGAGTCTCGGCGTCACCGATTTCCTGCGCTCGATGACGGTGCAGGAACTGACCCGGGCCGGTCTTCGGGGCATCGGCCCGATCGCCGAGACGCTCGCGATGCTCGAGGGGCTCGACGCACATGCCGAGGCCGTCCGCGCGCGCCTGGCGGCAATCGACGAAGGTACGGCGCCATGAGTTCCGTGCTCGAACTTGCGCGGCCCGAACTGCGCGGCCTGCGTCCCTATACCGCCGGCGTCTGGGATCCCGACTACGTCAGGCTCAACGCCAACGAATCGCCGTGGCGGCTGCCCGCCGACAAGAGCGAACGCGGCCTCAATATCTATCCTCCGCCGCGGCCGTTCGAACTGCGATCCGCACTGGCGGCCCATTACGGCGTGAGCGAGCCGCAACTTCTCGTCACGCGCGGCAGCAGCGAAGCGATCGACGTCCTGATCCGCGGGTTCTGCCGCTCGGGCGTCGACAGAATCCTGATCTGTCCGCCGACGTTCGACATGTACCGCGTGTATGCCGGCATTCAGGGCGCCGAGGTCGTCGCCGTGCCGCTCGATGAGCGCAACGACTTCGCGCTCGATGCCGATCGGGTCGTTCGCGATGCCGGCGAACGGACGAAGATCGTTTTTCTGTGTTCGCCGAACAACCCGACCGGGGCAGCATTCCCGCCAGGCGCCATCGACGGGATCTGCGATGCGCTTGCCGGCCGCGCGCTCGTAGTGATCGACGAGGCGTACCACGAGTTCGCTGACGCCGGAGGCCTCGCCCACTTGCTGGAACGGCACGAGCACGTCGTGCTGCTCAGAACGCTGTCGAAGTGCGTTGCGCTTGCGGGCGCGCGCTGCGGCGCCATGCTCGCTTCGCCCGCGGTCACCGATTTTCTCGGCGGCGTACTGCCGCCCTACACCTTTCCGACGCCGTCGATCGAACTCGTGCTTGCGGGACTGGCCGACGACTCGCTGCGCGTCGCCGACGAGCGGGTCGCGCTGATCAAGCGCGAGCGCCGCCGGCTCGCCGCCGCCCTGCTGGATCTGCCCGACGTGCTGAAGGTGTATCCGAGCGACGCCAATTTTGTCCTCGCGCGGACGCGCAACGCACCGGCATTCGCCGAGACGGCGCGCCGGGCACGAATTCTCGTGCGTCTTTTCCCGGGCGAACCGATGCTGGCGGACTGTGTACGGATCACGGTCGGGCGCCCGAGGGACAACGATCGGCTATTGCGCGCAGTCGCCGGAGTGGAGCGGATCGATGAGTCGTAAGATTCTGTTCGTCGACCGCGACGGTACGCTGATCGAGGAATCCGGCGACGGCCCGGTCGATCGCCTCGACAAGCTCTCCCTCGTCCCCGGCGTCATCCCGGCCCTGCTTCGACTCGGGAAGGCCGGCTACGAGTTCGTCGTCGTCAGCAACCAGGACGGGCTCGGCGGGCCCGCTTTCCCGCGCGAGCGTTTCGAACTGACCGATACCGCCATGCGGCGGCTGTTCGAATCGCAGGGCATCGTCTTCACCGAACTGTTGTTCTGCCCTCACGAGCCCGAGGATCGCTGCGATTGCCGCAAGCCCGGCGTCGGACTCGTACGGCATTACCTCGCCGGCAACGAGCTTGACCGCGACCGGTCGGCCGTCGTGGGCGACCGCGCTTCGGACCTCGAGTTCGCGGCGAACCTCGGCCTCGTCGGCTACCGGCTCGGTCCCGGCGAATCCGATGGACATTCCTGGGACGAGATCGCCCACGTGCTCGCCGATCGACCGCGACGCGCGCGTATCCGTCGGCAGACGCGCGAGACCGATATCGACGTGAGCGTCGACCTCGACCTTGCCGCCGACCCCGCCGTGAGCACGGGGATCGGCTTCTTCGACCACATGCTCGAGCAACTCGGCAAGCACGGCGGCTTCGCGCTGACCGTGTCCTGCAAGGGCGATCTCGAGGTGGATGAACACCACACCGTCGAGGATGTCGCATTGACGCTGGGCCAGGCGCTGCGCAAGGCACTGGACGAAAAGCGCGGAATTCAGCGCTACGGTTTCCTGCTGCCGATGGACGAAGCCGCGGCGGAGGTCGCGCTCGACCTGAGCGGCCGCCCCTGGTTCGTGTTTGCCGGCGAGTTTCCGCGCCAGGAAGTCGGCGGCTTGCCGACCGAACTCGTCCCGCACTTCTTCCGATCGCTGAGCGATACCCTCGGCGCCTCGCTGCAGATCAAGGTTCGCGGCGAAAACACCCATCACATGGTCGAAGCCTGTTTCAAGGGCGTGGCCCGAGCGCTAAGGCAAGCGTTCTTGCGCGAAGGCGACGCCTTGCCGACCACCAAGGGCGTGCTGTGAGCACCGACACGGTAATCATCGGCTGTTGCGGAGCGAATCTCGCATCGCTGGCATTCGCCCTGCAGCGGCTCGGCTGCGATGCGCCGATCAGCGAGGACCCCGAACGCGTACGGCGCGCGTCGCACGTCATCCTGCCCGGCGTCGGCGCCGCGGACGCCGCCATGTCACGCCTCGACCGGGCCGGGTTCACTGAACTCCTGCCCACCCTGACCCAGCCCGTGCTCGGCATCTGTCTCGGTATGCAGTTGCTGTTTGATGCGTCCGCCGAGGACGAAGCAAGCTGCCTCGGCATCATCGACGGCCGGGTCGACGCATTGCCGCAGGCCCCGGACCTGCCTGTCCCGCACATGGGCTGGAACCAGCTCGACATCGACGCGAAAACGCCGCTCCTGCGCGATATCGCAGACGGCGACTACGCCTACTTCGTGCACAGCTATGCCGCAGCCGCAGGCGCATCCACGCGCGCCACAGCCGAATACGGCGTGACGTTTTCGGCAGTCGTCGAGCAGGACAACTTTTTCGGCACGCAGTTTCATCCCGAGCGCTCCGCATCGCTCGGCGCCACACTGCTCGCGAATTTTCTCGAGCTTTAGCGCCGCACGAAGCCAATGCAACTCATTCCTGCGATCGATCTCAGGGACGGCCGCTGCGTACGGTTGCTCAAGGGCGATTTCGACCGGGAGACGCGGTACGACGTCGATCCGGCGGCGCTTGCCGGCGATTACCGCGCCATCGGCGCCGACTGGCTGCATGTCGTTGACCTGGATGGCGCGGCGTCCGGTCGGCCGGTGAATCTTCAGACGATCGAAACGATCGCCGCGGAGGCCGGACTCGGGATACAGCTCGGCGGAGGTATACGGGACGAAGCGAGCCTGGCGCTCGCGCTCGACGTCGCCGACCGCGTGGTCGTCGGCAGCCTCGCGGCGGCGGAGCCGGCTCGGGTCGGCGCCTGGATGGCCGAACACGGCGCCGAACGTTTCGCGCTCGGCTTCGACGTACGACTGGCTCGGGACGGTGCGGCGACGCTCATGAGTCACGGCTGGACACGCGCTACGGCACTGTCCCTGAGCGACGCGATCGAGGCCTATCTCGACGCCGGCCTCAAGCACGTGCTTTGCACCGACATCGACAGGGACGGCGCATTGACGGGGCCGAACGTCGGGCTGTACAAGGACTGTGTCGAACGTTGGCCGGACATCGCTTTCCAGGCTTCCGGCGGCGTCCGCGACGCAGGCGACCTCGCTCGCCTTGCCGAAACCGGCGTTGCCGCGGCCATCTCCGGCAAGGCGCTGCTCGAAGGGCGCATGAGCACCGAGGAGTTACGACCATACTTGCCAAACGCCTGATCCCCTGCCTCGACGTACGCGACGGTGTTGTCGTCAAGGGCGTGCAGTTCCGCAACCATCGCGTGATGGGGGATATCCTCGAACTCGCGGCCCGCTATCGCGACGAGGGCGCGGACGAACTCGTGTTCTACGACATCACGGCGAGCCCGGACGGTCGTACCGTCGACCGCAGTTGGGTGAACCGCGTTGCCGGGATCCTGGACATACCGTTCTGCGTCGCCGGCGGTATTCGCACGGTCGCCGACGCCGAGGAAATCCTGAACTTCGGCGCCGAGAAGATCTCGGTCAACACGCCCGCGCTCGAGAACCCGGACCTGATCGATCGCCTCGTCAGGCGCTTCGGGTCGCAGTGCGTCGTGATCGGTATCGATTCCCTCGAGGAATCCGGCGACTATCGCGTTTACCAGTACACGGGCGATACGGAACGAACCGAGGCAAGCGGGCATCGAACGCTCGCCTGGGTCCGCGAAGTCCAGGACCGCGGCGCCGGCGAGATCGTGCTCAACTGCATGAATCGCGACGGCGTGCGCCGCGGTTACGACATCGAGCAGCTCGCTCGCGTTCGCGCGATCTGCGGCATCCCGCTGATCGCCTCCGGCGGCGCCGGCGAGATGTCTCACTTCAGCGAAGTCTTCACACGGGCGCAGGTCGACGGCGCCCTGGCGGCCAGCGTGTTTCATTCGGCCGCTATCCCGATCCCGGACCTCAAGAATTACCTGATTGAAGCCGGTATCCGGATTCGCCCTCCGCAGGCCAGGAGACCACATTGAGCAATACGGAATTTCTCGAAACCCTGCAGTCCATCATCGTCGATCGCCTGCAGAACCCGACCGAGACTAGCTACACGGCCAGACTTGCGTCCGCCGGCGCGCTGAAGGTCGCGCAAAAGCTCGGTGAAGAGAGCATCGAACTCACGCTCGCGTCGGTCGCCGAAAGCGACGGTCGCGTTACGGACGAAGCCGCCGACGTGATCTACCACCTCCTCGTCCTGCTGTCGCTGCGCGGAATCGGGCTCGCGGAAGTCGTCGAGGAACTGCAACGCCGTCACCGGCACGCCGAATCCCGAAGCTAGGAGCCGCCCGCGTTCTCGCTGCAGCGAACCCCGTGCAGACGCGAGGCCGGGCGGCTGCAGGCGGGCGATCAGGCTCCAGGCCGGAACCGAAAGCGAACATAGAGCGTGCGGCCCTTGATGTCGTGCACGAAGCCGTCGAAACCCGGCCGCAGGTTGTAACGCTGGTCGCCTCCCCGCCCGCTCGGCAGCGGCGGCGGTTCCCGGTCCGTCAGGTTCCGCGCACCAAAATAGAGTGTGGCCTCGCCGCCGAACAGGTTCTCGACGACGTAGCTGTAGTTCACGTCCAGGGTGGTCCACGCGGCGATTTCCGGGAGTGACGCCACTTCATCGTTCAGGTATGAATCGACGTAGCGGACTGTCAGGCCGCCCGCGTGCGGTCCCCGCCGCCACGCGAGACCCAGATTCAGGCGCAATTCGGGCGTGGGCGCGAAGCCGTTGCTGTCGTTGCGGCTGCCGAGGTGGTCCGAGAATCCGTCGCCGGCGGTGTCCACGTCGAAACGCGTCAGCAAGGTGGCATCGCCACTGACGCGCAATACGCCTGCCGATGTGTCGATATCGTAGTAGGCGTTGACGTCCAGGCCCCGGCTCCGAACGGCCCCGATATTCTCGTAATCGGTCGTCACCACGCTGAGCTGACCGGAGGAGTCGCGCTGCACGCGGGGATCGTTGGGCCGGCCGTCGTCGCGGCAATCGTCGTCCACGATGGCCTGAAAGCTTCGCCCCTGCGCAATGACGTCGCGGTAGTCGAGCGTCCAGTAGTCAAGGCTGACCGCCGCGTTATCCGTGGGTTGTAGCAACAGGCCGAAGTTGGAGGAGCGCGCCGTCTGCGGCTCGAGTCCGCCGCCGCGAAGCACGGTGGCGACGGCGAAGTTATCGCCGCGGTTCACGATCCCGCCCGAGCCATCGACGGTACATTGCCCTACGCCTTGACCGTCAAACCGGAAGGGGTCGGTAAGCGTGCGCGAACTGGTGTTGCCCGCCGCCTGAAACACGCTCGGCGCCTGGAAGGATGTGCCCCAGGAGGCGCGCAGCGAGAGCCGGTCGGTGGCGAAGAACTGCGCGGCGATCTTCGGGTCCGTGGAACTGCCGGCCTGTTCGTAACGCTCGTGGCGCGCGGCGAGCTGCAACTCGGCGCGGTCGCCGAGGTAGGCCAGACTCTCGGCGAACAGCGCCCATACGTGCTGATCGGCGTCCCTCGGAAACTCGCGAATCTCCCGCGGACCCTCACCGGCGGCGTTGAGCGGGTCCGGACGATAGCTGTAGTGCAGTTCGCGGTACTGTGCGCCGGTGGCCAGCGTCACCGGCTGCCCGCGCCACTCGAACAGGTCGCCGGTAGCCACGAACTCCGCGACGTTCTGCGCGCCGATGGCGCTTTCCGTCCGGACTCCCTCGAAGCGGCGCAACGTCTCGGCATCGTTCGCGGCGCGCCGCCCCGCCAGCGCCGGCGCCAGCCCATCGTCCGTCACGCTCTTGGGCGTCACCAGGTCGGGCGCCACGAGCCGCGTGCCGAAAGGATTCCAGAGACCCGCGCCCACTGCTTCGGCGAACTCAGCGGCGATCCAGTGGCGTTCGGAGTTCACCGACAGCTCGGAAAGGGAGCGGGCGAGATGGCCTTCGACTGTCCAGCCACCGGCCAGTTCGCTCTCGAAGCCGATCATTGCCCGCAGGTTGTTGAACTCCCGCAGTTCGTCGCCGGAGTTCTCGCCGGCAGCCTCCGCGCCGAGCGGTCGGCCGAAGTATCCCAGCGGAACCGCTTCGTGCACGCCGGGAATCCAGTCGGAGGGCGCGATGTACGTGAGAATGCCGTCGCCGTCAGGATCGGTCCAGAAGTTGAAGGGATGGTTGGCGGGCACGAAGAACTCATTGGTCCGCTCGACGTTGCCCCGGAACAGCAGCATGTTGCCGACCCGGTCCGTCACCTCGTTGACCGAGTACCCGGCTTCCCAGAAGAGCGTCGGACCGCTGTCGAGTTGGATCTCGGCATCGGTGAAGAACTGTACCCGCCGTTCGGCGGCAATCATCGTCCTCTGGTCGGAGAAGTCCATGCGGCACAGCGACCCGCTCGGATAGCCGCCTCCGGCCCGGCAATCCGGATCCGGGAAGCGCGGCGTATCGAAACCGTCCTGCTGAAACGGGGAGTACGTCCCGTCCGGATTGGCGACGGCGCGACGGAAACTTCCCGGTGAGCCCCTGCCGGAGTCGAACGACCCGTCCACGATGTCGCCGTCTCCGTCCGGGTCGACGGCGCGCGGGATCATCCAGTCGAATTCCGTGCGGAAATTTTCGTCCTGTTCGAGCCACGCGCCGAAAAAACTGAACTGACCCCGCTCCGTCTCGAAACCGGAAGCGAAACCCAGGTCGTAGGCGCGGTTGCTTGCGTCCCGCACGCCGCCGGCGACCTCAAGCCCGGTGAAGCCCTTTCGCGTGACGACATTGGCGACACCCGCCACGGCCTGGGATCCGTAAGTGGCCGAAGCGCCGTCGCGAAGTATTTCGACGCGCTCGATCAGCAACACGGGCAGCGTGTTGATATCGAAGAAACTCTGCCCGACGTCGTTGGAGACCGGCGCGAACCCGGCCCTGCGGCCGTTGATCAGCGTCAGGGTCGATGACAGTCCCACGCCGCGCAGGCTGAACTGGGACACGCCTTGCAGATAGCTCTGCTGCGTGGCGAGATAGGAACCCGTATTGGCGGTAAGGCTTGCGAGAACGTCTACAGGCTGGGCGGCGCCGACCGACTCGAACAGTGTCGCGTCCAGCGTTTGCACGGGCGCGCGACCTTCGTAGACGACCCGGCGCCTGATCAGCGAGCCGACCACGACGACCTCTTCGAGCACGGGCTCACGGGCTTCGGCACTGCCGGGATCCTGCGCCAACACCGGAATCGGCGCCAATAGCGCAATGACGGGCCACGCGACCGCGCGTTCAGGACAAATTCGCCAACCGGTCACAGCTGTTCCCTAGCGTAAATTGTATGGCAGCACCGCCCGAAGGCTCCGGTGACGTGCCGTTGCCGGTTCCGCTCTTCCGATACCGTTGCCTAGATCACGATCTCCGGCGCGGGCGGACGAAGATTATAGTTCGAACTCATGACCCGGCCGTAGGCGCCGGCATTCGCGATGAGCAACACATCGCCCTCCTGCGCGGCCGGCATGAGGCGGTCGGAACCGAGCCGGTCGCCCGTCTCGCAGATCGGGCCCACGACGGTGACGAGCGAGGTCGCAGGCTCGCCGAGGCGGGACAGGTTCACTATGTCGTGGTACGCGCCGTAAAGCGCCGGGCGGATCAGCGAGTTCATGCCCGTGTTGACGCCGACGTACTGTACGTTGCCCTTGCCCTTGGTCTGCGTGACGCGTGTCAGCAGCACACCGGCCTGGGCGACGATGTAGCGTCCGGGCTCAAGCCAGATCTGCCGGTCGCCGCACAGCGCCTTGACTTCGCCCACCGCGGCATCGAGGCGCGCCATGTCGAGCGGCCGCTGACCGGGTTTCTCGGGTATGCCGAGCCCGCCGCCGAGATCGATATGACGGACATCGGGAAACCGGTCGAGTAGCGCGGCCAGTTGCCGACCCGTGTCGCGCCACGTGTCCGGATCCAGCACACCGCTGCCGGTATGCGCGTGCAGACCGACGACGCGCGTCCCGCCGCGCGAGAGAAGCTCCTCGAGCTCGTCGATCTCGAACGTCGGCACACCGAACTTCGAGTACGCGCCTGCCGTGCGCACGTGTTCGTGATGCCCCCTGCCCTGACCGGTGTCGATGCGTATGAACACCTCCCGGCCCGCGAAAAGCGATCCCCATCGGCGCAGCGGATACAGATTGTCGAGCGTGAGCCATACGCCCTGCTCGAGTGCCCATTCGTACTCGTTCCTTCCCGCAAAGTTCGGCGTGAACAGGATTCTGCGGCGGTCGAGGCCGGGAAAGTACTCCAGGACGTGTTCAATCTCGCCCGGCGAGACGCACTCGAAGTTCGCGCCGCATGCATGCACGCGAGCGAGCACGTCGGGATGACTGTTGGCCTTCATCGCATAGAAGACCGCATCGACGGATTCGAGTTCATGCAATCTGGAGACCGCCGCCTCAATGCTCTCCCCGTCGTACACGAAGGCCGCGCCCACGCGTTCGGCGATTTCAAGCAACTGGCCGCGCCGTGTGCGCCACCAGGGCGTCGCAGGCGAGTCGGTTTCCGGCCCGCGCAGGAACTGTTGCCAGGTCGGGCCGAACACGCCGCCCTCGAATTTGTCCACGAGCAGCTCGTGCAGATGCTGGACGAGCCGGTACGCGTGTTCGGAGCTGACGACGAACGTCAGGTTCAGGTCGTTGGCGGCCTGGGTGACGAGGTGCACCCTGTGTTCCTCGAATGCTTCGAGCACGGGCGCGAGATCGTGCATGATGGTCCGAATCCGCCGTCCCACGAGGGCGACCGCGGCGCAGTCCCGAATGACCGTGACATCGCACAGGGCCTTCAGATCGTCGACGAGGCCGGCGACGCCCGCGTCATCCGTGACGTTTGCGATCGTGTCGATCGATACGGTGACGTTGCTCTCGGACGTCGAGATCAGGTCCACGGATATCCCATGATCCCGGAACCGCGCGAAGACGTCGGCGAGGAATCCCACCTGCTGCCACATCTCCATCGACTCCATCGAGATCAGCGTGATTCCGCTGCGCGCGGCGATCGCCTTCAGTTGCGGGACGTCGTCGCCGGCTGCATCCGACACCACGGTGCCTTCCCAGTCCGGACGTGCCGTGCACTTGAGAAACAGCGGGATGTGCGCGCGGCGCACGGGCGCGATGCTGCGCGGGTGCAGTATCCCTCCGCCCGCGGATGCGATTTCCTGTGCCTCCCGGTAATGCAGGCTGCGGATCAGGCGCGCTGACGGCACGCTGTGCGGATTCGTGCTGAAGAAACCCGGGACGTCGGTCCAGATCTCCAGACGCCGAGCCTGCAGCTTGCTCGCGAAGTACGCCGCCGAGGTGTCGGAGCCGCCGCGGCCAAGCAGCACGGTCTCGCCTTCGCGATTGTTTGCGATGAATCCCTGAGTCAGAACGATGCCGCCCTGTTCGGACAGCAGGTCCTGCAACGCCGCGTCGGCATCGAATTCGCAGCGCGCAGACAACCAGCGTGCACGCTCCGTCCGGGAATCGTCTTCGACGCTGGTCAGAAGCTGCCGCGCGTCGGTCCACCGCACCGGCAGTCCCCGTGCGGAAAGGTACGCGGCGCCGAGCCGTGTCGCCGCGAGCTCGCCCGTCGCGAGCACGCGCGCATGGCTACGGGGATTCACGTCTCCGGCGAGACGCACCTCGCCGATGAGCTCGCGCAGCGTCGCGAACAGTTCGTCAAGGATTCCGGCATCGACGTCGAGAGCTTCGGCAAGCGCTGTGTGCCGTGCCACGATCGCCCGGAGCCGCTCGTCGCTGTCGCCGCCGCTCCTCGCCGTCTCGAGCAATTCGATCAACGCGTTCGATATACCCCCAAGCGCGGAATGACAGATCAACGGAGTGACGTCTTCGGCGAGGCGAGCCTCGATCAGGCCGGCGATCACTGCCCAGTTCCCGGCCGTGGCAACGCTTCGGCCGCCGAATTTCATGACGACCCAGGGGGAATCCGGAAAAGGCGTTTCCACCGGCTGCTCGAGTCCGAGCGCGCGGTGTACCAGCATGCTCATATCACGAAACGCTAGACGTCGGTTACCGCGCCGTACGACGCGGAGCTCACGAGTCGCGCGTACTTCGCGAGCAGCCCCCGCTCGGCCCTCGCCGGCGGCCGTGTCCAGTTCCTCAGGCGCCGATCGATTTCATCCTGCGGCACGAGCAGATCGATGCTTCGCGACCCGGCATCGACAACGATCCGGTCGCCGTCCTCGACGATGGCTATGGGACCGCCGACCGCCGCTTCGGGGGTGATGTGACCGACCACGAAGCCGTGGCTGCCGCCGGAGAACCTTCCGTCGGTAAGCAGTGCAACCGAATCGCCCAGGCCTCGCCCGATAATGGCGCCGGTCGGGCTCAGCATCTCGCGCATTCCCGGCCCGCCTTTCGGCCCTTCATAGCGGATCAGCACGACATCGCCTGCAGTCACGATGCCGTCCAGAATCGCGCGCAGCCCTTCCTCTTCGGAATGAAACACGCGTGCCGCGCCTTCGAAACGCGTGCCCTCCCGGCCCGAAATCTTCGCGACGGCACCCTCCGGCGCAAGATTGCCGTAGAGCACCGCCAGATGGCTGTCGGCCTTGAGCGGATCGTCGAGGTCGCGCACGATTTCCTGATCGCCCGGATACGGGCGCACGGACGCAAGGTTCTCGGCGAGCGTCCTGCCGGTGACGGTCAGGCAATCGCCGTGCAGCAGGCCGGCATCGAGCAGCGTCTTCATGAGCGGCTGGATGCCGCCGATGCGAATGAGTTCCGACATCATGTGGCGGCCGCTGGGCCTGAGATCGGCGAGCACCGGCACACGCGCGCCGACGCGCGTGAAATCGTCGAGCTCGAGATCGACCCGCGCGTCGTGCGCGACGGCAAGCAGGTGCAATACCGCGTTGGTCGAACCGCCGAGCGCGATGACCGTCGCGATCGCGTTCTCGAACGCTTCCTTGGAGAGGATGTCTGACGGGGTGATGCCCGCCTCGATCAAGCGGACGACGGCCTCGCCGGCTCGGCGGCTGTCGTCGCGCTTCGCGGGCGACACGGCTTCCTGGGCGGAACTGTTGCCGAGACTCAGACCGAGGGCTTCGAGCGCCGACGCCATCGTATTGGCCGTGTACATGCCGGCGCAGGAGCCCGGGCCCGGTATCGCGGTCCGTTCGACGTCCGTGAGACCTTCGTCGCCGAGCGTGCCCGCGGCATGACGGCCGACGGCCTCGAACACGGTCACCACATCGCTGTTGCCGGGTCCAGGCTGGATCGTACCGCCGTAGACGAACACGGACGGCCGGTTCAGGCGTGCCATCGCCATCGCGCAACCCGGCATGTTCTTGTCGCAGCCGCCGATCGTGACGAAACCGTCGAAGCCTTCCGCGGCGACGACCGCTTCAATCGAATCGGCGATGACCTCACGGGACACCAGCGAATACCGCATGCCGGCAGTACCCATGGAAATGCCGTCCGACACCGTGATCGTGTTGAACAGCAGGCTCTTGCCGCCGGCCGTGTCGGCTCCTTGCGCCGCTTCACGCGCCAGTTCGTCGATGTGCATATTGCACGGCGTGACCATGCTCCAGGTCGACGCGATCCCGACCTGGGGCTTCGTGAAGTCATCGTCCGTGAAACCGACCGCCCTGAGCATCGCCCGGCTCGGCGCCTGCTCGACGCCGTCGACGACGACCCTGGAGTAGCGCCTGGGGTCCGGTCCGTTCTCGCTTCGACTGCTCATGGTGCTGCTCGTGAGTGGGCTGTCCCGCTATCGATCGGTGTCCCGATGCGTTCCGTCCACAACGAATGCCATCCGGTTTGCGGCCGGACGCCGGGACGCGCAGCGATTATCCCGATGCGAACTGAGCCCGGCAACCGCGCTGCGTGAATGCGCGCGACGGCTCGCGGGGCCCGGTCCGCGCGGGAGCCGGATCGTGGTGGTCGGGGCGACTGGATTTGAACCAGCGACCTCTTGCGCCCCATGCAAGTGCGCTACCAGACTGCGCCACACCCCGACGTGGCGGATAGTTTAGCGGAAAAGGCGTTTGCCGAGGGCGCGGCGATCAGCGCCGCAGGATCTTGAGGACGTCTTCGAGTTCGGTGCGGATCTGCCGGATGATCTGCTGGCTTTGATTGAGATCCGTGCGCGCTTCGCCGCCCGCCAGGCGCTGCCGGGCGCCGCCGATCGTGAACCCTTCCTCGTAGAGGAGGCTTCTGATCTGCCGGATGACGAGGATGTCCTGCGGCCGGTAGTAGCGGCGATTACCCCGGCGCTTGACCGGGTTGATCTGCGGAAACTCCTGCCCCCAGTAGCGAAGCACATGCGGTTTCACGCCGCACAGGGCGCTCACTTCGCCGATGGTGAAGTAACGCTTGCCAGGTATCGGTGGCAGCTTGCTGTTATTCCCCGGTTCCAGCATAGGTTTCCACACGTGCCTTGAGTTTCTGGCCCGGCCGAAACGTGACGACGCGGCGCGCGCTGATCGGGATTTCCTCGCCGGTCTTGGGATTTCTTCCCGGCCGCTGATTCTTGTCCCTGAGGTCGAAGTTACCGAACCCGGAGAGTTTGACCTGCTCGCCCGAAGCAAGCGCCGTACGCAGATCTTCAAAGAAAGAGTCGACGAGTTCCCGAGCTTCGCGCTTGTTCAGGCCGAGTTCGTTGAACAGCGATTCGGCCATGTGTGCCTTGGTAAGTGTCACGATCCGGAGTCTGCCCGTTCAGTTCTGATCTGTGCCCCGAACTCCTTCTCAAGACATTGCGCGACGGACTGAAGCGTCGCGTCTGCATCCCCGACTGCGAGAGTGCGCGATTGGGACTGCAAAATCAAGCCCAGCGCGACGCTCTTGCGGCCCGTTCCGATGCGCTCGTCGCGGTAAAGATCGAACACCGCAACCGATTCGAGGCTCTCGCCTGCAGCGCTGCGCGCGGCGTTCACGAGCGATTGAACGGTGACGTTTTCGGGGACGATGACGGCGATGTCCCTGCGCACCGACGGAAATTTCGAAACGCGACTTGCAGCCGGCACAGCGGCGTCGAGCACGGCGTCAAGTTCGAGCGAAAACAGGATTGGCGTGCGCTTCAGATCGAAATGCCGCAGCAGCCGCGGATGCAGGCTGCCGAGCCAGCCGGCGGTCTCGTTTCCGGCAACGATTCGGGCCGTCTGGCCGGGATGCAGCGCCGCATGCGCGCCCGCCTCGAAACGGACTTCGGCTGCGCGGCGCGTGAGTTCGAGTACGGCTTCGATGTCCGCCTTGATGTCGAAGAAATCCACGTCGCGTGCGTCCAGGTCCCAGTGCTCGGGCCATTGACGGCCGATCGCAAGGCCTGCCAGAACGGCGGTTTCGCTGATGTTGTCCGGCTCGTCCGCGAACTCGGCGCCGATCTCGAAGATGCGCAAGCCGGGCTGCTGACGGGCCATGTTGCGGCGCGCCGCGTCGAGCAGGCTCGGCCACAGCGTGCTGCGCATTACCTTCATGTCGATCGAGAGCGGATTGGCGAGGCGGACGGCGACCGCATCCGCATCGATCGCGCGGTTCGCCCGTTCGTCGATGAACGCGTACGTCACGACTTCGGCATAGCCCCGCGCAACGAGAAGATCCGAGACGGCATCGTCGCCTACGCGTTGCTCCGTCGCGGTTCCCAACTGGATCGAACTGGCGCCCGGCGTCACCGGGACGTTGTCGTAGCCGACCATCCGTCCGACTTCTTCGACGAGATCTTCCTCGATCGCGATGTCGAAACGAAACGACGGCGGCACGACCGACCAGCCATCGTCTCCCGGCTGAATCTGCATCCCGAGACGCCTCAACTGCGCTTCGACCTCCCCGGCCTGCAGACGCATGCCGAGCAGGGTCTCAAGCCGGCTCAGTCGCAGCCTGACCGGTTCGGCTCCCGGCAGGTGGGCCGGCGATTCGGCGACCTGAACGGGACCGGCGTCGCCGCCGGCGATCACCTGGAGCAGTTCGGTCGCGCGTTCGATCGCAGGTACGGGGCCGGCAGGGTCGACACCGCGTTCGAAACGCATCGAGGCGTCGGTCTGGAGTCCATACCGGCGCGCCCGGCCGAGGATCGCCTCGGGCGTGAAGTGCGCCGACTCCAGGAACACGTGCTGCGTCGCCGCATCGACGGCGGTGCCTGCTCCTCCCATGATCCCGGCGAGTCCGATTGCTCCGGATTCGTCGGCGATGACCAGTGCATCGTCGTCGAGCACGATCTGCGTGCCGTCAAGGAGTGTCAGTCGTTCGTCCTGCCCGGCCGAGCGGACGATGATTCTGCCCGTGAGCCGGTCCAGCGAGTACGCGTGCAGCGGTTGCCCGAGTTCGAGCATGACGTAGTTGGTGACATCGACCACCGGGTGGATCGGACGCAGTCCGACGCGCCTGAGCCGCTCGCACAACCAGTCCGGTGAGCGCGCTCCCGCCCGCAGGTTTCGGATCACGCGGCCCGCGAAGCGCGGGCAAGCGTGGGCATTTTCGAGTTCCACCTCGAAGGTGTCTTCGATCGCGGCCGGGACTGTTGGCAGGTCCGGCCCGGACAGCTCGCGACCGCCCGAGGCCGCGACTTCGCGGGCAATGCCGATGACACTGAAGCAGTCGCCGCGGTTCGGCGTGAGGTCGATGTCGAGCACGGAGTCGTCGAGTTCGAGCCAGTCGACAAGCGGCGTTCCAGGCGGAGCCTGCCCGTCGAGAATCAGCAGGCCGCTCGCGTCGTCGGACAATTCAAGCTCCCGCGGCGAGCACAGCATGCCGTTGGAGATCACGCCGCGAAATTCAGTCGCCTCGATCAATCGGCCGCCCGGCAGGCGCGCGCCGACCGGTGCGAACGGAACCGCAAGCCCCGCCGCGGCGTTCGGCGCGCCGCACACGACCTCGTGACGGGCTTCGCCGTCGTCGACGATACACAGCGACAGGCGGTCCGCATTCGGATGCGGCGTGAGTTCCGCGATACGGGCCACGACCACGCCGTCAAGCGGTGGCGCGGCCGGTAGCACGGCATCGACCTCGAGGCCCGCGGTCGTCAGCTCGTCGGCAAGCGCATCCGCGTCGACTTCGATGTCGACCCAATCCCGCAGCCACTGGATATTGATTTTCAACGCGGCGTCCTCAGGCGAACTGACGCAGGAACCTGATGTCGTTCTCGAAGAACGAGCGCATGTCGGTCACCCCGTAGCGCAGCATCGCAAGCCGCTCCACGCCCATGCCGAACGCATAACCGCTGTACTGCTCGGGGTCGATGCCGCAGTTGCGCAAGACGTTCGGATGCACCATTCCGCAGCCCAGGATCTCTAGCCAGCCGCCCGAATCCGACTGGATGTCGACTTCCGCCGACGGTTCCGTGAACGGGAAGTACGACGGCCGAAATCGCAGGCTCACGTCACGCTCGAAAAAGTTGGACACGAACTCGTACAGCACCGACTTGAGGTTCGCGAAACTGATGCCGCGGTCGACGGCCAGGCCTTCGACTTGCGTGAACATCGGCGTATGGGTGATATCGGAATCGCAGCGGTAGACGCGCCCGGGCGCGATCAATCGAATCGGTGCGCCGAGTTTCTGCATGGCGCGAATCTGCACGGGCGAGGTGTGCGTTCTGAGCAGCGGTCCCGACTCGAGATAGAAGGTATCGTGCATGGCGCGCGCCGGATGATTCTCCGGGATGTTGAGCGCCGTGAAATTGTGGAAGTCGTCTTCGACCTCGGGACCGGTGTGAACATCGAACCCGGCCCGTCCGAGGATATCGACCATCCTGCGCAGCGTGCGTGTGATGGGATGCAACTGCCCGGGCGGACGGCCGCGGCCGGCGAGCGTCACGTCGATCGCCTGCTCCGCCAGCTCCGATTCTATCCGCGCCGCATCGAGCGCGGCGCGCCTGACTTCAATGGCTTTGGTGAGCGCCTGCTTGGCCGCGTTGATCGCCTGACCCGCCGTGGGCCGCTCATCGGCCGGCAGTGCGCCGAGTTCGCGCAGCCGCACGGTCAGCGCGCCCTTCCGGCCCAGATAGGTCACCCGAATCCGGTCGAGTTGCTCCAGGTCTTGTGCCGAGTCGACTGCGGCTTCAGCCTGCTCGAGCAGTCCAGCGATACTGCTCACTGCGGTTGCCTCGTGCCTGTCGGAGTTCAGGACTTTGCAAGGAGCCTGTGCCACAGGAATTCACGGCTGCAAATTCGCTCTCATCCGCCCCGACAAGCGATCCATTTCGTCGAATATGGCTCGATATTTTCCTCAATCGATCGCTTGTCGGGACGGCGATATCGAATTTTCGCTGTCGCGACTTCCTGCGGCGCAGGCTCCCAGCGCCTCTCTGGCTGCGTCGGCGAGCGCCGCGAACGCCGCATCGTCGTGCACGGCGAGATCCGCAAGCACCTTGCGGTCCACCTCGATTTCGGCGCGCTTCAGACCGTTGACGAGACGGCTGTAGGAGAGGCCGTGCAGCCGGGCCGCCGCATTGATGCGGGTAATCCAGAGGCCGCGAAACTGGCGCTTTCTCTGCCGCCGGTCGCGGTACGCATACTGGCCGGCCTTTATGACGGCCTGCTTGGCGACCTTGTAGGTCTTGCGGCGCGCCCCGTAATAGCCTTTGGCCTTGCCCAGCACCTTCTTGTGGCGGGCCTTGGCCGTCACGCCACGTTTGACTCTAGCCATTTACGCAACCTCAGCTATACGGCAAAAGCTTGCGGACCGCCTTGACATCGGCATCGGCGATGGCTTCGGTCGTGCCGAGCTGCCGCTTCCGCTTCGAACTCTTCTTGGTCAGTATGTGCGACATGTGCGACTGCCTGCGCTTGTAGCCGCCCTTGGCCCGTGCGCGGAAGCGTTTCGCCGCGCCGCGGTTCGTTTTCAGTTTCGGCATCTTCGTCTCCTCCGCAGCGTTGCCGGTGTCCGGCCGCTAGCGCTTGCGCGGCGTCAGCACCATGACCATCTGCCGGCCTTCGAGCTGCGGGTATTGCTCGACCGTACCGTACTCGTCGAGATCCGACTCGACACGCTTCAACAACTCCCTGCCCAGCTCCTGATGCGCCATCTCCCGACCGCGGAAGCGCAGGGTCACCTTGGTCTTGTCGCCCTGCTTCAGAAAACGGATCAGGTTGCGCAGCTTGACCTGGTAGTCGCTCTCCTCCGTGCCGGGACGGAACTTGATCTCCTTGACGTGGATCTGCTTCTGCTTCCGGCGTGCCGACTGAGCCTTCTTGTTCTGCTCGAACACGAACTTCCCATAGTCCATGATTCGGCAGACCGGCGGGTCCGAATTCGGTGCGACCTCCACGAGGTCGAGCCCTTCGTTGCCGGCAGCCTCCAATGCCTCTTCTATCGGCAAAATGCCGATCTGCTCGCCGTTGAGGGCTATGACCCTGACTTGCAGCGCAATGATCTCGTCATTGCGTCTTACGCGCTTGGATCGAACGATTCTGCACTCCTTGAAAGCTGACCTGACAAATACTTAGGCCGTGGTTCGCAGGCTTGAAGCAGAGGCGTCGCTTCGTTACCGGCTCACCAACGGCCGTTGAAATCGGCGCCCGCACATCGACGGGCGTGACCGAGCGGGAATTGTACGTCCGCGAGAATACCGTTACAAGAGCAGTTTCGTCGCATAAGTACCTGTTATTTCGGTAATCACTCCTCTTCGGTCGGCTCCAGTCGGACGATCGCGGTCGGCTGGCCGAATATGTTGTCGGTCGCGATGTAGACGAGCCCGTCCGGCCCCACGCGCACGTCCCGGATGCGGTAGTCGCCGAGCAACAGCGGTTCGCGGTTGACTACGGTCTGCCCGTTCAGGGAGATCCGTACCAGCCGCTGATAATTGCCGGAAAGACCGCCCATGAACGCGTTGCCGCGCCAGTTCGGAAACGCATCGCCTTCGTAGAAGGCAAGCCCGGATATGCCGATCGAGGGCACCCAGAACGCTGCCGGCTGCTCCATGCCCTCGCGGCCGCGCGATGCGTGGATCTCGGTACCGCTGACGTAGTTCGCTCCATAGCCGATCACGGGCCAACCGTAATTGGCGCCCTGACGTATGTAGTTGAGTTCGTCGCCGCCCTGGGGCCCGTGTTCGTTCGACCACAGGTCGCCGGTCTCGGGGTGGAAAGCAAGCCCCTGCTGGTTGCGGTGTCCGTAACTCCAGATCTCGGGCCTGACGCCCTCCTGGCCAACGAAGGGATTGTCATCGGGAACGCTGCCGTCGTCGTTGAGGCGCACGATCGTGCCCTGGTGATTGGAATTGTCCTGGGACGGGTGGCCTTCGAGGTCCGGGTCCATGCCCTCCATCGACAGCCCGGCCATGCGGTCGCCGACCGACATGAACAGGTAACCGTCGTCATCGAACGCGATCCGGGCGCCGAAATGCCCTCCGGTGCCGGCCCAGGCGTCCGCTTCGAAGATCTCCTCCACGTCGGTCAGACGATCGTCCTCGAAGCGCGCGCGGCTCAGCCCCGTCGTTCCGTTGCTACCGTCCTCATCGGGCTTCGAATAGCTCAGGTAGACGATCCGGTTGGACTCGAAGTCCGGGTGCAGCACCACATCCTGCAGGCCGCCCTGACTCTGGGCACGCACCGCCGGGACTCCCGGAACCGGATCGGGGAGCAGTTCGCCATCGCGGACGATTCTGAGTTGTCCGCCCCGCTCCGTGACGAGCATGTCGCCGTTCGGCAGAAACGCCATGCTCCAGGGATTTCTGAGACCTTCGACGAACGTTACCGCCTCGAAGGTATGGCCCGGCGGACCGGGTGGTTGCGCCTGCGCCGCGGCGCCGAGAACGAGGATCGCCGGCGCAAGCAGCGCCGTGAGGCGGCCGATCGACCGAAGACGAGTCGGTTCGCTGGAACCTGCGGTTGAGGAGTTCATGGTTGCCTACCCTGTCGAGCCAGTGATCGTCAGACGCGTATTCTACTACCACGCGTGTCCGTACACGGACGATCGAGCCGGTGTCCGGCCTGGCGCGAAGGCGCACGCGAAGCCTTCAACGCGTGAAGATGTAAACGGCGCCGGACTCGAAAAGCGTATTGTCGGACCGGTCGCCGTCGACGCCCGTTGCCGCGCTGTCTTCGCCGCGCGCTCCGACAGCCAGCGTCGAGCCATCGCGATTCAGCGCCAGCGCGCCCCCGAACTCGTCGTACGCTTCGGCGTTCGATGCCTTGACGTAGGCATCCTGCCGCCACGTGCCGCCGTCGCGGGTGAAAACGTAGACGGCGCCCGCCTCCTGTGCGGAATCGTCGTCTTGCGGACCATCGATCCCGCGAGCAGCGCCATCCTCGAGCTGGGCGCCAACGGCCAGCGTATCGCCGTCGCCGCTCAGGCTCAGACGCGCGCCGAACTGGTCGTACGCGCCGGTATTGGACGCCTTGATGTAGGCCTGCTCGGACCAGTCATCGCTGCCCCTGACGAACACATACACGGCGCCTGCCGAGGTGTCCGCGGTTCGGTCCGGCCGCGCCACGGGATTGATGCCGGTCCCCGCCCCGTCCTCGTCGAGCGCCGTTGCCGCGAGCGTGCCGCCGTCAGAGCTCATGGCGACTGCGACGCCGAGCGAATCCGCCGCTTCGGCGTTCGACGCCTTGAGGTAGGCCGTCTGCCGCCACCGGTTGTCCGTGCGGTCAAAGACGTAAACGGCGCCCGTTCCGAACACGTCGTCGTCCTGGCGTTCGTTGGTTCCGGCCAGCGAACCGTCTTCATCGTAGGCGCCGACGGCGAGCGTGTCGCCATCGGCCGTAAGCGCCAGCGCATAACCGAAATAGTCTCCGGCGCCGGGATTCGTGGGCTTGACGTAGGCCTGCTGGGTCCAGTTGTCGCCGGATCTGCCGAACAGGTAGACCGCCCCGGCGGAACGCTGCGAATTGTCAGCCTGATCGCCGTCGATACCGGGCGAACCGCCGTCCTCGTCGATCGCCGAAACAGCCAGGGTATCCCCGTCGGCGGACAGCGCGAGCGAGAAGCCGAACTGATCGCCGCCTTCGATCTCGTTTTCGAAACCGCCCGCCTGCGTGTTCGATGCCTTGAGATAGGCCTGCTGCGACCAGCCGCCGCCATCGCGTACAAAGACGTACACGGCGCCGGCCTGCGGCACCGAGTCATCGCTTTGATCGCCGTTGACGCCGGCATCGCCGCCGGCTTCGAAATAGGCCGATACCGCCATCGTGTCGCCGTCGCCGCTCAACGCCACGGCGTAGCCGAAATAGTCCGTCAGGCCGGTATTGGATGCCTTGACGTAAGCCTCCTGAATCCAGCCGCCGCCTTCGCGCGTGAACACGTAGACGGCCCCGGCGCCGAATGTGGAATCGTCATCCTCGTCGCCGTTGATGCCCCTTGCGCCGCTGCTCTCGAACGGGGCGCCGACCGCCAGCGTGCCGCCATCGGCGCTGAGGGCGACGGCATTGCCGAGCAGCGTTCCCCCGGTTCCGAACTGGTCGCCGCTGCCCGTATTCGACGCCTTGATATAGGCGGTCTGGAGGAACGGCGCCGGGTCGTTCGACGCCTCAGGTAGCTGTGCATTGGACGAGCCGACCGCGCCGAGGAACAAGGCGAGCGCAGCGCTCAGGCCACGCGACGTGGCGCTGTCGGACGGCGGCGACGTAGCCGTACGGCGATCGATCATTCCGGCACTCGCCCTGCCGTTCGGCCTGATCTCACTGCTCGCAGCTCAGCGGCGGGTAGTCCGGTTCACGCCCGGATCCCAGACCGCTGTGGAAGAGTTCCTCGCATGTGTCGCCGCGGGCGAGCCGGGAATTTTCGCTCAGATTGATGTACGGCGCCCCGCTCTTGACCGCGCGTCCGGCCATCGTGACCGGATCGCCGGGCCTGAGCGTTTCCCGCGTCCAGCCGATACGGGACAGGCCAGTCGCGTTCGAGATTTCGACCTGCCATCGCACGGCTTGTCCCGATTCGTCCGGCACATCGACGATGATGATCGAATGCGGGTTGATGAGCTGCAGCGCAACGACCGTCCCGCTGATCCTCGTGATGGCCTCATCGTAGCGTCCCGCGTCGCCATGGTGCGCTGACGCGACACTGAAAGTAAGCAGCAATATCGCCCCGACGATGCAGGCGTTTGCCGACCTGACAATCATGCGGATTCCTCCTTGCGACAGGGCATCAAAGCTAACCAAATACCACACCAAGGATAAAAGCGATCACGACCAGGAACCAAGTCGGTTGCGCGACCACAAGCAGTGCCACCGCCAGCGCACAATTCAGCGCGACGCTTATAGCCAATGCTCTTCCCAATGGAGTCTTCAGAAGTTGCTTCAGAGAATCCATCGTGGCGGCTTTCGGAAGCAATTAGGCGAGAGCGGTCTCGAACAGCACGAGCAGACGGCTCCAGGCGCGTTCGGCCTGCGCTTCGTGATAGACGGCCGAATCCGGCGGACACCAGCCGTGCAGGGCGCCTTCATAGACCTCGATCTCCGCCGGAAGCCCGGCGCTGGCGAAGGTTTCGCGCAGGACGTTCTTGGCC
>JAJDVG010000050.1 GCA_022826245.1 Gammaproteobacteria bacterium
CGCAACGAAGACGATGCGCGCGGCGCCTGATGGATACATTCACGGCGTGTTTCAAGCGGCCCGTGGTGCGCCTCCCCGCAACGAATACGATGCGCGCAGCCCTGCATGGATGCATTCACGGCGTATTTCAAGCGACCGGTAGTGCGCCTCCCTGCTCCACGGATTCAGTCGCTGTCGAACGCGTTCCTGACCCAGGTCAGTCTGGGCTCGTCCGTATCGACGCCGTCGATCGCAACGACGTCGAAGCGCAGCGGACGGTGAAACCACTGTGGATTGCGCATGAGGAAATACCGTGCCGCATTGACGATGCGCCGCCGCTTGCCGCGGCTGATGCTCCCGAGCGCCGTCGTGTAAGCGCCGGCCGAACGCGCCCTGACCTCGACGATGACGAGCGTATCGCCGTCGCGGCACACGATATCGAGTTCGCCGAGCCGGCAGCGATAGCCGCGTGCGATGACCTCGAGCCCCCGGTCGCTCAGGTGGCGGCAGGCGAAGGATTCCCAGCGCGCGCCGCGCTCGGTCGGCCGCGTCATCGTGCGCCGATGAACGCCCTCGGCTGTTCGTCTTCCGTCGGCACTTGCGGCAAGGGTTCGGCACGACCGTCGCGGAACCGGGCGAAAGGCAGCGTACGGCGAATCTTCCCCTGGCCGTCCGGACTGAGCTGCCCCGATATCCCGACCAGTGGCCAGCCGGACGTGCCCGGAACGTACAGGGAAGTCATGAGCTGATAAGCGTCGAAGCCCATCCCGTAAAAGCGAACCCATCGGTTCGCGCGTTGCGGCCAGTGCGTTTGCAGTTCCCGGCGCAGAAACGTCGCGGTGTCGTCCGGCGCCACGAGCATCGGTGCGTCGGGAAAGACGATCCCGTTCAGGTCGAAGTCGCGCGGCCCGCTTGCGGGCTCGTGAATCGCCGATGTCGCATACGCCGGGATGTCGCCGGCATCGTGGAAGCGCAGTTGGGGAGCGAGCAATCGGCCCGCCTGAGGCGTATCGGCCGCGATGAAGATCATGTCGACATCCTGCCGGCGCCGCGGCACGAATTCGAAAGCCAGGCCCAGATTGTCGGTGAGCGTGCTGCGTCGTTGGTTGCTCCGCGAAATGTTGAGCAGCGACTCGATCGGCGCGGAGAAGTCCTGCTGTTCGGGGTCGTAGCCCCTGAAGTCGAGCAGCCGGCCGCCGAGTGCCTCGAACCGCGATCTGAAGCTGTCGAGCAGGTCGTAGCCCCAGGGGTCACTGCGCACGATCGCAACCGCAGTTCTGGCTCCGGACGCTATGGCCTGCTCGGCGACGGCGTGCGCCTCGTCCTCCGGGGCGAGCGCGAACTGGTAGAAGCTCTGCAGGAACGGCGTTTCACTGTCCGCGAAGTTCAACGCCAGGGTGGGAATGAAACCCGCCTGGCCGATGACCTGTTCGACGTTGGGGCGGAGCAGGGGACCGACGATGAAGTCCGCTCCATCGAGTTGCGCGCTGATGTAGGCGCCGGTCGCGCCGAGCGCGGTCGTGTCGTAAACGCGCACGGCCGCGACGGGCGGGGCTGCGAAATGCGCTGCGAAAAAGCCATCGCGAATCGCCACGGCAGCCGGGCGCTGAGTCGAACTCATCGGCAGCAGCAGTGCGACCTGGCGCGGGTAACGCAGTGCGAGCCGCTGTTCGCTGAGCAACTCCGCGAGCACGCCGCCGGCGGCCGGGTGATCGGTGTAGACGCGGCGCCATTCGAGCAGGGCACGGCGGAACTCCCCGGGATCGCCGGCGAGGTCCGCGAGCGGCGTGAGCGCAAGCCAGCCCGCGACGATGGGGTCGTCGCTCTGCGGCAAACGTGCCGGCAGCGACACCGCAGCAAGTTCGTCCCAGACCAGCCGCTGATGGACGAGGATCGCCTCCGCGCTGTCGAGCAGTCGTTCACGCGCGACCAATTCGCCGAGACCTTCCGCGAGTCGGCCGACGCGCAACAAGGCCAGGCCGCGCGTCTCGGCAAGCTCACTGCGCAATTCGACCGGTATCGGCGGCACGATCGTGGCGAGAATCGAGAGGGCGGCGTCGGGACGGCCCTCGGCGAGTTCAACACGGGCGAGCAGGGTCGAAACGCTATTTTGCCGGTCCGGATCCGCTGCGGCGGTCGCCTCGTCAAGCCACTGCCGCGCCGCCGACGTGTCGCCGAGCTCGATGAGCAGGCGTGCACCGTCGATCAGATAGCCGGCCCGGCGCGCAAGGACGGTCCGGTCGGCAAGTTCACGGTAAATGCGGATGGCGGCGCCCAGGTTGCCTGCGTCAGTTTCAGACTGCGCCCGGATCTCGAGTTCCTGCGCATCGGGCGGCAGCGAAATCGTGGCTGCGGTACACCCCGCCACGGCCGCCGCGGCGATTGCGAATAGAATGTACAGCCGCTTCTTCATGCTCGTTGACTTCATCCCTGCCAATGACCAGCACGCGGGACAGGCCGGCCGGAACGCTTCATGTCGTCGGTACGCCGATCGGCAACCTCGGGGACTTGAGCTTGCGGGCGCGCGAGGTTCTCGGCGCGGTCGACGTCATTGCGGCCGAGGATACCCGGCGGACCCGACGATTGCTATCGAGTATCGGGGTCAAAGCTTCAACAATTGCGTTTCACGATCACAATGAATCCGAGCGCACGCCCGTACTGCTCGCGCGGCTGCGCGACGGCGAATCGATCGCGCTCGTCAGCGATGCCGGCATGCCGCTGATCAGCGACCCCGGTTTGCGCCTGGTTCGCGCCGCGCTTGCCGACGGTATCCCGGTGGCGAGCGTGCCGGGACCGAGCGCCGTATCCGCGGCCTTGAGCGTCAGCGGCATGCCGACGGACAGGTTCGTGTTCGAAGGCTTCCTGCCGCGCCGCGCCAGGCAGCGGGCCGCGCGTCTGGACGCCTTGCGCGACGAGCGCCGGACGATGGTGTTCTTCGAGTCCGTGCATCGGCTCCGCGACACGCTGCCGCTTCTCGCGGAGCATTTCGGCGGGCAGCGCGATGCGGCGATCGCGCGCGAACTGACCAAGATCCACGAACGTGTGTACAAAGGTTCGCTGGCCGAACTCAACACGCGGCTCGGCGACGGCATCCCCCTGCTCGGCGAGTTCGTGATCGTCGTTGCCGGCGCCGAAGCGGAGCCGGGGGCCGGGGAGTCCGAAGCGCTGCGCGTGTTCTCGCTGCTCTGCGAAGTGCTGCCGCCCGGCAAGGCGGCAACGCTCGGGGCAAGGATTACGGGCGTGCCGCGCAATGTCATCTACCGGCGCACGGGAAAGAAAACGTAGCGGACGAGCCGGGGCCGGCGCGTTTGCGGTCGCATGCCGAGCAGGTAAGCTATGGGTTCGGAGCCGGCCGCGTAACCGCTGGGCTCGTCCCAGAGGAAAGTCCGGGCTCCCTGGGCATGGCACCAGGTAACGCCTGGGGGGCGCGAGCCCACGGAAAGTGCCACAGAAAATATACCGCCGCATTTGCGGTAAGGGTGAAAAGGTGCGGTAAGAGCGCACCGCGCAGGTGGTAACACGCTGCGGCACGGCAAACCCTGCCAGGAGCAAGGCCGAATAGGGAAGCGTTCGAGTGCGCCCACACGAGCTTCCGGGTAGGCCGCTGGAGGTATGCGGCGACGCATGCCCAAGATGAATGGTTACGCTCGACAGAACCCGGCTTACAGGCCGGCTCCGTCCCTTCCCGAGCCGATGCAAGGGCGCTCCGTCCGGCGCGAATCTCGAGCCGGCGTCGGGAATCCCGAGCTGACGGCGCGCCACGTTCCCGCTGGCGGCTTCTAACTCACTGTCAGCACACGGGAATTTATTACACCTAGTTGTTGACAGCCGGCAGCCGCTGTTTCTATAGTGGGAGAACGTGGCTCAATGTGGGCTAAATGTGTAGTTTAGTGGGTGCGTGGCCCGGAAATGTTTCTCGGTGCATCGAAAGTTACCCTGGACGACAAGGGTCGCGTAGCGATCCCCACCCGCTATCGCGGCCGCATCAAGGATCGTGCCGACGGGCATCTCGTCGTCACCGTCAATATCCCCGTACTGAAAAACGACCGGCATCTGATGATATACCCCCAGCCCGACTGGGAGACGATCGCGCGCAAGCTCGTTCGTTTGCCTGCGCTGAGTCCGGGCACCATCGCGTTGCAGCGGCGGCTGATCGGTTACACGAGCGAACAGGACATGGACGGTCACGGCCGCATTCTGATCAACCGCACCTTGCGGGACTACGCCGGTATCGAGCGCCAGGCCATGCTGGTCGGGCAGGGCAACAGGCTGGATCTGTGGGATGAGAAGCGTTGGGAGGCGCAGATCGGCGAACTGAACGTAGACGACTTCGCGGAATTGCCGGACGAGCTTACGTCACTGGTCTTGTAGCCGGGGCGATCGACTCGCATGTCTGAACATCAGCCGGTGCTGGTGGACGAGGTCCTTGATGGATTGGCTCTGGTTGAAGACGGCTGGTACGTCGACGGCACTTACGGTCGGGGGGGGCATAGCACTGAAATTCTCGCGCGAATTGGACAACACGGGCGATTACTGGCGCTGGACAAGGACCCGGAAGCCGTGGCTGCCGGCTACCAACGGCTCGGCGGCGATCCGCGATTCACTATCGAGCACGCAGGCTTCGAAGACCTGCGCGACGTCGTGGCGCCGTGGCTCAAGAGTCACGCTCTGTCCGGCGTGCTGCTGGATCTCGGAGTTTCCTCGCCGCAACTTGACTGCGCCCGTCGCGGTTTCAGTTTCGCCGAGGACGGACCGCTCGACATGCGCATGAACCCGACAACCGGGCGAACAGCCGCGGCGTGGCTCGCGGACGCGAGCGAAGCCGAACTCGTGCGCGCCTTTCGCGACTACGGCGAAGAACCGCGCGCGCGGCGCATCGCCGCGGCAATCGTGCGTGAGCGCAGGGCGGCGCCGTTGACGCGCACGGCGCAACTCGCGCGCGTGGTCACTGCCGCCGCGCCGGTCGCCGCGGGAAGACGGGATTCCCGGGTTCATCCGGCGACGCGGGTATTTCAGGCCGTCAGGATCGAGGTCAACGACGAACTCAGGGCGCTCGAACGCGCACTGCAGGCGAGTGTCGAACTGCTCGCCGCGGGAGGCCGTCTGCTCGTAATCAGCTTCCACTCGCTCGAGGATCGTATCGTCAAGCGGTTCATCGCCCGCGAGGCGCGCGGCGATCCCGCCTGGGCCGGATTGCCGCAGGTCCCGCCCGAGGCGCGCGCGCGGCTGCGCCGGGTCGGGCGCCTGGTCCGTCCGGGGGATGAGGAGCTTGCCCGCAACCGGCGCGCGCGCAGCGCGAGGCTGCGGATCGCGGAAAAGCTCGCTCGGGAGGCCGTGTCGTGAAGCTGCATCCGGCAGCGTTGATCGCGGCACTCGTCGTGGCCGTGGCGGTCGTCGTGTCGGGCCTGCTGATCGTTACGGCCGAGCACCAGACAGGCCAGTTGTTCGCGGAGCTCGAAGCGCTCAAACGCGAGGAGGCCAGACTGCAGATCGACTGGGGGCGCTTGCAGCTCGAACAGAGTACCTGGGCCACGCACGCGCGAATCGAATCGCTCGCGAGCGAGCGACTCGAGCTCGTCGTGCCGGACGAGGACCAGGTCGTGATCGTCGCGACGCCAGACCAATGAAGAGCGCGGAGCGGACCATCCGGAAATTCGGCGGCGGCTGGCGCAGCGCTTTCGTGCTGCTGTGTTTTGCGACGGGCGTCGTCGTGATTGCGGCGCGGATCTATTATCTCGTGCTCTTCAACCACGATTTTCTGACCGCCCAGGGCGACGACAGGTATCTGCGCACCGTGCAGATGTCCGCTCACCGGGGTTCGATCGTCGATCGCCGCGGCGAGCCACTGGCGGTCAGTACGCCGGTGAACAGCATCTGGGTGAACCCGGGTGAACTCAAGCCCGCACTTGACCGACTCGACGAGCTTGCCGGCGCGCTGAATCTCGATCCTGACGCGCTCGCACGGCGCATCACAAGCAACATGGAACGGGAGTTCGTCTATCTGAGGCGCCACATGTCGCCGGCTCAGGCCGCGGGCGTCCTGAGCCTGGACCTCCCGGGCGTAAGGAGCCAGCGGGAGTTTCGCCGCTATTACCCCGCCGGCGAGGTCGCCGGCCATGTGCTGGGCTTCACCGACATCGACGATCAGGGCCAGGAGGGGCTGGAGCTTGCTTTCGACCATTGGCTTGCGCCTGAAATCGGCAGCAAGCGTGTCATACAGAACGGCCGGGGTTACGTCATCGAAGACGTCGAGGAGATCACCCCGGCCCGGGACGGCAACACCCTGCGCACGAGCCTCGATCTGCGCCTGCAGTATCTCACCTATCGCGAACTCAAACGCGCCGTGGCCGAGAACGGCGCCGAATCGGGTTCCGCCGTGATTCTCGATCCGAATACCGGTGAGGTACTCGCAGTCGCGAACCAGCCGACCTACAACCCGAACGATCGTTCCCAGCTCGATGTCGCCCGTTATCGCAATCGAGCGGCCACCGACATCCTCGAGCCGGGCTCGAGCTTCAAGCCGTTCATTCTCGCCGCGGCGCTCGAGAGCGGCCAGTATTCCCCGGATTCGCTCGTGGACACGTCGCCCGGCACGCTGAGGGTCAACGGCCGCGTGCTCACGGAAGACAACTCGAACCTCGGAGTCATCGACGTCACGACCGTGCTCGCGAAGTCGAGCAACGTCGGCGCGGCGCAGATCGCGCTGTCGCTCGACGCCGGGCACTTGTGGCAGGTGCTGTCGGGCTTCGGCATCGGCCGCCTGACCGATAGCGGCTACCCCGGCGAATCGGCCGGCGTGCTCAACGACCCGCAGCACTGGCGGGACATCGGCCAGGCGACGCTCTCGTACGGATACGGCGTGTCGGTCACCGCGCTGCAGTTGGCCCGCGCATACGCGGGCATCGCGGCTGGCGGCGTGATGCGGAGCGTGTCGTTCGCGGCGCTAGATGAGCCTCCGCCCGGCCAGCGCGTCATCTCGCAATCCACGGCCGACGAGCTCATGCGCATGCTCCAGGCCGTCGTACTGCCCGGCGGTACCGCGCGGCGTGCCGCAGTCGCGAATTACACGATCGCGGGCAAGACGGGGACGGCCTGGAAATCGGAGGCCGGCGGTTACCGCGAAAATCGGTACACGGCCGTGTTTGGCGGAATCGCGCCGGCGAGCGACCCGCGACTCGTCGTCGTCGTAATCATCAATGAACCGCGCAGCGGTGCGTACTACGGCGGTGAGGTCGCCGCTCCGGTGTTCGCCCGGATCGTGGAGGGCGCCTTGCGGCAGCTCGCCATCGCCCCGGACGGGCTGAACGAACCGCCCGTCACCGTCATCGCGAGTGCCCGGGTGAATCCATGATGAGCGCCGCGTTAACGGCCGCCGCCATGACGCTCGGCGATCTGCTCGGACCGGGAGCGGCCGGGCACGCCGGCATGCAGATCAGCGATCTCGTCATCGACAGCCGTCAGGTGACGCCCGGCGCAGCGTTCGTCGCCGTGCCGGGCGGTGAGCGGCACGGTCTTCAGTTTGCGGCGGAAGCGCTCGGTCGAGGCGCTGCGATCGTTCTCTATGCGCCGGATGCCGCCCATCCGGAAGTGCCCGAGCCGAGCCTGGCGGTGCCCGGCCTCGACGACCGGCTCGGCGAACTCGCCACGGCATTTTTCGCAGCCGACGGCGAGCAGCCGGAGGCGCTCGGGGTGACGGGCACGAACGGCAAGACCACGGTCGCCTGGCTGATCGCAAACGCCATGGCCGAGCGCGGCGACGCCTGCGGCTACATCGGAACGCTCGGTTTCGGGCCGCCGGCCGGGCTTGAACGGCACGCGCTCACGACTCCCGACTGCCTGAGCCTGCATCGCGAGATGGCGGCCATGGGACTGCCGCGAGTCGCGCTCGAAGTATCGTCGCACGCGCTCGCGCAGGATCGCATTGCGGGTCTCGATATCGGCGCGGGCGTATTCACGAACCTGACGCGCGATCATCTCGATGCGCACGGCGACTTTGCCGCTTACGGCGATGCCAAGGCGCGGCTGTTCAGGCGGCCCGGCCTCGGTACGGCCGTGCTCAACGGCGATGATCCGTTCGCGGCCAGCCTGTTGCGCGAACTGCCGGCGGGCTGCGAGAGCATCCTGACGTCGCAGCGCGGACGGTCCGATGCCGATGTCCTCGGCCACTGCCGATTCCAGGGACTGTCCGGGCTTGAACTGGAGCTCACCGGCCGTTACGGGAATGCCGCGATCGCATCGCCGCTGATCGGGGAGTTCAATGCCGAGAATCTGCTGCTCGCCGCCGGCGCGCTGGTCGCCTGGGGCGTGCCGCTGACCGACGCTTGCGCGGCGCTGGCCGAATGCAGGCCGCCGCCCGGAAGGATGGAAGTGTACGGCGGTACAGCCAGGCAGCCCTGGGTCGTGGTCGACTATGCGCACACGCCGGCCGCGCTCGAACGCGTGCTTGCGACCCTCGCCGCGGCCGCGCCGGGCGAGCTCTGGTGCGTGTTCGGTTGCGGCGGCGACCGCGACCGCGGCAAACGCCCTGAAATGGGCGCGGCGGCCGCGCGCTCGGCACAGCACATCGTTCTTACGGACGACAACCCGCGCGGCGAGGATCCGGCCCTGATCGTCGCGGACGTCCGGACAGGGATCGAAGCCCATCCCGACGTGGCCGTCGTTCATTCGCGCGAACAGGCGATCGTTGGCGCCGTGCGGGCGGCTCGCGAGGGCGATGTCGTTCTGGTCGCGGGCAAGGGCCACGAAACGACGCAAACCATCGCCGGGCGGCAACGGCCTTTCGACGATCGCGCGGTTGTCGCTGAAACGCTCGGAGACCGAAGTTGATGACTCGCAGTCTCGCCTCGGTAGCCAGCGAAGTACACGGGCGGCTCGTCGGCGCCGACCGCGAGTTCGACGCCGTTACGACCGATTCGCGCGAACGCGTCAGCGGCGCGCTGTTCGTCGCGATCAAGGGCGAACGCTTCGACGGCAACGATTACGTCGCCGACGTGCACGAGAAAGGCGCTGCGGGAGCGCTCGTATCGAGAGTCGCCGAGTTGCCCTTGCCGCAGGTCGAGGTCGACGACACGCGGCGCGCGCTCGGCGCGATGGCGCGTGCCTGGCGCGGCAATTTCCCGCTGCCGGTCGTCGCCGTGACGGGCAGCGCGGGAAAGACGACGGTCAAGGAGCTCATCGCAGCGATCCTGCGCGTCAGGCGACGGGTATGCGTTACCCGGAGCAATCTCAACAACGACATCGGTCTGCCGCTTACGCTCATGCGGATACGCCCGGAGCACGAGGTGATCGTCGTCGAGCTCGGCGCGAACCATGCCGGCGAAATCGACTACCTGAGCGGTCTCGCGCAACCGACCATCGGCGTCATCACGAATGCCGCCGCGGCGCATCTGGAAGGGTTCGGCTCGATCGCCGGCGTCGCCGCGGCGAAGGGCGAACTGCTCGATCACCTGCCGCGGTCCGGGACGGCGATACTCAACGCCGACGATCCGTACTGCGCCGAGTGGCGGGCGCGCTCGCAGGCCGAGCGCGTGGCGACCTTCGGGTTCGGCGCCGACGCCGACTGCCGTGTGGTCGGTGAGCCCGTGCTCGGCGACGACGGTTCAGGATTCACGATGCGTCTGCCGGACGGCGCGCAGACCGGTATCGAGCTGCCGCTCGTCGGCCGCCAGAATATTGCGAACGCACTCGCGGCGGCCGCCGCGGCTCATGCGGCCGGAGCAAGCCCGGCCGAGATTCGCGCAGGGCTCGCCAGCGGTTCGCAGGTGCCCGGACGCATGAGCGTGCTGCGCGGCAACGCCGGAGCCACGGTCGTCGATGACAGCTACAACGCCAATCCGGCGTCGGCGCGAGCCGCTCTCGACTGGCTCGCCGCGCGCGGCGGAACGCGCGTGTTCGTGCTCGGCGACATGGCCGAACTCGGCGCCGAGGCGGAGGCTTTGCATCGGGAGACCGGCGTCTACGCCCGGCAGCGTTGCGATGCGTTCGTCGCGATCGGCGCGCTCGCGGCCCACGCCAGCGCCGCTTTCGGTTCTGATGGCGAAGCGTTCGCCGACATCGAATCGGCCCGCCGCGCGCTCGAGCCGCGGCTCGCCGACGACCTGACGGTCCTGATCAAGGGCTCGCGGGTCATGGGGCTCGACCGCCTCGTTGCGGCGTTCGTCGACGCGGATTCGCGGAGGGCGGACCGATGCTGATGATGCTGACCGAGTATTTGACGCAGTTCTACTCGGGGTTCAACGTCTTCGGTTACCTGA
The DNA here is from genome assembly GCA_022826245.1 of Gammaproteobacteria bacterium. Lineage (GTDB taxonomy): Bacteria > Pseudomonadota > Gammaproteobacteria > Steroidobacterales > Rariloculaceae > Rariloculus. The sequence continues at coordinate 10,233 of JAJDVG010000050.1, forward strand.
CGATGCGCGCGATTCTGGGCGCACTGACGGCGCTTACGCTGTCGTTCGCCATCGGCCCGTACATGATCCAGCGCCTGTCGGTCAGCAACGTGGCCCAGCCCGTTCGATCGCTCGGTCCGGAGAGCCACCTGCTCAAGGCGGGCACGCCGACCATGGGCGGCGCGTTGATATTGCTGTCCATCGGAGCCGGCACGCTGCTGTGGGCCGATCTGACCAACCGCTTCGTCTGGATCGTGCTCGGCATCACGATGGTCTTCGGACTGATCGGTTTCGTCGACGACTACAAGAAGCTCGTCGTCGGCGATTCGCAAGGGCTCAGGGCGCGCACGAAGTTCATCTTCCAGTCGCTCGCGGCGCTGGCCGGCGCGCTGCTGCTGTTCACGACCGCCGAGAATCCCGCGGTCGAACAGGCACTGCTGATTCCCTATTTTCCGAACCTCCTGATTCCGCTCAACGGAATCGTCTACGTGGCGTTCGTCTACTTCGTCATCGTCGGCAGCTCGAACGGAGTCAATCTGACCGACGGGCTCGACGGTCTCGCGATCATGCCGTCCGTGCTCGTGGGCGGGGCGCTCGGGCTCATTGCCTGGGCGGCCGGCAACGTCGTGTTCTCGAATTATCTCGGCATCCCCTACATCGCGGGAGCCGGGGAGATGCTGGTTTTCTGTGCGGCCCTGGCTGGCGCCGGTCTGGGCTTCTTGTGGTTCAACACCTATCCCGCTCAAGTAATCATGGGTGATGTCGGGGCACTTGCGCTTGGAGCAGCACTGGGACTCGTGGCAGTGGTGATCAGGCAGGAGTTGGTGTTGTTCATCATGGGCGGGGTATTCGTCGTTGAAACGATCTCCGTGATGATTCAGGTGGTCTCCTACAAGAGGACAGGCCGGCGCGTTTTTCGCATGGCGCCGCTGCATCACCATTTCGAACTCAAGGGCTGGGCGGAACCGAAGGTCATCGTACGGTTCTGGATCATCACGGTGATCCTCGTACTCATCGGTCTTGCGAGCCTCAAGATCCGCTGATGGCGATCGCGGAACGACAAGCGGGAGCGCAGACGGCATGGCAGGCGTGGTACAGGGAGGACGAAATCCTGGCTGAACGCGGTGGAAATACGCTGGTCGTCGGACTCGGGTCCACGGGTCTCGCCGTCGCCGTGCACCTGGCCGAACGGCGCAGGTCCGCGTTCGTCATCGACAGCCGCTCGGCGCCGCCCGGACTCGCCGGACTCAGGAGTGCGTACCCGGACATGCCCGTAGTGCTTGAAACCCTCGATCCGCGCTGGCTCGCTGGCGTCGACGAGGTCGTGCTGTCGCCCGGGCTGCCGATCGATACACCCATCGTCGAGGCCGCGAGCGAACGCGGCATCCCGGTGGTCAGCGACATCGAACTCTTTGCCCGGGAGGCGCGGGCGCCGGTGCTTGCAGTCACGGGATCCAACGGGAAGAGCACCGTGGTGACGCTCGTGGCGCGAATCCTGGCTGCGCAAGGCAAGCGCGTCCCGGCGGGCGGCAATCTCGGGCCTCCGGCACTCGAACTGTTGCGCACCGACGAGCCGGAAGCCTACGTGCTCGAAATCTCGAGCTTCCAGATGGAGACGACGCACGAGCTGCGCCCGCTCGCGGCCGCCGTGCTCAACGTTTCCGCGGACCACCTCGACCGGCACGGGAGTTTCGAGCGCTACGCGGAACTCAAGGCGAAACTCCTTCGCAGCGCTGAGCAAGCCGTCTACAACTGGGACGATCCCGTCGTACGCGAGATGGGACGGCGCCACTCGCACGGCATCCCGTACTCGACCCGCGAGCCGATGCCCGACGGCTACTCGGTCGTCGTCGCGAACGCCGAACGCTGGCTCGCCCGCGGGCTCGAGCCGATCATGCCCGCGGCGCAACTGCGCCTTCCGGGCCGGCAAGGCGAGGCCAACGCGCTCGCCGCGCTAGCGCTCGCGGAGGTTCTGGGCGGCGAGCCGGCGCCGGCACTCGCGGCGCTGCGGCAATTCGAGGGATTGCCGCACCGCTTTTCACCCGTCGCGGGTGTCGCGGGCGTCGCTTACGTCGACGATTCCAAGGGAACGAATGTCGGCGCCACCGTCGCCGCGCTCGAAAGCCTCTCGGGACCCGCCGTGCTGATTGCCGGCGGTCTCGGGAAGGGCACGGACTTCACGCCGCTTGCCCGCGCGGCGCGGGGCAGGCTCAGGGCAGCCGTGCTGCTCGGCGAGTCGGCGCCCGCGCTGGCCGAAGCGCTCGCCGGCATCTGTCGGATCGCGAGAGCCGACACGATGCAGGCGGCCGTCGCGCAAGCCGCCGGTCTCGCTACGGCCGGCGACACCGTGTTGCTGTCCCCGGCATGCGCAAGCCAGGACATGTTTACGGATTATCGCGCGCGCGGCCGTGCGTTTGCCGCCGCGGTGCGGGAGCTCGAACGATGAAGCGCGCGATCCCGATGCCGGCCAGCCATGTGGATCCGCTGCTCGCGGGCGCGAGCCTCGGGCTCGTCGTCGTTGGCGCCGTGATGGTCGGCTCCGCGTCGATCTCCCTGGCCGACAGCAATTTCGGCGACCCGCTCTATTACCTGTTGCGCCATCTCGGGGCCATCGGCATCGGCTGTGCGGCCGCGTTCGCCGTCACCGCCACGCCCACCGAACTCTGGCACCGGCTGCACGGAGTCATCCTGCTCGGGTGCATTGCGCTGCTCGCTCTCGTGCTCGTGCCCGGACTCGGCCAGACCGTCAATGGCGCGACCCGCTGGCTCGAACTCGGCCCGGTCCGTTTCCAGGCCTCGGAACCTGCCCGTCTGTTCCTGATCATGTACCTCGCGAGCTACGCGGTGCGCCATCAGGCGGAACTCCTGACGAGTTTCTGGGGTTTTCTCAAACCCATGGTCATCGTTGCACTGGTCTGCGCGCTGCTGCTCGGCGAGCCGGATTTCGGCGCCGCCGTGGTCGTCACGCTGACGAGCCTCGGCATCGTTTTCGTCGCCGGCGCAAGGCTGCGAGACTTCGTGCTGGCGCTGATCGTCGCGGGCGGCGCACTCGGGATGCTGGCCGTGAATTCCGCGTACCGGCTCGAACGGCTGACGGGTTTCCTGAACCCCTGGAACGATCCTTTCGCGAGCGGCTTTCAACTCACGCAGTCGCTGATCGCAATAGGCCGCGGCGAGTGGCTCGGCGTCGGCCTCGGCGAAAGCGTGCAGAAGCTGTTCTACCTGCCCGAAGCGCACACGGACTTCGTCTTCGCGGTCGTGGCCGAAGAGCTGGGGTTTGCGGGCGCGGGCTTCGTTGTGCTGCTCTTCGCGCTGATCATCTATCGAGCCATCGCGATGGGCCGGGAGGCGATCGGCGAGGGCATGGTGTTTCAGGGATTGCTGAGCACGGGTATCGGGCTCATGCTCGGCATCGAGGCGCTGATCAACATCGGCGTCAACACCGGTTTGCTGCCGACCAAGGGCCTGACGCTGCCGCTGATCAGCTACGGGCGCTCGAGCACGATCGTGACGCTCATCGCACTCGGCCTGCTGCTCAGGATTCATCGTGAACTCAGCGCCGTGCAACAGGCGACGGCCAATCGGAGGACGAAACGGTGACGGGCAGGCCGATCATGATCATGGCGGGCGGAACGGGCGGCCACGTCTTCCCGGGGCTTGCCGTGGCCGCCACGCTGCGCGAGCGGCAGCATCCCGTCGTCTGGATCGGTACCCATCGGGGGCTCGAGTCGACCCTCGTTCCCGAGCAGGGCATCCCCATCGACTGGATCACGATTTCAGGGATCAGGAGGCGCGGCCTGACCGCGTGGCTCGCGGCGCCGTTCAAGATCGCGTGGTCGATCGCGCAGGCGATGCGGATCTTTCACCGTTGCCGGCCCGGCGCCGTGCTCGGGCTCGGCGGTTTCGTATCGGGGCCGGGCGGCATCGCGGCATGGCTCACGCGCCGGCCGTTGCTCATACACGAGCAAAACGCCATCGCGGGAACGACGAACCGGCTGCTGGCGCGCTTCGCGAGGCAGGTGTTCGAGGCCTTTCCGGGCAGTTTCCCGGCGCACGTGGACGCCCGCTTGATCGGCAACCCGGTGCGTCGCGAGATCGTATCGTTGCCGCCGCCGGCGGAACGGGCGATCGCGGCATCGGGCCGGCGCGCCCGGCTGCTCGTACTCGGCGGCAGCCGCGGGGCCCGGGCGCTGAACGAAATGCTTCCCGCGGCGCTCGGGACCCTCTCGGAGGCGCGCCGGCCGGACATCCGGCATCAGTCCGGCGACATGGCCGACACGACCGCCGCGAGCTACGCCGAGGCCGGGATAGCGGCAAGGGTCGAGACGTTCATCGACGACATGGCAGCGGCCTATGCCTGGGCGGATCTCGTCGTCGCGCGGGCCGGCGCCCTGACGGTCGCCGAGCTTGCCGCCTGCGGCGTCGGGGCGATTCTCGTGCCGTTTCCCTACGCGGTCGACGACCACCAGACCGAAAACGCACGGCAGTTCGTCGCCGCGGGCGCGGCCGTTCTGCTGCCGGAGCGCGAACTCGATGCCGGGCGGCTCGGTCAGGAACTCGATGGGTTGCTTGCCGATCGCGAGCGGCTGTTGCAGATGGCCGAACAGGCGCGCGCGCAGGCTCGGCCCGATGCCGCGGAGCAGCTCGCCGATGCGTGCCTGCGGTACGCCGGAGGCGCCGCATGAACGATCGCATGGGCCGCATCCACAGCGTTCACTTCGTCGGCATCGGCGGTGTCGGCATGGCCGGTATCGCCGAAGTGCTGATCAATCTCGGCTACAGCGTGCAGGGCTCCGATCTCAAACTGAACGCCGCGACCGAGCGTTTGCAGGCGCTCGGCGCGAAGATCCACGAGGGACATGACGCCGACCAGCTCGGCGACACGGACGTGGTCGTGGTTTCGAGCGCCGTCGGCAAAAACAACCCCGAGATCGTCGCGGCGAAGAAGCGGCGGATTCCCGTCGTGCAACGCGCGCAGATGCTCGGCGAGCTCATGCGCTTTCGCTACGGTATCGCGGTCGCCGGCACGCACGGCAAGACCACGACGACGAGCCTGATCGCAAGCGTGCTTGCCGAGGGCGGTCTTGACCCGACGTTCGTCATCGGCGGCCGTCTGGCGAGCGCCGATGCGCACGCGAGGCTCGGGGTCGGTCGGTACCTCGTTGCCGAAGCCGACGAGAGCGATGCCTCGTTCCTGCACCTGCAGCCGATGATCGCGGTCGTCACGAATGTCGATGCGGATCACCTGGCGACCTACGGCGGCGACCTCGGCCGGCTCAAGCAGGCGTTCCTGGACTTCGTCCACAACCTGCCGTTCTACGGCGTTGCCGTGATGTGCCGCGACGACGCCAACACCAGAAAGCTGATCCCCAAAGTCGGGCGGCGCGTGTTGAGCTACGGGCGCACCGAGCGCGCGGACATCCGGGTCACGGATATCGAGCGCCACGGCATGCAAACGCGCTTCAGGGTCCGTCTGCCCGGTGGCGGCGAGCCGATCCCGTTCGAACTCAACCTGCCCGGCACGCACAACGTGCTCAACGCGCTGGCGGCGATCGCCGTTGCCAATGAGCTTGGAGTCGAGACGTCGGCGGTCCGCAAGGCGCTTGCGGACTTCTCGGGCATCGATCGGCGCCTGCAGGTTCTCGGCACGGTCAACACCGATGCGGGACGCGTGACGTTCGTCGACGATTACGCCCATCATCCGACCGAGATCGCAGCGACGCTCGCCGCCGCCCGCGACGCCTGGCGCGGCCGGCGCATCGTTGCCGTCTTTCAGCCGCATCGCTATACGCGAACCCGTGCGCTGCTCGACGACTTCGCTCAGGTGCTCACCGATGTGGATGTCCTGGTGCTGACGAGCGTTTACGCGGCCGGCGAGAAACCGCTGCGCAGCGCCGACGGCAAGGCGCTGGCCCGAGCCGTGCGCGCGCGGGGCGCCGTGGAGCCGGTCTTCGTCGACGACCTCGATGACCTGCCGGATGTGCTTGCCAACGTACTTCAGGCCGACGACGTGATCCTGACCCTGGGTGCGGGCAGTATCGGTGCGGTGGCCGCGACATTGCCGGGACGGCTTGCCGTTCGCGGGCCGGTCGAGGTGCGCAAATGAGCGTCGCGGCGGAAGAGATGAGCGACGTGCCGGCGCTGCTGCAAGACGAGCCGATGGCACGCCATACCTCATGGCGGGTGGGCGGCCCGGCGGACCTGTTCTTCAAGCCGTCCGGGGTCGACGAGCTCGCGTCATTCCTCGCGACGCTGGCCGGGGACGTTCCCGTGCACTTCATCGGCCTCGGTTCGAACCTGCTCGTGCGCGACGGCGGCATCCGTGGCGCAGTCGTCTGCACGAGCGCCTTGCCGAAGGACGTGACGCAACTCGACGACGAGCGCGTGCGGGCTGCGGCGGGGCTGTCCTGCACGACACTGGCACGGCGCTGCCTGCGCTGGAAGCTCGGGCCCGCGGCGTTCCTTGCGGGCATACCGGGGACCGTCGGCGGGGCGCTCGCGATGAACGCCGGCGCATTCGGCGGCGAGACCTGGGACAACGTCGAAAGCGTCACGACCATCGACCGCTCGGGCGCCGTGCACACGAGACCGCGGGCGCAGTTCTCGAGCGGCTACCGCAACGTCTCCGGTCCCGAAGACGAATGGTTCCTGGACGCGACCTTTCGATTCGAAGCCGAGGACGCGGCCGGCACATCGACGCTCCGGGCCATGCTGCGCAAGCGCAGCGACACGCAACCCCTCGGCCGGCCGAGCGCGGGCTCCGTGTTCCGCAATCCGCCCGGAAACTTCGCCGGGCGGCTCATCGAGCAGGCGGGCCTCAAGGGAGCGCGCGTCGGCGGTGCGGAGGTCTCCGGGAAGCACGCGAACTTCATCATCAACACCGGTTCGGCCACCGCGGCCGACATCGAACACTTGATCGAACAGCTCAGATCCGAGGTCGCGCAACGGACGGGCGTTGCGCTCGAACTCGAAGTGCACGTGCTCGGCGAGCACGCCGGAGAAACCGGCTGATGGCCAGGCGGAACAAGCGCCGCAGGAACGTCCGGCGCGAATCGGCGCAGCCGGCGTTCGCAGTGAACTGGCGAGCGCTGCTCGTGCCGCCGGTCGTTCTCGCCGCGTTGATCGCGGCGCTCGTATTCGGCAGGCCGATCGTGGATCCCCCGGTGTCGCAATTGATCATCGAGGGGCCGTTTCAGCGTGTCACGGACGTTCAGATTCAGGCTGCGGTCGCGCCCGAGCTCGGCGCGGGATTCCTGACCTCTGATCTTGAAAGGATGCGCCAGCGGATCGCGGCGCTTGACTGGATCGACAGTGCGAAGGTCCGCCGCGTGTGGCCGGACAAGCTCGGGATCGCGGTCACCGAACACCGCGCCGCCGCTCGCTGGGGAGACAACGGCCTGCTCAACGTCCGGGGAGAGCTCTTCACCGAAAACGCGCGCCACACTCTTCCGGAACTCGCGAAGCTGTCCGGGCCGCCGGGCAGCGAGAAGGCGGTCGCGGAGTTCTATTTGTCCGTCCGCGGCCGACTGGCGGAGGCGAACTCATCGCTCGATTCGTTGAACATGGACGCACGCGGCGCCTATACGCTCGTGCTTGCCGGCGGGCAGGAGATCCGGCTTGGCCGCGACGATGTGGAACAACGTCTGGAAACCTTTGTCGACGTCGCGGCTCCGGCGCTTGCAACGCGCTTTCACGAAGTCGAGTACGTCGATTTGAGATACGCAAACGGCTTTGCGGTCGGCTGGCTCGGGTCCGAACCCGGGGACGAGCCCGCAAACGCGTTCGAGAGTTACGGAAATGGTTAAGCGAGACGCACGCAATCTGCTGGTCGGGCTCGATATCGGCACGTCGAAGGTCCTGGCCATCGTCGGCGAGCTGTCCGGCGAGCGCAATCTGGAAATCATCGGTCTGGGCTCCTGCGAGTCGCGCGGCCTGAAGCGAGGCGTCGTCGTGAATATCGAATCGACCGTCCGCTCGATACAGCGCGCGGTCGAGGAAGCCGAACTCATGGCCGGCTGCGAGATCAACAACGTGTTTACGGGGATCGCCGGCAGTCACGTTCGCAGTCTGAATTCCCACGGCATCGTCGCGATTCGCGACAAGGAAGTCAGTTCGAGCGACGTCGAGCGCGTCATCGATGCGGCCCGCGCGGTTGCCATCCCCGCCGACCAGCGGGTTCTGCATGTGTTGCCGCAGGAGTTCATCATCGATACCGAGGGTGGAATCCGCGAACCGGTCGGGATGTCCGGAGTGCGTCTGGAAGCGAAGGTTCACCTCGTCACGGGTGCGGTCAGCGCCGCGCAGAACATCGTCAAGTGCATTCAACGCTGCGGTCTCAACGTGGAAGGGATGGTTCTGGAGCAGCTTGCCTCGAGCCATTCGGTGCTGACCGAGGACGAGAAGGAACTCGGCATCTGCATCGCCGATATCGGCGGCGGCACGACCGACATCGCGGTCTTCTGCGGCGGCGCGATCCAGCACACGGCCGTCATCCCGATCGCCGGGACTCAGGTCACGAACGATATCGCGGTGTCCCTGCGCACGCCCGCGCACCACGCCGAGGACATCAAGATCAAGTACGCTTGCGCGTTGTCGCAGCTCGCCAACGCAGACGAGACGATCGAGGTGCCGAGCGTCGGCGAGAGGCCGCCGCGCCGCCTGGCCCGCCAGACGCTCGCCGAGGTCGTCGAGCCGCGCTACGAGGAGCTGTTCAGCCTCGTGCGCGACGAGCTCGTGCGGTCGGGCTTCGCGGAGCTGATCGCGGCCGGCATCGTCCTGACGGGGGGCAGCTCGAAGATGGAGGGCGCCGTCGAACTTGCCGAAGAGGTATTCCACATGCCTGTCCGGATCGGCATGCCGCAGTACGTCGAGGGTCTGGCCGGAGTCGTCCGCAACCCGATCCACGCGACGGGCGTCGGTCTGTTGCTCTATGCGAAGGAGTCGATTCGGGCCAGGGCGGAGGCATCCGCGTCCGGGCTCGGGGTCTCGAATGTGTTCGGTCGGATGCGGGCCTGGTTTCGGGGAGATTCGTAAGCAACACAGGGTTGCCCCGGGAGATTCGCAATGTCCAACGGAAATCTGGAAATCAACGATGGGAGTCTGAAAATGACGTTCGAACTTACGGATGGCCACACCAAGTCGGCGATCATCAAGGTCATCGGTGTTGGCGGTGCCGGAGGGAATGCCGTAGCGCACATGGTGGAGGTCGGAATCGAAGGCGTCGACTTCGTTTGCGCCAACACCGACGCGCAGGCGTTGCAGAACACCAAGGTTACGACCAAGCTGCAGATCGGTCGAAACATCACGAAAGGACTCGGCGCCGGCGCGGATCCTGCAATCGGACAACAGGCGGCGCTCGAGGATCGCGACCGAATCCGCGAAGCGATCGAGGGCGCCGACATGTTGTTTGTAACCGCCGGCCTCGGCGGCGGCACCGGCACGGGTGCGGCGCCCGTGATCGCCGAACTTGCCAGGGAACTCGGGATCCTCACGGTTGCCGTGGTCACGCGGCCGTTCTCGATGGAACAGGGCAAACGCAGCGAGGTTGCCGATAGCGGCAGCATCGAACTCGCCAGGCACGTCGATTCGCTGATCACGATCCCGAACGACAAACTGCTGCCGGTGCTCGGTCCGCAGGTGACCCTGATCGAGGCATTTGGCGCCGCAAACGAAGTGCTGCAAGGGGCCGTGCAGGGCATCGCCGAACTCATCACGCGCTGGGGGCTGATCAACCTCGATTTCTCCGACGTGCGCACGGTGATGTCCGAGCAGGGCACGGCCATGATGGGGTCGGGCTCCGCAAGCGGGGAGGATCGCGCCCGAGTCGCGGCGGAAGCCGCGGTCTCAAGCCCGTTGCTTGACGGCATCGATCTGGCCGGCGCGAAGGGCGTGCTCGTCAATGTGACCGCGGGCAAGAATCTCGGCCTCGTCGAATTCGAGGAGGTAGGCAAGACCGTCCAGCAGTTCGCGGCCGAGGACGCCACCGTCGTCGTCGGCGCGGTGCTCGATCCGGATCTGACCGACGAGCTGCGCGTGACGGTCGTCGCGACCGGCCTCGGCGGGCCCGCCGACGCACAGGAAACTCCCCGGATTCGACTCATCGACAGGCGCGTTTCGGGCGAACCCAATTACGCCGATTACGAGCGGCCGACCGTGGCGCGCGACAAGCATGCGGAGGAGGAGAGTGCAGCACCGTCCGGCGGGGAGGAGAAGAGTGAACCGCTTCTTAACGTGCCGGCATTCCTGCGCAGGCAGGCGGACTGAGGGTCGAGCCTCGTTCGACCCTTGTTCCATGCCGGAGTAAAGATGGTTATCCTGTACAATTGCGTAGTCGGTTCAGGGAGATACGCCCGGAGCGCGGCTGTCCGGTCAACCACATACAGTTCGCGTTTGATCTTGGGGGACGCAGCGGCTTGAAGCAGCGCACGTTAAAGGACTCGATCCGGGCAACGGGTATCGGTCTGCATGGCGGCGCCAAGGTCTACATGACCTTGAGGCCTGCGCCGACCAATACCGGTATCGTATTCCGCCGCCTCGATCTCGCCGAACCCGTAGACGTTCCGGCCCTGGCGCTGAACGTCACCGACACGATGCTCGGCACGACGCTCGAACGCGACGGCGGCCGGGTCGGCACGGTCGAGCACCTGTTGTCGGCGCTTGCCGGGCTCGGCATCGACAACGTGTTCGTCGATCTGACCGCGCCTGAAGTGCCGATCATGGATGGCAGCGCGGCGCCGTTCATCTTTCTGCTGCAGTCGGCGGGCATCGAAGAACAGAATGCGCCGAAGCGCTTCATCCGCATCCGCAAGACCGTTCACGTCGACGACGGCGACAAATGGGCGCGGCTCGCGCCGCATGACGGTTTCCGCATCAATTTCGAAATCGATTTCGATCACCCGGTGCTGCGCAAGCAGCGCCAGCGCAAGAGCCTCGAATTCTCCACGGTAACGTTTCTCAGGGAGATCAGCCGGGCCAGGACCTTCGGCTTTCTGAGCGATGTCGAAGGGCTTCGGGCGCGCGGACGCGCGCTTGGAGGCAGCCTCGACAACTCGATCGTCATGGACGAGTACCGGGTGTTGAACGAAGACGGCCTCAGATTCGGCGACGAGTTCGTCCGGCACAAGGTGCTCGACGCGGTGGGCGACCTCTACCTTCTCGGCGCCTGCCTGATCGGGGAATTCTCCGGCTACAAGTCCGGCCACCGCCTGAACAACCTGCTCCTGCGCGAGCTTTTGGGTCGGCCCGACTGCTACGAGGAAGTCGTATTCGACGGGCAGAGGCCCTCGCCGATCTCCTACCAGTTCGCACCGGGGCTCATCGACTAGCCCGAAAAATCCCGCCCGATACGGGTGTGGTTGCACACCTTCGATTGGACCCGGAGCTCGTCGCGGTATTGCCGGGAGTCGCACTACGGGCCGCTTGAAACACGCCGTGAATCCATCCCTGGAGGCTCCGCGCGCGCGTCCTCGCGGTGTTGCGGGGATGTGCATTACGGGCCGCTTGAAACACGCCGTAAATCCATCCCTGGAGGCTCCGCGCGCGCATCCCTGCGCGCGAGGGTTTCAAGCGGCCCGTAATGCACATCCCCTTGGCTTGTCGCGGATTGGGGCCGGTCTTGTGAGTTGGGTGGTGAGGTGCGGGTGCGTTCTACGCGTCGCGCGGCACCACCTTGACCTTGACCGGGTGTCCGGCGAGCTCCGGGTTGGCGTAGCGTATGCGTGAGGCCCAGGCGGCCGAATCCATGCCGACGACAAGGTTTCCCGTCTCGTCGAAATCGGCGCTCACCAGGTGTGCCGCTTCCTCGTCCGGCAACAGTGACCTGATCTCCGTGGCGAGCGTTCGCCGCCGTCTGGCTTCGCGAGCGAGCCGCTCGATGGCCCCGGAGTTCAGCAGCTCGGCGAAACTTCTGGGCCTGTTCGCGCGCGTGTTCAAGCTGCCGACCTTGCCGCGCGGCTCGATCGCTCAGGAGACTTGCGCAAGCGTGTTCCCGGGGTCATCGAGACGCTCGAACGCTCGCGGATTGAACCAGTTGTAACGCTCCGCGCAGCGCGTCGTCTCGCCCACGATCAACAGCGCGGGGGCGGCGACACCGAGCTTCTCCCGCACCTCGCCGAGGCGGCCGAGCGTCGTGCGCACGACCCGCTGCTCGTCCATCGTTCCGTTCTCGATGATGGCTGCCGGCGTTTCCGGGTCGTGGCCGTTGTCGATGAGTGCAGCCCCGATCGCGGCGAGCTGGGCGACGCCCATGTAGAGTGCGAGCGTCTGGCCGGGCCGGAACGAGGCGAGGTCGGACGCGTTGCCGTCATCGCTGTGCCCGGTCGTGATCAGCACGGCTCTCGAGACGCCGCGCAAGGTGAGGGGAATCCCCGCATACGCGGCACAGCCTTCCACCGCCGATACGCCGGGCACGACCTGAAACGGCAGGCCGGCCTCGGCGAGCGCCTGCATTTCCTCGCCGCCGCGGCCGAAGATCATCGGGTCCCCGCCCTTGAGGCGGCAGACGCGTTTGCCCGACGCGACGAGCCGTACGAGCAGGCTGTTAACCTGCGCCTGGGTGATCGACGGCGAACGCGGCGACTTGCCCACGCAGATGAGCTCGCCTTCGCGGCGCGCGTACTCGAGAATCCTGTCGCTGACGAGCCGGTCGTAGAGGACGACATCGGCGTGGGCCAGCAACTGCCGGCCGCGCAGCGTGATCAGGTCCGGACTGCCGGGGCCGGCGCCGACGAGCCAGGCTTCGCCGGGCGTCTGCGTGGCGGCTTCCCCATCGCGCCACGCCGAGAGCGCTTTGCCGAGCGCCGCCTCGCTGCGTTCGCCGCGTCCGGCGAGCATGTGGCGGGCGACCTCGCCCTCCAGCATCGCATGCCAGAAGCGCCGCCGGCGGTCGAGGTCCGGCAGGGCCTGCTTGACGCGCTCTCGCCAGCGGCCGGCCAGGCTCGCGAGTTCGCCGAGCCGTACCGGCAGCGTCGTTTCGATCACGCCCTTGACCCATCGCGCGAGTACCGGCGACTTGCCGCCGCTGCTGACGGCGATCGTGACGGGATCGTGGTCGACTATGGCGGGCATGATGAACGTCGAAAGCTCGGCATCGTCGACGACATTGCACAGCCGCTTCGCGCCTTTCGCGGCAGCGGCGACCTCGGCGTTGAGCTCCCTGTCGTCGGTTGCCGCGACGATCAGCCAGTATCGGTCCAACGGCTCCGAAGCGAACGGACGCCGCAGCAGACCGATCGCCTTTTCGTCGGCAAGCCGCTCGATCCCGCCGGAGGGTTTAACCGCGATGACAGTGATGTTGGCGCCTGCCCGCCCGAGCAGCGCGACGCGGCGTTCGGCCATGCGGCCGCCGCCGACGATCAGGCAATCCCGGTCCCGGATATCGGCGAAAAGGGGCAGGTGCTGCATCGCTAACTCAAGCTCGCGCGTCTTCGGGCACGATACCCGGGGCATCGCATCCGAACCAATATGTCGTGCTTCTGGCCTTATGCTCAGGCGCTATAACGGTTAATGTACCGGTTTTGGAGTTCGGTTTGACAGCCCGAATCGGCAAGTGTTGACATACGGCCGCACCAGGGCCGCCGACTCCGCTGACGGACAAGCGGCTTTATTGTTCTAGCTGACCCGTATATCGAAGTGACCCTGAAGCAGCTCAAATACCTGATCGGCGTCGTCGACAGCGGACTCAACATCACGTCCGCTGCCGAACGGCTGTTCACGAGCCAACCCGGCATCAGCAAGCAGCTCAAGCAACTTGAGGCCGAGCTTGGCGTTCAGTTGTTCACGCGGCGCGGCAAGAGTCTTGCGGCCATCACGCCGGCCGGCCGCGAAGTGATCGCGCGCGCCCGCAAGATCCTGCGCGAGGTCGAGAACATTTCAAGCGTTGCCAGCGATCTCACGGACGAGCAGGAAGGTACGCTGTCGATCGCGACGACGCACACGCAGGCGCGCTACGTACTGCCCGACGTGATCAAGGAGTTCCGTCGGCGCTATCCCAAGGTCAGTCTGGAGCTGCACCAGGGTACGTCGGAGCAGATTCTCGAACTCGTCAACCAGAACAAGGTCGATTTCGCGATCGCGACGGGCTCCCAGCACCTGTTCCGGCACCTGACGCTGCTGCCGATCTACCGCTGGCACCGCATCGCGCTCGTACCGAAGCAGCATGCGCTGGCCCGGCAGAAGAAACGCCTCGATCTGGAGACGCTCGCCGAGCACCCGCTCGTGACCTATGTGTTCAGCCTGACCGGGGAATCGTCGTTCAAGCGCGCCTTTCACGACCTGGGCCTCGAACCGCGCGTCGTCTTCACCGCACGCGATGCCGACATCATCAAGACCTACGTGCGCATGGGCATGGGTGTCGGCGTCATCGCGTCGATGGCCTATGAGTGTCGGGACCAGGAAGACCTGAAGGCGATCAATGCCGAGGGCCTGTTCCCCGAAGTCACGACCTGGCTCGGCTTCCCGCGCGACATGGTATTGCGCGGCTACATGAATGACTTCATCAAGCTGTTCGCGCCGCACTACTCGATGCGGACCATCGCCGACGCCGCCGCGCTTTCGACGCAGGAAGAGGTCGACGAACTGCTCGAAGACATGGCCTTGCCCGTACGCGGAGGTTGCGAACAGGACGAGGCGGCTGCGGCGTGACGCCGTGGAGGTCGATGCGCCGTTCGCAGTCCGGTCCTGCCGATGCGCGGAACTTGCGAACGGGGCGCAGCCGCGCAGCCGCGTGAGCGACGGTCGGAGGTGCGGCGTCAGAGCTGGCCGAGATCGATTTCGTGAATCCCACACTCGCGCTTGAGGCCGAAGAACCGGGTCTGCTCGAGCGTGCCGGCCTCGTGGATCGAGCGCGTGCTGTGGTGGTCGCCGATCGACAGATAGCCCTGTTCCCAAAGCGGGTGCCGGGGCAGATCGTGGCGCTCGAGGTAATGGTGGACATCCCGATCTGACCAGTCCGCGATCGGATGCACTTTCCAGCGGCCACCGGACCACTTCAGATAGGGCGTTGCCGCGCGGCCCTCGCTTTGCATGCGCCGCAGCCCGGCGAACCAGGTTCCGGCATCGAGTTCGCGCAGGGCACGGCGCATCGGCTCGACCTTGTTCTCCCGGTTGTACGCATCGATACCGTCGCGGCCCTGATTCCAGCGCTGCCCGTAACGCGCCTCCTGCCACGCGGCCGAGCGCTCGGCGCGATACACCTTGAGGTTCAGTTGCAGCCGCTGCGTCAACTCGTCGATGAAGCGGTAGGTTTCGGGGAACAGGTAGCCGGTATCGATCAGGATGACCGGAATTCCCGGACTCACGCTCGTTACGAGATGCAGCGAGACGGCCGCCTGCGTGCCGAAGCTCGACGACAGCACGTGTGCGCCCGGCAAGTGTTCGAGCGCCCACTCGACACGCGCGGGCGCATCGAGCGACTGGAACCTGCGATTGCAGAAATCAAGGGCATGCGCGCGCGTCGCTTCCTCGTCGTACAAGGCCAGATCGATCGACGCGTCGGTCGAAAAATCTGCGGCTACGGCGCTCGGCAGGGCACTCATGGTCTCAGCGTCACTCGCGTTACGGCGCTGTGCCGCCGGCTCTCGAGCCGGCCCACAACGTCGGGGACGGTTAACTTAATGCCGCGAAAGCCCGGCGTGAACGGCCAAGTTCTCATGCCGGTATAGCCGGATCGAATAAGGCGGGCGTCCGGATCGGCCGGAAACGTACCTAAAATCGCGCAGGTGAACTCGGGCTCAAGCCGAACTGGAGCCGCGCGAGGACCTCGTTGCAGGCCCGCTCGCCGGATTCCATCGCCGCTTCCATGCCGCGGCTCGCGCGTGCGAGATGCTCGCCGCAGAAATGGATTCTGCCGTGGGGATTGCCCATCGTGTCTGCGTAACGCGTGACTTCGCCGGGGCCGAAGTACGCCCAGGCGCCGGCCGCCCAGGGATCGCCTCCCCAGGAGTGAAGTCCGATGAATTCGAGTTGGCCGCGCGCGGCCGGACGAACGGCGGCGATCGCCTCGATGACCTGACGTCCCGCTTCAGCTTCGCCGAGCGCATCGAGCCGCACGGCATGCGGTCCTGTAACCCAGGCCGCGAGATGGGTGACTTCCGATGGATCGGCGCCGCTTCGCGCCGCGGCGACCATGCCGGGCAGCGAATCCGTGAACAGGCTCGGCGCGTAACCGTCCACTTCCCAGAACGGTGTTTTCGGACGCAGCCAGACCTGGGTGAGGGCCTGCGCGCGCAGGCGCGCGACGGCCTCGGCCTGCCGGCCCGCGAGCGGCGGGTCGATCGCGATGTTTCTGAGCGCGCCGAACGGCGCAGAACAGACGACGTAGCTCGCCCGGATGCGGCTGCCGTCGTCGCAGTGCACGACGGCATCGTCCCTGCGGCTCTCGATCGCGCGGACGGGATGCTCGATGAGGACCTCGCGGCGCAGTGCGCCGGCCATGGCGGAGGGGATGCTCTCGACACCGTTCTCGGCCGTGTAACCGACCGTGTCCTTCGGCGCCAGCGCGCGTTGCGCGCGCGAGAACGCCGCCCGGAACAGCAGCAGCAACGCCGATACATCAGCGGCATCGTCGCCGAACGTCGAGTTGCGTGAAAAACCGATGTCGATCGTGGCGTCGTCGAGTCCGAGACCGCGCATCCGGTCGCGCATCGAGATGTCGAGGTCCGCATGCCGCGGATCGAGCCAGTCCGAGGGCGAGGCGAGCGGGTTATCGAGCATCGGCAGGGCGCGGCGAAAGGTCCACGGCATCAGTGTCCTGTGCTCGGCCGGAAACGGATTCGCCGGATGATCGGGCCATTCGGTCGGACGGATGATCTCGTCGCCGAGCACGAGATCCTGTTCGCGAAAGAACTGAAGCGTGGGCGTGACGTCGATGAGCCTGATGCCGTGCTGCGCGGCGGTCGCCTTGACGCGCTCGTAGCCCGCGCCGATGTAGGTGCCCCCGGCTTCGGCGTTCCTGCCGAGCTGGCGCATCGAATGGATGCGGCCGCCGACCCGCGCCTGGGCTTCGAGCACGAGCACGTCGGCGCCTGCGGCTTGAAGCAGCGAGGCCGCGTTGAGGCCGGCAAGTCCGGCGCCGATCACGACGACGTCGTGTGACGCGCGCGCGCTCATTCCACGGCGTCTTCCGGTGTCCGGGAGGTCGAATCCGCGCCGCAGAGCGCGGGTTTCGCGGGTCCGGGTCGCCCCGAAAGACAGCAGTCCGCCGGACACAGGTCGTGGCTCGGCCCGAGCGAGCCGAGCGCCCGCCGGTTCGGCGACTCGCTCATCCGTTCGACGACGAGTTCGCGGACCATGGATACGAACGCCGGGTGGTCGCCGACCGTAGCGGCACGGATCATGTTGATCCCGGCGGCGTCGGCGCGTTCCCTGGCCTCGATGTCGAGGTCGAGGACGACTTCCATGTGGTCGCAGACGAACCCGATCGGCGCGACGATGACATCTTCCGCGCCTTCGCGCGCGAGATTCTCGATCGCGTCGCCGATGTCGGGGCCGAGCCATGGTTCGCCGCCGTAGCGGGCGTTGTTGCTCTGGTAGACCAGATGCCAGCGCCGGCGTTCGAGCGCGTCGGCGATCAGTTTGCCGCACTCGGTCAACTGCGCCTCGTAGGCCGCGCGCCGCGCCATCGATTGCGGCAGGCTGTGTGCGGTGAACAGGATCGGAGTATCGTTGCGGCGCGCTTCGGGAAGCTGCTCCAGGGCCGCGGCGACACGGTCGACGCTGGCCTCGATGAAGCCGGGATGGTTGAAGCCGAGGCGAACCCGGTCGACGGTCGGCGCGCCGTCAACGGCACTCGACGCGGCGTGGAGGTCTTCGCGGTACCTGCGGCAACCGCTGTACGAACTGAACGTGCTCGTCACGAACGCGATCGCGCGCTCGACGCCGTCCCGGGCCATTTGCTCGAAGGTGTCGGGCAGCAGCGGGCGCCAGTTGCGGTTGCCCCAGTAGATCGGCAGTGCGGGACCGTGCGTGGCGAGTTCGGTCTGCAACGCCGCGATGAATTCCCGGGTGCGCGCGTTGATCGGGCTCACGCCGCCGAAAGCGTCGTAGCGCGCCGCGATGCGCGCCTTCGTCTCCGGTCTGACGGGCAGGCCGCGCAGCACGTTGTCGAGGAACGGCATGACGTCATCGGGGCCTTCGGGACCGCCGAACGAGACGATGAGCAGCGCGTCGTAGTCGCGGGCTTCGTCGTCGTGCAACAACGGATCGATTAGCTCGCTCATGCAGTTCAGGCTTCGTGCTGCCAGAACGTTCTGCCGACGAAGAACGGCCCGAGGCTGTCGAGATACTGCGACGTCTGCTCGGTCTTGCGCATCTCCTGCACCACCGCGGACAGCGGGTGGAGCTGCGGACCGAGCAGCCCGATGATGAAATCGTTGTCGTTCCGGTCGAGTCCGTGGCAGGCGAGGCGGATGTCCGCCGCGTAGCCCGCGACGCCGTAGCGTTTCGCGAGTGTCCCGTGCTCGGCGAGAATGCGCCGCTGGTGGTCGGCCGGGAGCGTCTGGAACTTCTTCGACCGCTGCAACGGATACCAGACCGCCCAGGCGAATTCGGGGTTCAGGAGTTTCTGCCGCGGCTTGATCAGCAGCGTGTCTTCGAGATCCGGCTCGTAACCGATCGAGTAGCTGCGGCCGAGCATGTCGAACTCGGGTTTGTGCACGAGATCGCGGAATGGCGCGGCGTGGAACACCTGCCTGAGGTCGTCGACGAAGTAACCGGGATCTTCGTGGGCCGCGATGACTGCGATGCCCGCGGGGTCGTTCGCGTCGACATATAGTGCGCCCGCGATGCCGGCGGCGGAGAGCGCGTCCGCCGCGGCCCGGGCGTCGCGGCATGCGCCGAAGGCGGTGAATTTCATGAACAGGCGGCGGTCGAGCGAGGTCACCTGACCGTGGCTCAAGCCCTTCTCGCTCAGATCGAGCGGCGCCGGTGGGTCGGCTTGTCCTCTCGTTGATGTAGTCACGGCTTCTCCCTTTGTTGGCGGGGAGTTGCACCAGCGGCCGCTTGAGACACGCGGTGAATACATCCCTGTACGCTCCGCGCGCGCATCCCTGCGCGCGAGGGTCTCA
>JAJDVG010000002.1 GCA_022826245.1 Gammaproteobacteria bacterium
GGCGTTCAGTTGTCTCGCCAGGGGAAATACCGTGTTCCTGACGGACTCGTCCTGGAAGCTCGCGCCTTCCGGGACGACCGGGGCGCGCGCCGAACGGTAGAAGGGATTGACCACGAGCACCGAGTAGCCGGACTCCGCGAGCCGCCGCCCCATCTGCCGGAACGCCGGACGCAGGCCCAGAATATCGGGCCAGACCAGGACGCCCGCATGGGCGCCGGCAGCGGGATGCACGAAATAGCAGTCCGCGATGCCGTCGGGCGTCTCGATCTCGACATCCCGCTCGGTGACGTCCTGCGCATCCGCAGCCCTCGGCAACAGCATCGCAAGCCCGGTTCCCGCCGACAGCGCACCGAACTCGCGCCGCGTCAGCTCGTTTCGACTGTCCAGATACTTGTTGGATTCCCTGACCGTACGTTCATCGCACATGGTTTGCTCCCCCTTGTCGAGCTTGTTGTTTCGGTTGACCCGAGTCTACACCGTCGCGGTTTCGCAACCGCGCCGGCAACGGAAAGCTGGTAGGCGCGATTGGGATTGAACCAACGACCCCCACCATGTCAAGGTGGTGCTCTACCACTGAGCTACGCGCCTGAAGAGGCGCAACGATACCCGAGAACCGGCGCGAGCCGCAACGCGGTATCACAGGCCGACGTTTGCACTCGCACGGTGCATGCAGCATGCCGTGTTCGGGTCACGAATCAACCGGCCAGGCCGGTCGGGCCACTGGCTGTCGCAAGCCTATCCCGCCGCCCGTTCAGGCAATCCGATGCCGTCGCGCCGCAGCGCCTCGATGGCATCGCGCAGCTTCGCCGCCTTCTCGAACTCGAGATCGCGCGCGTGTGCGTACATGCGCTTTTCGAGGTCGCCGATTCGGGACAGGGCCTGCTCGGGCGTGAGCCCCGCCGCATCGCCTCGGGGGCCGCGAGACCGGTCCCGCCGCCGCGGCCGTGCCGCGGCTCGGGCGCCTTCCATGATGTCCTGGATGCCCTTGACGATCGTTCGCGGCTCGATGTCGTGGTCGCTGTTGTAGCGCAGTTGCTTGTTGCGGCGCCGGTTCGTTTCATCGATCGCGCGCTGCATCGATCCAGTCACATCGTCGGCATAGAGGATGGCCTTGCCCCGGACATTGCGCGCCGCCCGGCCGATCGTCTGGATCAGCGATCCTTCGGACCTCAGAAAGCCTTCCTTGTCGGCATCGAAGATCGCGACGAGCGAGACCTCGGGCATGTCGAGCCCCTCGCGCAGCAGGTTGATGCCGACGAGCACGTCGAACTCGCCCAGACGCAGGTCGCGGATGATCTCCGTGCGCTCGACCGTTTCGATGTCCGAATGCAGGTAACGCACGCGGATGCCGTGTTCGGCCAGATAGTCGGTCAGGTCCTCGGCCATGCGCTTGGTCAGCGTCGTGATCAGGACACGTTCGGCGTGTTCGACCCGTATGTTGATTTCCGAAAGCACATCGTCGACCTGCGTACCGGCGGGGCGAACCTCGACCTCGGGATCGACGAGGCCGGTGGGACGCACGACCTGCTCGACGACGTCCCCGCAGCGCTCCGCCTCATAGCGGCCGGGCGTCGCGGAAACGAATATCGCCTGCGGCGCCGTGACTTCGTACTCGTCGAAGCGCAGCGGACGGTTGTCGAGGGCCGACGGCAGACGAAAGCCGTACTCGACGAGCGTTTCCTTGCGCGAGCGGTCGCCCCGGTACATGCCGCCGAGCTGCGGGATGGTGGCGTGGCTTTCGTCGACGAAGAGCAGCGCATCGTCGGGCAGATAGTCGAACAGGCACGGCGGCGGTTGCCCTGCCCTGCGACCCGACAGGTAGCGCGAGTAGTTTTCGATTCCCGTGCAGTAGCCGACCTCGAGGATCATTTCCATGTCGAAGCGCGTGCGCTGCTCCAGGCGCTGCGCTTCGACGAGCTTGTCGGCCTTGCGCAGCTCGCTGAGCCGCAATGCGAGTTCCTCGCGGATCTGCTCGACGGCGCCGACAAGCGTCGCGCGCGGCGTGACGTAATGGGTCTTCGGATAGATCGTGATGCGCGGAGTTCGTCGCAGAACCTCGCCGGTCAACGGGTCGAAAAGGCTGATGGTCTCGATTTCGTCGTCGAAAAGCTCGACGCGCACGGCATCGCGCTCGGACTCCGCCGGGAAGATGTCGAGGACATCGCCGCGCACGCGAAACGTGCCGCGGCTCAGATCGAGCGGATTGCGCGTGTACTGCAGCTCCGCCAGTCGCCTCAGCAGATCCCGCTGATTGATGGTATGGCCGCGAACCAGGTGCAGCACCATCCCATGGTAGGCCTCGGGGTCGCCGAGACCGTAGATCGCGGACACCGTCGCGACGATGACGACGTCGCGGCGTTCGAGCAGCGCCTTGGTCGCCGACAGCCGCATCTGCTCGATGTGGTTGTTGATCGATGCGTCCTTCTCGATGTACGTGTCGGTCGTCGGCAGATAGGCCTCCGGCTGGTAATAGTCGTAATACGACACGAAGTACTCGACGGCGTTGTTCGGAAAAAACTCCCGCATTTCGCCGTAGAGCTGGGCGGCAAGCGTCTTATTGTGCGCGAGGATCAGCGTCGGGCGCTGCACGGTGTTGACGACGTTCGCCATCGTGTAGGTCTTGCCCGAACCCGTAACGCCGAGCAGCACCTGCTGGCTCAGGCCGTCCCGGATGCCTGCCACCAGGCCCGCGATGGCCTGCGGCTGGTCCCCGCCCGGCTTGAAGTCCGCGACCAGTTCAAACGGTCTGTGCGCCATTGCCTTGCCCGGAGTCGCTTGGAGCTACGGTGTTCGGAACGTAAGATTATGTGACTCCGCCTGAGTCTTTGAAAGGTCAGCCCGTCTTGACTACCCGCCTCGCGCGCAGGCTGCTGCGTATCCGGCCGTCGGCCACCGTCAGCATTACGGCCAGGGCACTTCGCCTGAAGGAGCAGGGCCGGGAGATCATCAGCCTGAGCGCCGGCGAGCCCGATTTCGACACTCCGGAGCATGTCAAGGCGGCCGCGGTCGAAGCCATTGCCCGCGGCGAAACGAAATACACGGCGATCGACGGTTCCGGTGCGCTGAAGACGGCGATCGTCGGCAAGTTCGCGCGCGACAACGGACTCGACTACCGGCCGGAGCAGATCATCGTCTCCAACGGCGCCAAGCAGTCGTGCTACAACGCCTGCCAGGCGCTGCTCGACCCGGGCGACGAGGTCATCATCCCGGCGCCGTACTGGGTGTCGTATCCGGCCATGGTGCGGCTCGCGGACGCCGAACCCGTCATTGTGCAGACGTCCCCGGCACATGGGTTCCTGATGCGACCCGAACAGCTTGCCGCCGCGATTACGGAGCAGACGCGGCTCGTGATTCTCAACAACCCCTGCAATCCGACGGGCGCGGTCCATTCGCGCGCCGACCTGGCCGAGCTGGGCGAAGTGCTGCATCAACATCCGCGCGTGCTGGTCCTTGCCGACGAAATCTACGAACACATCTGCTGGCACGATGAACCGTTCACAAGCTTTGCGTCGGCCTGCCGGCGCCTGCGCGATCGCACAGTCACGGTCAACGGAGTGTCCAAGGGCTACGCGATGAGCGGCTGGCGCATCGGTTACGCGGCGGGTCCGGATGCGGTCATCGGGGCGATGAAGACGATTCAGAGCCAAAGCACGACAAACGCCTGCTCCGTCTCGCAGGCCGCCGCCTGCGCCGCGCTCGGCGGTGACCGCACTTTCCTGCGCGATACCCGCGCCGCATTCAAACAACGCCACGCCCGCGTCGTGGCGCGATTGAATATGATCGACGGCGTCGAATGCCTGCCGGGCCAGGGCGCCTTTTACGTCTTCCCGAACGTCGAAACCCTCATCGGGACGAAAGGTCTGGAGGACGACGTGGCGCTCTGCGAGCGGCTGCTCGACGAGACCGGAGTAGCGCTGGTGCCGGGTTCCGCGTTCGGCGGCCGGGGCCACGTACGCATTTCATACGCCGCATCGCTCGAGACGCTCGATGCCGCAATCGACAGAATCGCGGAATTCGCGGCATCCTGAACTGCCGACGCCGGCTAGCCGTGTTTCGCTAAGCTCCTGAAAAAATGGGAAATTCCGCTCAAGTCGCTTGACTTGCCTTTACCCTTCCCGGACAATGCGCTCGCCAATTCCGGTTCCCCGGTAGCTCAGTTGGTAGAGCAGTCGGCTGTTAACCGACTTGTCGCTGGTTCGAGTCCGGCCCGGGGAGCCAACTCTCCACGTTCGTGGCTTATATTGTCCTTATAAAGCATGGGTTTAAGTCATTAAATTTATGCGTTACCTTAACTCTTGCTGCACGTGGTCGGCGCGACTGACCGTCCATGGCCCAAAGTATCCTTCACGCCCTGCCCTTCCCGGAGTCCCACCGCAGTGACAAACCTCGCAACACTCGACCGTACACACGTCTTCCACCCGAACACGAACCTCGCCGCGATGCAGCACGCGGACCCGCTCGTGCTGTCGCGCGGCGAAGGCATCCACATCTGGGACAACCACGGCAAGCGCTACATCGAGGGCATGGGGGGGCTCTGGTGCACGACGCTCGGTTATGGCGACGAGGAGCTCGCGCAGACGGCGCGGGAGCAGACGAAAAAGCTGTCGTTCACGCACCTGTTCGCCGGCAAGAGCCATGAGCCGGGCATATTGCTCGCCGAGAAGCTCGCTGCGATGGCGCCGTTCGATGCGTCACGCGTCTTCTACGGCAACTCGGGCTCCGACGCGAACGACACGCAGATCAAACTCGTCTGGTACTACCACAATGCGATCGGGAAACCGAAGAAGAAAAAGATCATCGCTCGGCAGAAGGCCTACCACGGAACGACGCTGGCAACCGCGGGGCTGACCGGCCTGCCGCCGTTTCACAAGCATTTCGACGTGCCGTTCGACTTCATCCGGCACACCGACTGCCCGCACTTTTACCGATTTGCCGAACCCGGCGAGACGGAAGAGCAGTACTCGACGCGGCTTGCCGGGAACCTCGAGAAGCTCATTCTCGACGAGGATCCGGAGACCGTCGGCGCCTTCATCGCGGAGCCGCTCATGGGTGTCGGCGGCGTTCTGCTGCCGCCCGAGGGCTACTTCAGGAAGATCCAGGCCGTACTCGAGAAGTACGACATCCTGCTCATCGACGACGAGGTCATTTGCGGTTTCGGCCGGACTGGGAATCCCTGGGGAGCGCAGACGTTCAATATGCGACCGACGTCGATCACGGTAGCCAAGGCCCTGTCGTCGGCGTACCTGCCGATCAGCGCCGTGATCCTGCCTGAATTCCTTTACGAACCGATGGTCGCGCCGAGCGGCGAAGTGGGCCTGTTCGGGCATGGATTCACCTACTCCGGCCATCCGGTCTCGGCAGCCGTTGCGCTGCGCACGCTCGAGATCTACGAAGAACGCAAGCTCTACGATCACGTCCGCGCGGTCACCCCGAGGTTCCAGACACGGCTCGCGGCGCTCGGCGAGCATCCGCTCGTCGGCGAGGCACGCGGCATCGGGCTCGTCGGCGCCGTCGAACTAGTCGCGAACAAGGCATCGAAAACATCGTTCGATCCCAAGCACGGGGTCGGCGCGAAGTGCATGGGCTCATGCCAGGACAACGGGCTCATCGTGCGTGCGATCGGCGACGCCGTGGCCGTCTGTCCACCGTACATCGTGACGGAGGAACAGGTCGACGAGATCTTCGACCTGTTCGAGCGCGGGCTCGACGAAACACTCGCCTGGGCCGGCAAGGAGGGACTGATCCAGGGGCAGTGACGGCGATGCGGACGGTTTGCGGAACTGCGGGCCCCGATCCGGGCGGCCGGCAGATCGCGCAGTCAATCGATACCCGGTGGTCGCCGCTCCAGGTGTTCGGTCACGAGTTCATAGGCGAGCGCGGCTTCCAGTACAGCCTGGTCGCTGCCGTAGGGACCGATTAGCTGCATCCCCATGGGCCGGCCGCGCGCATCGAATCCGACCGGTACGTTGACGGCCGGCGTTCCGGCGAGCGAGGCGCCGATCACGACCTCCATCCAGCGATGATAGGTATCCATCGTCCGCCCGGCGATTTCGCGCGGCCAATGCACGCTGGCGGGAAACGGAAACACCTGCGCGCTCGGTATCGCGAGCAGATCGAAGCGTTCGAACAGCGCGTGCAGGGTCGTGTACCACTGCGCGCGCGAGACGGACGCCTCGTGAATGTCGGCGGCGGACAGCCCGAGACTGCCCTCGATCTCGAAGATCATTTCGGGCTTCAGCAGTTGCCGCTGGGCGGGATCCTCGAGCATCGGCTGGCGTCCCGCGTGCGACCAGTGCCGCAGCGTGACCCAGGTACGCCACAAGCGATCCATGTCGAAATCCGGCAACAGATTCTCGGACCGTACACCGTGCGATTCGAGCTCGCGCAGCGCCTGCTCGCAAAGCTCCGCGACACCGGGTTCCATCGCGAGGTGGCCATCGAGGTCGCCCAGCCAGCCGATGCGCAAACCGGCGAGCGCCGCCGGCCGATAGCTGCCGTAACCGGCCAGCTCGTCGCGCATCATCATGGGCGCTCGCGGATCGAAACCGGCCATCGTACCGAACAGCCGGATCGTGTCGCCGACGTTGCGCCCCATCGGGCCGTTCGTCGACAGTTGGTTGTAGAACAGATCGTCCGGTGTGCGCGGCACGCGGCCCTGGCTCGGGCGAAAGCCGATGACGTTGTTGAATGCGGCGGGATTGCGCAGCGAGCCCATCATGTCGCTGCCGTCGGCGGTCGGCAGCATCTGCGTCGCCATGCCGACCGCGGCGCCGCCGCTGCTGCCGCCGGCCGTGAGTTCCGCATCGTAAGCGTTGCGCGTGACGCCGAACACCGTGTTGTACGACTGTGAACCCATGCCGAACTCGGGCACGTTCGTCTTGCCGATGAAGATCGCGCCGGCCTCGCGAATGCGGGCAATGTGCAGGTCGTCGGCGTCCGGCATGGCGCCCGCGAAGATCGGCGAGCCGTTGCTCGTCGGCAATCCCCTGGCGTCTGCAAGATCCTTCACGGCGTGCGGGATACCGTGCAACCAGCCGCGATAGCTGCCGCTCGCGAGCTCGTCGTCGGCGCGCTCTGCCCGTGCAAGGCAGACGTCGTCGTCAAGCATGCTGACGATCGCGTTGTGGACGGGATTCAGCCGCTGGATTCGCTCCAGATACGCCTGCATCGTCTCGACACAGCTCACCTGCCCGTTCCGAATCGCGTCGGAGAGCTGGGAAGCGGACAAGGCGGTAATCCGGGTCGGGAGGTCGGCAGCGGACACGCGATCGTACCTCAGCGCGGCAACGGCAACGGCGGCAGCGGCGCTGTCGAACAGGAGCCGGCGCCGGCTCAGCATGCCAGGGAGCAAGCGCATTCCGTGACCCTTCGTCGCGCTGACGCGTCGGCGGATCATAGCACGCGGGCTGTGACCGATCTGGCGCCTGCGTTTGCCGGCCAGTAACATCGGTCACGACGAACCGCATCGAGAAAAAGCCTGGCCACCGTCGCGTTACAGGGCGGTATCCACACCTGACACCGGGGGCAACAACATGAAACGGTCCATCAAGCTCTGCCTGCTCGCACTGATCGCTTCCGCAGCGCCGTGCTGGACGATTCCGGCTCATGCGCAGCAGCAGGAAACCTACGACTACTGGCAGTTCAATCGCGAAATCGTCCGGCGCGGCCAGCAGGCGGTATTCATGTGCAACGGACTGTTCACGTCGAACCGCACGCTCGAGCAGGTTTTCGAGCAGGAGCTCGCGTTCCTTGCGGACCCAGTCGGTACCGCGGAAGGCGGCGACTACGTCGTCGACCGGGACCGCCGTGCCGTCGCCATCGGCGCCGACGATGTGGCGCCGCCGATTCGGGCGGCTTTCCGCGAAGGCGTCGGCTGCGTCGTGATGGCGCCGGACCAGACGTTCGAGGATATCGACGGCCTGCCGAAGATCGACATGCCCCCTCCGGAAGACGATCCGGCGACGATCCCCTGGCCTAACGGCGACCTGGTCGAGTCCGCTGACCTGCCGCCGCACATCGATGCGGCGAAACTCCAAGCCGCCTCGAACCGGGCATTCGATCGCGAGTCGGACGAACAGGTCACGCTGAGCCTGCTGATCGTGCACGACGGCAGGATCATCCACGAGCGTTACGCACCGGGCGTGGACATGAGCACGCGCACGCGCACCTGGTCGACGGCCAAGAGCATCGCTTCGACATTGATCGGCATGCTCGTGGACGCTGGCCGCCTGTCGCTCGATGCGCCCCTCGATATCGATTGGCTTCCCGAAGTCGGCGCGGCCGGCCACGACCCGCGTTCCAGGATCACGCTGCGCCACGCGCTCAACATGTCGAGCGGCCTGTATCCAATCGACAATGCCTCACTCGAATATGCGACCGGGTCCGGAATGTCCTACTGGATCGGGGCCAGTTCCGTGCGCCAGCTTCGGCACGGCGCGGCGATCCGCGAGCCCGGGACTTACTGGGACTACGAGAACTACGACACGCTCAGAGCGGTCTACGCGATGAAACTGGTACTCGGCGACGAGAAGACGTATCACGAGTTCCCGCGCCGGGCGTTGCTCGACCGGATCGGCATGCGCAACACGCTCGTCAGCATGGACCGCTTCGGCGATTTCATACTGAGCAGTCAGGTCTACACCAACGCTCGCGACCTTGCCCGCTTCGGTCTGCTCTATCTCAATGACGGCGTCTGGGACGGCGAGCGGCTGATCTCGGAGGACTGGATCGAATTCGTGCGTACACCGGCCCCTGCGCTCGCGGAACTGGGCAATTTCTATGGCGGGCAGTTCTGGCTCGTACCGGACGACCGCAAGGATGAAGTGCCGGCCGATGCCTATTCCACTTCCGGCAATCGCGGCCAGTACACGCTGATCGTGCCGTCGCACGATCTGGTAATCGTCAGGCGCGGGCTCGACTACGGCGCCCAGGGCTTCGATCGCTGGGCATTGCTGGCCGAAGTGCTGGCCGCGTTCGATGACGCGTCCAGATGACGAAGAGGTGGCCGATCATGCGTAATTCCGAGCGCGCTGCCTGGGCGATCGCCGTTGTGGCTTCTGCCGTCGCTGTATTCGCCATCGCCGGACGCCCGGACGCCGGACCGGGCAGACCGAGCCAGGCGGAACTCGACGCGAACAAGCAGATCCTGCTCGACTTCTTCAGCTACGAAGGCCCTCGACAGGAGCGAGCCGAACGGTTCATGACCGAGGACTACATTCAGCACAATCCGCGGCTGCTAAGGATGGACGACTTTACGGGCGCGTCCGGCCGGCAGGCCTGGATCGAGGGCTTTGAGGAAGCCGAGCGCCGCGGCATCCGCATCGTCGACCTCGGCGGCATCCCGCTGCGCAATCCCGTCCTCGTCATGGCCGAAGACGACCTCGTGACTGCGATCTATCGCGGTGAGATGACCGATCCCGACGATCCCGACAGAACATACGAGGCGTTCGCTTTCGAGACCGTGCGCATACGCGACGGCAAGATGGCCGAGCATTGGGATCAGGTGACGCTCGCGCCGGGCTGGATGGACGGCGATTCCGATCGCTAGGACCGCGCTGTCACTCCCCCCAGCCGCTCCGCGGTTGTTGCGTCCCTTCGACGAAGTGCCAGTATTCGCGCAGACCGCGGCAGAGCCCGGATGCATCGAAGTCGAGAATGAATGCGCCCGCGAGCGTGATCGGCGCACCGTCATTCGTCAGCGTCGTCCACCACTCCACGACCGTGCGGCCGCCGACGGTGATCGGCGTGCCGTAACGCATCTCGACGTTGGCCTGTTGCCCGGTTACCCGCGACCAATACGCGCGGATTCCGTCCCGGCCGGCGAAAGCGCTTTGGTACGGCTGTTCGGCGTAAGTCGCGTCCTCGGTAAAGAGCGCCGCCGCCGCGTCGGGGTTACGGTCGATCCAGGCCTTGCGATAGCCGTCGAGCCATTCGGTTGGCGTCATGCTCATGGCACCGCATACTAGCACCATGCGTCACCGTAAGTTCCAGGATTGCCGAGCAGGCTGCCGGCAGCCTGCCGCCAGGAGAACATCATGAAACAACTCGCGATTTGCCTTGCATTGTCACTGTTGGCGGTGAGCCGGCTTGCGCCAGCTCAAGAAAGCGGTTCGGAAGTCGTACCGGCGCCGAAGTTGACGGGTTTGAAGGCGGAAGCGGCGGAACGTGTCGACGAAATGGCGAAGCTCACACAGGAGATCGTCGACAGCCTCTTCTCCTTCGCCGAACTCGGGTTTCAGGAGTTCGAAACGCAGCGCTACCTGACGGAAATCCTCGAAGAGAACGGGTTCACCGTCGAGCAGGGCGTTTCCGGCATGCCGTCGGCCTGGTGGGCCACCTGGGGATCGGGCCGGCCCGTGATCGCCCTCGGTTCGGACGTCGACGGTATTCCAAGATCGTCGCAGGTGCCGGGCGTCGCCTACCGCGAACCGATGATCGAAGGCGCGCCGGGACACGGCGAGGGCCACAACTCGGGCCAGGCCGTCAATGTCACCGCCGCGCTGGCGGTAAAGGCGATCATGGAACGCGAAGGACTGTCCGGCACGCTCGTTTTGTGGCCGGGAGTGGCCGAAGAGCTGTTGGCCGCCAAGGCATGGTTCGCTCGCGACGGCCTCTTTGAAGGCGTCGACGCCGTTCTCTTCACGCACGTCGGGAACAACCTCGTCACGAGCTGGGGCATGGCGCCGGGAACCGGCCTCGTGTCGGTCGAATACTCGTTCGAAGGTGTCGCCGCCCATGGCGCGGGCGATCCCTGGCGGGGCCGCAGCGCGCTGGATGCCGTCGAACTCACGAACATCGCCTGGAACTTCCGCCGCGAACATCTGCGACCGTTGCAGCGATCGCACTATGTCATCGTCAACGGCGGCGACCAGCCCAACGTCGTGCCGTCGAGCGCCACCGTGTGGTATTTCGTCCGGGAAATCACTCCCGACCTGATCCGCGAGAACTTCGATACGCTCGACCGGATCGCCCACGGCGCCGCGATGATGACAGATACGACGCTGACCCGCCGGATCGTCGGCGCCGCCTGGCCGCGCCACTTCAATAAGCCAATCGCCGTCGCGATGGACGAGAACATCCGGGCCGTCGGCCTGCCCGAGTGGTCCGACGACGATCAGCGATTCGCCGTTGCCCTGCAGGAGCTCATGGGCGCCGACGAGCCCGAGGGACTTGCCACCGAACTCGAAGGGCTTGGCGAACCGCCCGAAGAACCCGTCTCGGGGGGCTCCGACGACATCGGCGACATCGCCTGGAATGTGCCAACCGTCAACCTTCGATTCCCGTCGAACCTGCGAGGCCTGCAGTTCCACCATTGGTCGAGCGCGATGGCCATGGCCACGCCAATCGCCCACAAGGGGGCGACCGCCGGCGCGAAGGTTATTGCCGCCACCGCACTGGATCTACTGCAGGATCCCGATCTCGTCGACGAAGCCTGGCGGTATTTTCGCGAGGAACAGTCGATGGAGTTCACCTACGAACCCTTAATCGGTCCCGACGATTCCCCGGCGATCGAGAAGAACCGGGCCACGATGGCCGAGTTCAGGGAGCGGCTCGAGGCCTTCTATTACGATCCTTCCCGGTTCGAGACCTATCTCGAGCAGCTCGGCATCGACTATCCCCAACTCGAACGGCCCGACTAGCCTCCCGTGGCCGAATGCGCCATCATGAAATATGAGAAGAATCAGAAATCCCCTGGTGCTGATCCCCGTGGATGGGCGCCTGGTGAGGAGGGCTCCATGACCTGTTCGAAGCTGGCATTGCTCCTGGGCTCGAGCCTGTGGCTCTTCGCGGGCTCGGCAACCGCTCTGGCACAGAATCCGGGTATTCCCGAACCGATGGCTCCACCGCGGGAGTTCAGCAGCTCGGAGGCGCACTACCAGTTCCTCCTGAACGCGCACCGGGGCGGCACACGACACACTTACGAGTCCGTACCGAAGTGGACGGGGCTCTGGTCCGCAGACGGAAACGGGTCCAGAACCGTTTTCCTTGAAGACGGAGAAATCATCGAAGGCATTCTCACTCCGGAATACGAAGCGGCGTTCCAGATGCGCCTGGACCTGATCGAGGAAAACGGCGAACAGGCCTATGACCGCCTGACGACATGCGAGCCCGCGGGCTACCCGCGCTTTCTCATGGAACCGTATGTCCGCGAATTCGTAAACACCCCCGACCAGGCCTGGCAGCTCAACGACCTTGCCAACGAAAGCCGGCGCATCTTCATCGACCAGGAGCACAAGAACATTGACGGGACTCACTTTGCCATCGGCGACGCAATAGGGTTCTGGGCGGACGACATGCTGATCGTCCACACCGTCGACATTTATCCGAACGACTGGTTCCGGGGACTGCCCCCCACGAGCAACCAGCTTGAAAGCGTCGAGGTCTGGCGTCTCGAGAGCTTTCCGAACGGCAACCAGCGCCTCGTCGTCAATGTCACGTTCTACGATGAACTCTCACTGGTCGAACCACTGACCCTGACCTATACCTACCGGCGCCGCACCGAGCTCGAAGAACTCGGCTTCCGGATCCGGCACTGGGAATGCGACAGCAATCGCAATACCTACCTCACCGAAGACGGAAGAACGCAGTTCCTGCTTCCCGGAGACGAAGGCTATTTCGACATTCGCGGCCCGCGCTACACGCCTGACCTGCCGGTCGACCTGCCTGGCCAGGAACGCAACCCGATTTTCAGTGAGCAGGTGCAATAGGAGTTCGAAAATGAAAAGACTGCCGATTCTGGCCCTGCCGTTGCTCGCGCTCACCGCCTGGAACGATTTCGCGAACGCGCACCACAGCTTTTCCATGTTCGATCGCTCACGCGAAATCGTGATGGAGGCCAACGTCGTCCGCTGGGGGTTCAACAGCCCGCACGTGCTGCTTTACGTTGAGGACGACGAAGGAACGCAATGGGGGCTCGAAGGCTCGGCGCCCCCTCGCCTCCTGGAACTCGATCCGCCCATGACGGGGTTCACGCTGCAACCGGGAGATCGCGTCACACTCGTCTATTGTCCCCTGCGCGACGGGCGTCCCGGCGGAGCGATCGGGCTGCTCATCACGGAAGACGGAACGCTTTACGACCCGAGCGACGGCGGTTGCGCGGCCGAACAGCGCATCGAAGAATGGCCCGAGTGGATCGAAATGGGCTACGGATCGCGCGCGGAAGCCGAAGAAGCCCTGGGAATCGACTCCGACGACGACTAGCGCAAAGCGAACGAGACCAGCGTGTCGCCGGCGACGGCGGCGACATACTGCCGGCCGTCGTTACCGAGGTAGATCAACGGGTTCGCATTGACGCTGGCGTCGAGAACGGCCTCCCAGAGTTGCTCGCCGGTCGAGGCATCGAAAGCCCTGAAGCGGCGGTCGCGCGTCGCACCGACGAAAACCAGCCCGCCCGCCGTGACGCTTGGTCCGGCGCTGCCGATGCTGCCCGTGAGCTGCCGCTCGGGCGGTAAACCTTCGGTGATGCCGAGCGTCGTCTCCCAGACCACCTCGCCGGAGTTCGCATCGATTGCGACGAGTCGTGACCATGGCGGCCGGTAACAGGGCAGCGAGCCGAGCCGTTCGCCGTCGGCGCCGATGAGCGGAGCGCTGAAGCTGAAATACGGTCCCGCGCCGTCCACGCTGCCGCGGTCGTACGGAATCGTCGAACCGTCGGTTCCGTTACCGTAGTTCTCTCCCGGCCGCTTGGCCTCGATCCAGCCGACCAGCGATGAATCGTTGGCGTGCATGAAGAGGAGACCGCGCGTCGGATCGGTGGCGACGCCACCCCAGTTGACGCCTCCGCCAGCACCCGGGAGTTGCAGCGTGCTGCGCGGCGCCGCGCCCTCCGCGTGAAACCCGAACGGCGTATAGGGTCCGACGTTGATGAAACCGCCGCTGCGCTCCCATAGTTCCTCGCAGGCCGCCGCATGCTGTGGAGTCGTGTCCTCCGGCCGCACCATATCGAGTTCCCGGTCGAACGCGACCCTTGAGACGGGTTCGGCGGGCTTGACCGGAAACGGCTGCGTCGGCGAATACCACTCGTCGGGCACGCTGCCGATGGGCACGGGACGTTCCTCCACTCCGAAGACGGGCTCGCCGGACTCCCGGTTCAGAATGTAGACCCAGGCCGTCTTGCCGACCGAGGCAAGCGCCGGCACGGCGCGTCCGTCACGCTCGATATCGACGAGCACGGGCGGGTTCGGCAGATCGAAGTCCCACAGATCATGGTGCACGGTCTGGAAGTGCCACCGGTACTCGCCCGTCGCAGCGTCAACGGCAACGATCGAATTGCTGAACAGATTGTCGCCGGGGCGGTCCCCGCCCCAGTAGTTGCCCGCTGCGCTCGAGACGGGCATGTAGACGAGCCCGCGGTCTGCGTCGGCCGTCATGTAGTAGGCCCAGACATTCACGCCCGAGCGGTTTCGCCATCCCTCGTCGAGCCAGGTCTCGTGGCCCGCTTCGCCGGGCAGAGGCACGGTATGGAAGCTCCAGACCAGTTCACCGGTTCGCACGTCGAACGCCCGCGTGTCGCCGGGCATGCCGCGATTCATTTCGCCGGGGTAGGCACCGAGAATCGCGACGTTATCGTAGACCAGCGGCACGCCGCGCCAGGGCACGGTCACCTGGGCGACGCCGTTGCGGCCGAACCCGGCGGCCGGCTCCCCGGTCGCGGCGTCGAGAGCGATCAGGGTCGGTCCCGCCATGACGAGGATGCGCGGATCGAGTTCTTCATCGCCCGGCCAGTACGCGACGCCGCGCGCGTCCGTGCCGAACGGCGCCTCGAGGTCGCTGCGCCAGATTTCCTCACCCGTGGCCGCGTCGAGGGCGAGAACTTCGTGACCGCGCACGGGCAGATACATGATCCCGTCGACGACGATCGGCGTTACCTGCGGATTGCCCGACGGGCCCGGAGCGTCGTCGTCATCCGTGGCCGATCGCGCGACGGGAATCGACCACGCCTCGGCAAGATCGCCGACGTTTTCGGCATCGATTTCGGTCAGCGGCGAGAAACGCGTGCCGGCGAGATCCAGGCTGAAGTACGGCCAGTCGCCATCAGCGACGGGAGTCTGTGCTGCGGCGACCGACGTGACCGCGAGTAGCGCCGCGCCGGCAGGATAAGCCAGGATTCGGTCAACGTTCGACTGCGTGGACGTTATTCGGAACATGCCGCGCTCCCCTTCAGACCGTTCGATCGTTTCGTAAACGAGCAGTCTAGCAGCCGGCGGCGTCGGGGAGCCCGCGGTAGCGCAACAGCGCCGTCGCGGCGGCGGCGATCAACAGCCCGCTGGCCCATAGGGTCGCCGTGTCAGCGGAAGCGATTCTTCGGTCGTTCAGTCCGGCGGCTCATTCAACGTGTCAACGTAAACGAGGCCGGCCTCGGCAAGCGGTGCACGCATGTCGTACATGTCGAGCCCGGGCTCTCCGGCGGCCAGCCGCTCGCGCTTGTCGACTTCGTTCGCCTCGCGGGCTCGTGCGGCTTCGAGCGTCCGCTCGGCACCGGCTCTCGGCACGACAACGACGCCATCGTCGTCGGCGACGATGACATCGCCGGGCGCGACGAGGGCGCCGGCGCAGACCACGGGCACATTGGCGGATCCCACGGTTTCCTTGACCGTGCCCTTTGCGGAGATGGCCCGGCTCCAGACGGGAAACTGCATTTCCGTCAGGTCCCTGACGTCCCGGCAGCCCGCATCGATGACGAGCGCCCGGATGCCATGTGCCTTGTAGGACGTCGCAAGCAGGTCTCCGAACATTCCGTCGGTGTTCGGCGAACTCAACGCCACCACGACGATGTCGCCGGGCTGCGCCAGTTCGACCACGACGTGCAGCATCCAGTTGTCGCCGGGATGCGCGAGCGCGGTCACGGCGTTGCCGGCAACGCGGGCGCCGGAATAGATCGGCCGCATCTGCGTCCGCATGAGGCCGGTACGGCCCTGCGCTTCGTGTACGGTCGCAACGCCCAGTTCGCCCAGCGCATCGACAATGCTCAGGTCGGTCCTTTCAATGTTGCGCACGGCTACGTTTCTCACGAGCAATCTCCAGGCGGTTCCGGAACGGAACAAGGCTTATACTGGCGCGCGGCTCAAATCACAAGGATCGCGCGATCGTGGACAATCCGTCGCCGCTCGAGGGCATCCGTGTCGTGGAAATGACCGAAGCGCTGGCCGGCCCCTATTGCGGGATGATGCTCGGCGATCTCGGCGCCGACGTCATCAAGGTGGAACGCCCGGAAACCGGGGACCAGTCCCGCGCCTGGGGACCGCCCTTCGTCCAGGGCGAGAGCGCCTATTACCTTTCCGTCAACCGCAACAAGCGCAGCGTCGAGCTCGATATCAAGGCAAGCGACGATCTGGCGGTGCTGCACGGTCTGCTCGAGACGGCGGACGTGTTCGTGACCAACAATCCCCGCATGAGCTCATTACGCCGAGCGAGCCTGGATCCGGACACGCTGGCGGCGATGAACGAGCGCCTGATCTATGCAGCGATCAGCGGCTACGGGCACACGGGTCCCAAGGCCGATCGCGGCGGGTACGACATCATCGCCCAGGGCGAAGCGGGCCTGATGGCGCTGACGGGTCCGCCGGACGGCGGGCCGAGCCGCTTTCCCACACCGATGGCCGACATCAGCGGCGGAATTTACGCAACGATCGCAATTCTCTCGGCCCTCTATGCGCGCGACAGGCGCGAGGGCGGGCTGGCCCGCGGCCAGTTCATCGACGTCGCGCTCGTCGATGCCCAGACGAGCTGGCTTGCCAATATCGGCGGCACGTGGTTCGCGACGGGCGAACGACCCGAGCGGCTCGGCAACGCTCATCCCACGGTGACCCCGTACCAGCCGATACGGGCACGCGACAAGATGATGATCATCGCCGTCGGAAACCAGAGGCTGTGGCAGCGCTTCTGCCGGATCCTGGATATCGAATCGACCGTGATGCGCGACCCGAAGTTCGAAACGAACGCCGGGCGTAATGTGAACCGGGCCGAGCTCATCGCGCGGCTCGAAGCGATACTCACCAAACGCGACGCCGCCGACTGGATCGAAGCCTTCCTCGTCGCCGGCATCCCGGCCGGACCGATCAATTTCCCCGACCAAACGCTCACGGACGAGCACATCCTGGCTCGCGGGATGATCGTCGAACTCGAACATCCGCTTATCGGCATCGTGCGCTCGATCGCCCTGCCCGCACAGTTCTCCCGAACGGGCCCGAGTTACCGGCGCTACCCGCCCCGGCTCGGAGAGCACAACGCGGAGATACGCGCTCTCGCCGCCCGTCTGTCAGCCCGTTGAGCGCCGGCGACCGACGCCACAGGTCACGGCACAGCCGCAAGGGGAGTCGCACAAGCAGTCGCTTGAGACCCTCGCCCGCAGGGATGCGGGCGCGGAGCGTACAGGGACGTATTCACCGCGTGTCTCAAGCGACTGCTTGTGCGACTCCCCGGAACGCCGAGGTCGGACGGTCAGCGCTCCCAGACACCCTGCAGGTAGGCTCGGAAGTTCTCGCCGAGCTCCGGATGCCTGAGCGCGTATTCCACGGTTGCCCGCAGATAACCGATCTTGCTGCCGCAGTCGTAGCGCCGCCCGGAGAACCGCAGCACGTGCACGGGCTCATCCGCGAGTAGATTCGCGATAGCATCCGTGAGCTGAATCTCGCCGCCCGCGCCCTTGCCCGTTCGCGCAAGGTGGTCGTAGATCGCCGGCGTCAGGATGTACCGGCCAACCACCGCGAGATTCGACGGAGCGTCTTCGGGTTTCGGTTTCTCGACGATACGCGTGACACGCTGCGCGCCCGATGGTTCGTCCTCGACGGCAACCACGCCGTAATTGCGGGTTTGATCCATCGGCACCGTTTCAACGCCAAGGACGCTATGGCCATGTTCGGCGTGGTGATCGGCCATTTGCTTCAGGCACGGCACGTCGCTGTGGATGAGGTCATCGGCAAGATGCACGAAGAAGGGTTCGTCGCCGACGGCCTCACGAGTGCACAGGACCGCATGTCCTAGACCGAGCGGGCGGCCCTGGCGCACGAACAGACAGGTCGCGTCGCTCGGTACGATGTTGCGGATCGCATCGAGCTGATCGGTCTTGCCGGATTGCTCGAGGGCGCGTTCGAGTTCCGGGTCGACGTCAAAATGATCCTCGAGGGCGCGCTTCGACGCGCCCGTGATGAATACGAGTTTCCGCGCACCCGCCTCGAGCGCCTCTTCCACCGCATACTGGATCAGAGGCTTGTCCACGATCGGCAGCATTTCCTTCGGTTGCGCCTTGGTGGCGGGAAGGAAACGGGTTCCCCGGCCCGCTACGGGGAAAACCGCGGTACGTATTCTCGGCATCGGGTGGCTCCATGTCGCACGAGTGCCGAATCATACTTTAGACCGGGATTGCAGGGCCAAGACAGGACGCGCGCCGAACCGGGAGTTCCGGCACGGCGCGCGCCTCGGATCAGGAATCGTCTAACCGGTTTCGTCGCCGGTCGCCTCCGAACCGCCCGTATCGCCGGTCAGGATGTTCTCCCTGTTCATCTCGACGATGCGCGGACCGACGCCGCTGACCCGGGTGAGCGCGTCGGGCGAGGCGTAGCGGCCGTTCTCCTCACGGTCGCGCACGATGGCGGCGGCGAGCACCGGACCGACTCCGGTCAGCTCCGCAGCGAGTGTGTCCGCGTCGGCGGTGTTGATGTCGACCGGGCCCGCCAGCAGGTTTACGGGTCCGAGCAGGCAAAGCGTTACGGCAAGCAAGAACAATCGAATGGGTTTCATGGCCCTCTCTCCGAAGTGGATTGAGGTCGAAATGCTAGTAACCGCGCGTTCAGCCGGCAGCACTCCAATCCGGCGCTTTGGCGCAGATTCGCCTAACCCATGACCGAATCCAGTTGAAAACGCTGAATCGGGCGCAGCGTTTCCCAGAGCTTGCAACTCGGGCAATGCCATATGAACCGCCGGGTACTGAATCCGCAGTTCGTACAGCGGTAGCGTGCGCTTGCCAGCCCC
The DNA here is from genome assembly GCA_022826245.1 of Gammaproteobacteria bacterium. GTDB lineage: Bacteria > Pseudomonadota > Gammaproteobacteria > Steroidobacterales > Rariloculaceae > Rariloculus. The sequence goes on from JAJDVG010000002.1 coordinate 18,970, forward strand.
AGATTTCGGAGCGCGTTCGAAATCCGCTCCAGCGCCTGGCTCTTGTGTTCCGGGGTCGCCGAACGCAGGGAATCGACGTCGACGAGCCGCGCGAGGGTTTCGTCTCCGTATACGAACTCCTCGACGCATCGACGCAAGGCCTCCGAGCCTGACAGGTCGCCGATGATCGATGCATACGCGATGTTGCCGACGGTGGAACGATCCCTGCCGACGAGCCGCTCGATGTACTGCTCGAATTCCCCGCTTGCATGTGTCTGCGCATAGCAGTCGAAGAGTTCCGGCAGAACCTCGGGCATGAAGCGGCTGTCCCTGTCGAGCACCTGTTCGTACAGGCCGAGGGCCTGTGCATGGTCGCCTTCTTCCTTGGCGATCGCCGCGCGAATCAGGGAGCCCCTGAGGGCGCCGGCCTCGCTGCGCACGGTGTGCTTGAGGTAATCGCGTGCCCGAGCGAGATCGCCGTCGTGCCGGGCCCGCTCGGCAAGCTCGCAATAGTAGTGCGCGACGTGGCTCGATTTCTCGCCGCGCTGCGCCTCGAGCCGACGCTGCGCATCGATCGCCTTCTCCCATTCCTGCTCACGCTCGTAGATGTAGACGAGCCGTTCGAGGGCGGTGCCTGCGACCGTATCGCTGTCCGTCAGATCCTTGAAGAGGCTTTCGGCGCGGTCGAAGAGGCCGGCGCCGAGGTAGTCCTCCCCCAGGGCATAAAGCGCCTGGTCGCGCTGTGCCTGGCTCAGGCTGGGGCGCGCAAGCAGGTTCTGGTGGACACGGATCGCCCGCTCCATCTCCCCTCGCTGCCTGAACAGATGACCGAGTGCAAAATGCGTTTCGAGGGTCTCGTCGTCGACCTTGGCCATCTGCAGGAAAAGTTCGAGCGCCTCGTCCGTGCGACGGTTCAGTACGAGATTGAGGCCCCTGATGTAGTCGGCGTTGATGCGCGCCGGTAGCTCGGCGTCGCGGTCCCGGTCTCCGAACCATGCGAACGCCCAGCCGGTGGCCGCAAAGACGATCAGCAGGCCGGCCAGCAGAAATGTGGCTTCAGTCGGCATCTTGGAGCGGCAGGCCCCTGAGGCTGCCGAGTTCGGCTTCGGCGAACCTGATCTCCCGGCGCAGCCGGCGCCTGTCAGCGATCATCCGCAGCAGCGCTGCGCCGGCCGAAATCAGACCGAACAACCAGCCCAGGGCAAACGCGCCGGCAAGAGCCACCGATAGCGACACGCCGTCGATCCTAGCGATGCCGAGGTCCAGCGAAACGGGGTCGGGATTGCTGTAGGCCAGCACGACCGCCACGAGCACAAGGAACAGGAGTACGAGGAAGTATATGGCTCGGCGCAGGGTGACCAATGTTTCACCAGTCAACTCGGGCGGCTTGCACCCGATTGTAAAGGATTCCCGGCCCTAACTGCGCACGCGAACGTGTCGGGAGTTGTTGACGCGTTCGCGCAGGTTCTTGCCGGGCTTGAAATGCGGCACGTGCTTGCCCGCGAGGGCCACCGAAGCGCCGGTCTTGGGGTTGCGGCCCATTCTGGGCGGGCGGTAATGCAATGAGAAGCTGCCGAAGCCGCGAATCTCGATTCGGTTTCCGTTGCCCAGTGACTCGCTCATCAACTCGAGAATGTGCTTTACGGCAAGCTCGACATCCTTGGCCGGCAAATGCTTCTGGTTTCTCGCAATCGATTCGATCAATTCGGACTTTGTCATCGCCTGGGCCTGCTCCCCGACAAACCTCCCGGGACGCCTCGACCGGCCTGCATCGCCGCAGGCCGCACTCCCGTCCTACGCGGCCGCATCGTCTCCCTTGGGTTTCCTGGTATCGTCGGTCATCTGCTGCTTGAGCAGGTCGCCGAGGGTGGTCGAAGTCGCCGTTCGGCTCTCTTCGGCCTTGTAGCTCTGGATGGCCTGGGCTTCGTCCTGAGCCTCCTTCGCCTTGATCGACAGGGAGATCACGCGCGTCTTGCGGTCGATGCCCGTGAATCTCGCCTCGATCTCCTGCCCGGGCTTGAGCACCATGCGGGCGTCCTCGACTCTGTCGCGCGAAATCTCCGACGCGCGCAACTGGCCCATCACGCCGCCTTCGAGCTGGACGGATGCCGCCTTGGCGTCGACTTCCTCGACCACGCCCTTGACCGTGCTGCCCCTGGGATGCTGGGCCACGAAGGACGACATCGGATCGTGACCGAGTTGCTTCACGCCGAGCGAGATGCGTTCGCGTTCCGGATCGATGGCGAGCACCGTCGTCTCCAGTTCCTCGCCTTTCGAATAATTGCGCACGGCCTGTTCGCCCGGCACGTCCCAGGACAGGTCGGACAGATGCACGAGCCCGTCAATGTCGCCCGGCAGGCCAATGAAGATGCCGAAATCCGTGATCGACTTGATGGGACCTGAAATCCTGTCGCCCTTCTTGTGGTTCTGAGCGAACTCGGTCCACGGATTGGGCATGCATTGCTTGAGACCGAGCGATATCCGCCGGCGGTCTTCATCGATGTCGAGCACCATGATTTCGACTTCGTCGCCGATCTGGACAACCTTGTGCGGATTCACGTTCCGGTTGGTCCAGTCCATCTCCGATACATGGACGAGTCCTTCGACGCCCTCTTCGATTTCCACGAAGCAGCCGTAGTCGGCGATGTTCGTGACGTTGCCGAACAGACGCGTATTGCGCGGATAGCGCCGCGACAGGTCGACCCAGGGATCGGCTCCGAGCTGTTTGAGGCCGAGCGACACGCGGCTGCGCTCGCGGTCGAACTTCAGGACCTTGACTTCGAGCTGCTGGCCGACGCTGACGACTTCCGACGGGTGCTTGACGCGCTTCCAGGCCATGTCGGTGATGTGCAGCAGGCCGTCGATGCCACCGAGATCGACGAATGCGCCGTAGTCGGTCATGTTCTTCACGACGCCGTTCAGCACAGTGCCTTCCTGCAGGCTCTTCAACAGGGCTTCGCGTTCCGCGCTGTGCTCTTCCTCGACGACGGCGCGGCGCGACACGACGACGTTATTGCGCTTCTGGTCGAGCTTGATGACCTTGAACTCGAGCGTATTGCCTTCGAGCGCCGCCGGATCGTGAACCGGCCGGACGTCCACGAGCGAACCCGGCAGGAACGCGCGCACGAAGTCGATATCGACCGTAAAACCGCCGCGCACGCGGCCGCTGATCGTTCCGGTCACCACGTTGCCGGCCTGGAAGGATTCCTCCAGACGCATCCAGGTGCGGGCGCGCTTGGCCTTCTCGCGCGACAATTGTGTTTCGCCGAAGCCGTCCTCGACCGAGTCCAGAGCGACTTCGACCTCGTCGCCCACGGCAACCTCGATCTCGCCTTTTTCGTTCAGAAACTGGTTGGCGGGAATGACCGCCTCGGATTTGAGATCCGCATTGACGATGACAACATCGGAATTAACGTCAATGACGGTGCCGGTCAGGATCGAACCGGGCTTGATCTGCTGGTTGGCCAGGCTCTCTTCCAGCAGTTCCGCAAAAGATTCACTCATTCAGTTGCACTCTATCGCTTGCGCCGTTGCATCCTGCCTCGGCGATCTACTTCAACCTGCACGAGCATCCTGCCCATGCGCTCCTCATGCCCGGTTCGGTCCGATGCCGGCTGCCTCAAGCAACGGCAGGATACGGGCTATGACTTCCTCGGGGGAAAGCCGCGTCGAGTCTATTACTCGTGCGTCGTCCGCAGCGCGAAGCGGCGAAAACTTACGGTTCGCATCGCGCGCATCGCGCTGGCCAATGTCCTCGGAAAGGCTGCGAAGGCTAACATCAATCCCTTTTTGTTTCAACTGCTTATGACGCCTCACCGCCCTTTCTTCGGAACTTGCCGTCAGAAACAGCTTGAGGTGCGCAGCGGGGAAGACAACGGTTCCCATGTCCCTGCCGTCGGCGACGAGGCCAGGCGGTCTCGCGAAGGCTCGCTGGCGCTCGAGCAGTGCCTGACGGACGCCGTGTTTGGCGGCTATCCGGGACGCAAACTCCCCGCAACGCTCCGAACGCAGTGCCTCGCTCACGTCTTCACCGTCGAGCGTCGCCCGCTCGACACCGTCGGCGTATTCCAGAGTGGCGTTCATGCCAGCCGCAATTTGCGCAAGCGCCGAGTCATCGCTAGCGGGGATTCGTTCACGCTCTGCGGCCAGCGCGGCGAGGCGATAGAGCGCACCGCTGTCGAGCAGGCGCCAGCCCAGCAGATCAGCCAACGCCCGGCTTATCGTGCCCTTCCCGGAGCCGCTCGGACCGTCGATCGTGACGATGTGCGCCGTGTCTCGCATTCAGGACCACTCTTCACGCCGGACTCGCGATCGGAATACCCGCCCGCGCGGCTTCTGCCGTAAAGCCCGGGAAGGATGTCGCCACCTGCGCCGTATCGAGTATCTCGATCGCGTCTTCGGCAAGCAACGCGGCAACGGCGAGCGCCATCGCGACGCGGTGGTCGCCGTGGCTGGAAACGCGCCCCCCCGCAAGCCGGCCACCATGGATGACCAGCCCGTCGGACAGTTCCCGGACGGTGGCGCCAAGCGCATTGAGCGCCTCGGCCATGACAGCCAGCCGGTCGCTTTCCTTGTAGCGCAATTCTTCGGCCCCGCGTACCACCGTTTGCCCCGACGCGCCGGCCGCCGCGATGAACAGTATCGGGAACTCGTCGATCGTGAGCGGCACGAGGGCCGGCGGTACCTCGATGCCGTGCAGCCGGCTCTGCCGGACGTGCAGATCGGCGACAGGTTCCGTACCGACCGTTCGCAGGTTCGCAAGCTCGATTTCACCGCCCATCTCGCGGAGTATCGTCAGAAGGCCCGTGCGCGTCGGGTTGACGCCGACATTGCGGATCGTCATGCCATCGTTTGCCGCGAGGCAAGCGGCCACGACGAAGAAAGCGGCAGACGAGAAATCGCCGGGTACCGAGAGTTCGAATGCGTGCGGTTCGGCGGGACCGTCGATGGACACGACGCCCGCGTCGTCCTGAGCCACGGGCACGCCCATGCCGAGCAGCATGCGTTCGGTATGATCGCGCGTCGGGGCCGGAGACCGTACTGTCGTTCTGCCGGCTGCGGAAAGTCCGGCCAGCAGCAGGGCCGACTTCACCTGCGCGCTCGCGACGGGCAATGTGTATTCGATGCCGTTGAGCCGGGCGCCGCCGCGGATGACGAGCGGCGCGCGTCCGTCGGAGCTGTGGATCCGCGCGCCCATCGCAGCCAGCGGATCCGTGATCCGGGCCATGGGCCGCGAGCACAGCGACTCGTCGCCCGTAAGCTCCACGTCGAAGGGCTGCGTCGCGAGCAAACCCGCCAGAAGGCGCAAGGCCGTGCCGGAATTGCCGAGGTCGAGCGCGTGAGCCGGCGGTTGCAAACCGTCAAGGCCGCGGCCTTCGATTTCAAGGCCATCCTGACCGTTGTCGTCGATCGAAGCGCCGAGCGCCCTGCAGGCCTCGAGCGTCGCCAGACAGTCTTCGCCGTGCAGAAAACCCCGAATTCGCGAGGTGCCGCGGGCCACCGCGGCGAGCATCGCTGCGCGATGCGAGATCGACTTGTCGCCGGGAACGCTCAGCGCGCCTCCGACCGACTCGACCGGTTCGACGACGAATCGTTGCGGACCGTCACTCATGCTCATGACATCCAGGCCCTACAGAACGCGTTTCGGATACGCGCCGAGCACCCGGAACAGGTCGGCGTTGCGTTTGACTTCCTCGAGCGCCAGACTTGCGGGCTCTTCGTCCGCATGACCGTCGATATCCACGAAGAACACGTAATCCCACTTGCGGCGGCGCGACGGCCGCGATTCGATGCGCGTCATGTTGATGCCGTGCCGGGCAAGCGGCTGGAGCAGGTGCATGAGGACCCCGGGTCCCGTCGTGCTCGTTGCCGAGATCAATAACGTCGTCTTGTCGCTTCCGCTCGGCGGAAAGAGCTTGCGGCCGATCACGAGAAACCGTGTCGTGTTGTCTTCGCGATCCTCGACGTTATCGAACAGGATGCCGAGTTCGTAGACTTCCGCCGCGGCCTCGCTGCCGAGCGCGGCCGTGCCCGCCTCGTCGCGCGCGCGGCGCGCCGCTTCGGCGTTGCTCGAGACAGGCACCTGCTCGACTTCCGGAAGGTACTGCGCCAGCCAGGCGCGGCATTGCGCGAGCGATTGGGCATGCGCGCAGACGCGGTGAACCTGGGCGATTTCCTTCATCCGCCCCATCAGGTGCTGGTGAATCCTGAGTTCCACTTCACCGCAGATTTTCAGCGGCGAGGTCAGAAACCTGTCGAGCGTGTGGCTGACCGTACCCTCGCTCGAGTTCTCGACCGGAGCGATCCCGAAGTCTGCGCCGCCGCTCTCGACCTCGCGGAACACTTCGCTGATCGTCGGCATCGACAGGGCGCGCACGGAATGCCCGAAGTGCTTGAGCACGGCCGCCTGGGTGAACGTGCCTTCGGGACCGAGATAGGCGACCCTGAGCGGTTCCTCCTGAGCAAGGCAGGCGGACATGAGTTCGCGAAACACGCGCACCATCTCCTCGTCGCTGAGCGGGCCGTCGTTGCGTTCGACGACCTTGCGCAATATCTGCGCTTCGCGCTCGGGACGATAGAACTCGGCGGGCCCGGCAAGGCCCTTGATCTCGCCGATCTGGCGCGCGCAATGCGCGCGCTCGGCAATCCTCGCCTGGATTTCCGCATCCAGCCGATCGATACGGTCGCGCAGGTCATCGAGCGACTGTTCCCGCGCCGAATATGCCGATTCCGAACCTTTGCTCATGGTTGTTACGCCTGAATCACCGATACCGCGTTCATGCCCGGCGCGCTTCGAACTCGGCCATGAAGTCGACGAGCGCGTCGACGCCGGACTCCGGCATCGCATTGTAGATGCTCGCCCTCATCCCGCCGGCCACGCGGTGCCCCTTGAGGTTCAGGAGGCGCGCCGCGGCGGCTTCGTCGAGAAACGCCTGGTCGAGTGTGGGATCGGCCAGCGTGAACGGCACGTTCATCCAGGATCGGCACGACTTGTCGACCGGGTTCGCATAGAAATCCGATCCGTCGATCGCGGCATAGAGTTTGCGGGCCTTGCGTTCGTTGTGTTCAGCCATGGCCGCGACGCCGCCCTGCTCGCGCAGCCAGTCGAGCACGAGCGCCATGACGTACCAGCAGTACGTCGGCGGCGTGTTCCACATCGAGCCCGAATCCGCCATGAGTCGATAGTTGACGACGCCGGGCGTCTCCTGCCGGGCGCGGCCGACCAGGTCGTCGCGAACGATCAGCAAAGTGATGCCCGCGGCGCCGAGATTCTTCTGCGCGCCGGCATAAATCAGGCCGAAGCGGCTCACGTCGATCGGCCGCGACATCACGGTCGAGGACATGTCCGCGACCAGCGGCGCATCGCTGACGTCCGGAATCGTGTGGAACTCGACGCCGTAAACCGTTTCGTTCGGCGTGTAGTGCAGATAGCAGGCATCGTCGCGGACCGACCACGTCGCGGGATCCGGGATCGTCGTGAATCCGGTCGACTCGGTGTCGGCCGCGACGTTGACGTTCAGATAACGCGCGGCTTCGGAAACGGCCTTCCGCCCCCAGTTCCCGGTCACGACATAGTCGGCGGTCGACCAGGGCGGCCCGAGATTCAGCGGAATCGACGCGAACTGCAGCGTTGCGCCGCCGGCGAGGAAGAGCACCCGATAGTTCTCGGGCACGTCGAGCAACTCTCGCAGGTTTGCTTCCGCGCGCTCGGCGAGTGCCCTGAAGTCGGGACCGCGGTGGCTGACCTCCATGACCGACATGCCGCTGCCCTGCCAGTCGAGCAGTTCGGTCTGCGCGCGCTCGAGTACGGGGGGCGGCAGCGCGGCCGGGCCCGCGCTGAAGTTGTACGCGCGATCCATGACCGCTCAGTCCTCTTCCGCCTCGTCGTCCTGAAGGGCTTCGACCCGATCGATACCGACCAGGCGGTCCTCCTCGTCAAGGCGGATCAGCTTGACGCCCTGGGTATTGCGTCCGACCACGGAGATGTCGGCCACGGGCGTTCTGACCAGTGTGCCGGCCAGGGTGATCAACATCACCTCGTCGTCCGCCGCCACCTGCATCGCGCCGACCATCGCTCCGTTGCGTTCGGACGTGCGAATCGCGATGACGCCCTGCCCGCCGCGCCCCCGAATGGGAAACTCGTCCAGCGAAGTCAGCTTGCCGTAACCGTTTTCGGTCGCGGTCAGAATCAGGCCGTCGGCGACGATATTGAGCGCGATCACCTCGTCGCCGGGACCGCTCAGGCGCAGGCCGCGCACACCGGAGGCTTTACGCCCCATGGATCGCACGTCGCCTTCGGAGAAACGAATCGCCTTGCCCGAGCGCGAAAACAGCATGATGTCCTGCCTGCCGTCGGTGATGCCCGCGCCGATCAGCCGATCATCGCCGCGCAGGTCCACAGCGATGATCCCGTTGCTTCTCGGCCGCGAGTACTTCGCAAGCGCCGTCTTCTTGACACGGCCATTGCGTGTCGCGAAGAACACGTACCGGTCGTCCTCGTAGTCGCTGATCGGCAATACCGTGCTGATCCGCTCGCCCTGCTCGAGCGGCAGCAGGTTCACGATCGGCCGTCCGCGGGACGTGTATCCGGCCTGCGGCAACTGGTAGACCTTGAGCCAATAGACCTTGCCGCGCGTTGAGAAGCACAGCAGCGTGTCGTGCGAGTTGGCGACGAAAAGCTGGTCTATGAAGTCCTCGTCCTTCATGCGCGTCGCCGCGCGGCCGCGGCCGCCGCGCCGCTGCGCCTGGTAGTGGGCGGCAGGTTGCGCCTTGGCGTATCCGGCATGCGAAAGCGTCACGAGCAGGGATTCGTCGGGAATCAGATCTTCGATCGTCAGGTCGTAGTAATCCTCGACAATCTCCGTGCGGCGGGGATCCGCGTAGCGGTCCCGAACCTCGCACAGTTCGGTACGTATGACGTCCTGAAGCTTGTCCGGGTCCGAGAGTATGTCGTGATATTCGGAGATTCTGTCCAGCAGGACGTTGTATTCGCTGGATATCTTGTCCTGCTCGAGACCCGTCAACCGATGCAGGCGCAAGTCGAGTATCGCCTGTACCTGCGTAGGCGAGAGCCGATAAATCGCATTGCCCGGTTCGCCATCCAGCCCGAGACCGTCCGGCAGTCCCTCGGGCCGCGTTGCTTCGGCGCCGGCGCGTTCCAGCAATGGAATGACGGCCCCCGGCCGCCAATTGCCCTCGCACAGCCCGACCTTCGCCTCGGCCGGCGACGGCGAGCGCCGGATCAGCTCGATCACTGCGTCGATGTTCGCGAGCGCCACCATGAGCCCTTCGAGCACGTGCGCGCGATTGCGCGCCTTGCGCAACTCGAACAGCGTGCGCCGCGTGACGACTTCGCGGCGGTGCCGGAGGTAGACGTCGAGCAGTTCCCGGAGCGGCAGCAGGCGCGGTTGGCCGTCCACCAGACCGACCATGTTGATGCCGAAGACGCTCTGCAGAGGCGTCTGCTTGTAGAGATTGTTGAGCACGACCTCCGAGAGTTCACCGCGCTTGAGCTCGATGACGACGCGCATGCCGTCCTTGTCCGATTCGTCGCGCAGTTCCGTGATGCCCTCGAGCCGTTTCTCGCGCACGAGTTCGGCGATCTTCTCTATCAGGCGCGCCTTGTTGACCTGGTACGGCAGTTCGGTGATGACGATGGCTTCGCGGCCGCGCGAATCGATTTCCTCGATATGGGTCTTGGCGCGCACGTAGATCCGCCCACGGCCCGTGCTGTAGGCGCTCAGGATGCCCTGCACGCCGTGAATCTGCCCGGCGGTCGGGAAATCGGGGCCCGGCATGACCGCGATGAGCTCGGACAGCGTCACCTCGGGGTTGTCGAGGATCGCGAGACAGGCGTCGACGACCTCGCCGAGATTGTGCGGCGGGATGTTCGTCGCCATGCCGACGGCGATACCCGACGAACCGTTTACGAGCAGATTGGGAACCCGTGTGGGCAGCACGGTAGGTTCGTGCTCCGACTCGTCGTAGTTTGCGGCGAAATCGACGGTTTCCTTGTCGATGTCGGCCAGCAGTTCCTGAGAGATGCGGGCCAGGCGCACTTCCGTGTAACGCATGGCGGCCGGCGCGTCGCCGTCGATCGACCCGAAGTTGCCCTGGCCGTCGATGAGCAGGTATCGCATCGAGAAGTCCTGGGCGAGGCGTACGATCGTGTCGTAGACGGCCGACTCCCCGTGCGGGTGATACTTGCCGATGACGTCGCCGACCACGCGGGCCGACTTCTTGTACGGACGGTTGTAATCGTTACCGAGCTCGCGCATTGCGAAAAGGACCCGGCGGTGCACGGGCTTCAGCCCGTCGCGGACATCGGGCAGCGCGCGGCCGACGATCACGCTCATCGCGTAATCGAGATAGGATTGCCGCATCTCGTCTTCGAGACTGACCGGGAATATCTCTTTGGCCGCGCCTGCCATTCGCTTTTTCCAAATAAACGCGCCAGCGCCCAGCACGTCTGGAACGCCTGCGACTATCGGTGCAAGTGATGAGAATCAGTCCCGTCGGACGATGACGGTGGCCGTGTTCGACGGCCCAGGCTCTCTGTGGAATTACCGGTTCACGGTGCCCTGAATTGGGCCTAAATTCTATCACAGACACGACCGCTCCGTAGCGTGCCGTCAAGACCTTGGCGCTATACTTGCGCTCCTTTGAACGCGGGACGCCGCAAGCAGCGAATGCAGCGCATCGACGCACTGATCCGTCCGAAGTGGACCGTGACCGTGGAACCGAAGGTCGTGGCTGAGACCGGCCGCGCGCTCGCCATGGACGGGGGCAGGATCGTCGCTGTCGTGTCCGCCGACGAGGCTCGGGAACGATACGCTCCCGATGTCGTGTTCGAACGGCCGGATCACGTGCTCATGCCCGGCCTGATCAACGCGCACTGCCACGCGGGTATGGCGCTCCTGCGTGGCTACGCCGACGACCTGCCGCTCGAACAATGGCTCAATGACCGCGTCTGGCCGGCCGAGTCGCGCTGGATCGACCGGCAATTCGTTGCCGACGGAACCCGGCTTGCGATCGCGGAAATGCTGCTCGGCGGAACGACCTGCTTTTCGGACATGTACTATTTTCCCGATGTCGTCGCCGACGAGGCGACGGAGGCCGGCATTCGCGCCGTCGTCGGCATGATCGCGCTTGAAGTTCCGACCGCATGGGCATCGGGCCCGGACGAGTACATCGACAAGGGGCTTGCCGTCCACGACCGCTGCCGTAGCGCCGCGCTCGTTACCACGGCCTTCGCTCCGCACGCACCGTACAGCGTCTCGGACGCGACACTCTCGCGCATTCGCCGGCTCGCGGACGAGCTTCCCGTACCCGTGCATACCCACGTTCACGAAACTGGCTCGGAAATCAGTGAATCCGTCGCCGCGACGGGGAAACGGCCTCTCGCGAGGCTCGACGACCTGGGCCTGGTCACCCCTGCGCTCATCGGCGTGCATGCGACGCACCTGAACGGCGAGGAAGTCGATCGCCTTGCGGAAGTACAGGCGAACATCGTGCACTGCCCGCGATCGAATCTGAAGCTCGCTAGCGGCGCCTGCCCGGTCGAGAAACTGCTCGGTGCCGGAGTCAACGTCGCCCTTGGCACCGACGGCGCCGCGAGCAACAACCGGCTCGATCTGTGGTCGGAACTCGAACTGGCCGCGCTCTTCGGCAAGCATGTCGCCAATGACGCGCAGGCCGTTACCGCGGCGGCAGCGATCGAGATGGCGACGATCAACGGCGCGCGGGCCCTGAATCTCGCCGGGGAAACCGGATCGCTCGTGCCCGGCAAGGCCGCCGACGCGATCTGCGTCGAGCTTGCTGCGCCCGGACTCCTGCCCGTGCTCGACCCGGTATCGCAGCTCGTCTACTCGGCCTCGCGCGACCAGGTCACGGATGTCTGGGTCGCCGGGGAGCAGCTCGTAGGCGACGGCGAACTGACGCAAATGGACGTGACGGCACTCTCGGCATCGGCGAACGCCTGGGCCGAGCGGCTCCGGGCAACATGAACGACAGGCCGCACAACGCCGACCCCAGCGAAGTCGACAAGTTCGCACGGCTGGCTGCGCACTGGTGGGACCCGGACGGTCCCTTCATGCCGCTGCATCGGATCAATCCGCTCAGGGTGGGCTACATCGAGCGACGGGCGGAACTCTCGTCAGCGCGCGTACTCGATGTCGGTTGCGGCGGCGGAATCCTGAGCGAAGCACTGGCGAATCGCGGCGCAAGCGTCCTCGGCATCGATCTGGCCGCGGACAGTCTCGATGCGGCGAGGAAGCACGCGGCAGCGGCGCAACTCGACCTCGAATATCGCGAGATCGACGTCGAATCGATCGCGAGCGAGCAACCGGCCTCGTTCGACATCGTGACGTGTCTTGAAGTGCTCGAGCACGTCCCGGAGCCCGACCGCGTTGTCGCAGCCTGCGCGCAGGCCGTTCGCCCCGGCGGTGCGGTGTTTCTTTCCACTATCAACCGGAACCCGAAGAGTTTTCTGCTTGCCATTGTCGGCGCCGAGTATCTGCTCGGAATGCTGCCGAAAGGCTCGCACGAGTATCTCAAGCTGATCCGCCCTTCGGCACTCGGGCGAGCCTGCCGGTCGGCGGGCCTCACCGTTCAGGAATTGACCGGCATGCACTACAACCCGTTGCTCAAATCCTTCTCGCTCGGCGGCAACGTCGACGTCAACTATTTCCTCTACGCGACGAAACCGGAATCCGCGTGACGATCGAAGCGGTACTCTTCGACCTCGACGGGACCCTCGTCGACACGGCGCCCGATCTCGTCGGCGTACTCAATGAACTATTGCGCGAACGCGGGCTGGCGCCGATGCCCTACGCGATCGCCCGCAACGAGGTTTCCAACGGCGCCATCGGTCTCATCAAGCTTGGATTCGGCCCGGATTGCAGCGCCGGCGAGTTTGCCGATCTGCGCGATCGTTTTCTACGAAAATACACTCGAAATATCTGCAATAACTCTTGTATATTCAATAGTTTCAATTCTATATTAGAAGTATTGCATGAAAAACGAAGGCGCTGGGGCATCGTGACCAACAAACCGCAGGGAATGACAGACGCTCTGCTCGCGAAGCTCGGCATCGATGCCCTGCCCGAGTGTGTCGTTGGCGGCGACCGCTTGCCGCAGCGCAAGCCCCACCCCGCTCCGCTTTGCCTCGCCGCCGAGGAACTCGATGTCCCGATCGAGCACTGCGTTTATGTCGGCGATTCGCCGCGCGACATCGAAGCCGGCCGCGCCGCGGGCATGCGCACGATCGCGGCCGCGTACGGCTACATCCGTCCCGGCGAAGACCCGCGCAGCTGGGGCGCCGACGCCGTGGCCAATCATGCGAACACTCTCGTGCGGGCCCTTGCGGCACTCGACCCCACACTGCAATGAACGTCCCGCGGAACTTCATGCCGGAACCGGATTGCATGGCGGACAGGGTCGTGCTCGTCACCGGCGCGACGCGCGGTATCGGCCGCACTGTCGCCCGCGACCTGGCCAAACATGGCGCGACCGTACTGTTGCACGGTCGCAATGCCGCAGCGCTCGACTCACTCCACGAGGAAATCTCCGGCCTGGGACCCGAACCGGCCGTGGCGCAACTCGATCTCGAACGTGCGCAAGGCGATGAATACCGGCACCTCACGGAGCAGATCGAGGAGCGCTACGGCCGCCTGGACGGTCTGCTGCACAATGCGGGCGTGCTCGGCGACCGCAGCCCGATCGAACACTACGACATCGCGCTCTGGCAACGCGTGATCCACGTCAATCTCAATGCCGGGTTCATATTGACGCGTTGCCTGCTGCCGTTGCTCGGCCGTTCCGGCGATGCCTCGATCCTCTTCACGACGAGCGGAGTGGGTCAACGCGGCCGGGCCTACTGGGGCGCCTACTCGGTGTCGAAATTCGGCGTCGAGGGGCTCGCACAAGTGCTCGCCGATGAACTCGAGAATACGTCTGTGCGCGTCAATTGCTTCAATCCCGGCGCGACGCGCACGGGAATGCGGGCCAGCGCGTATCCGGCGGAGGATCCCGCCACGCTGAAACGCCCGGAGGACCTTGTGCGGCCGTACCTTTTCCTGCTTGGTCCGGCGAGTCGCGGGATCACGGGCCAAAGGTTCGAATTTCAGGCTTGACAGATCGGACCATTCCCGTGCCGAGCTGCCGCTGGCCGCAATCCGTTGCGCCGCGTCGGACGAAATGCCGGCCAGCCTGCTCTCGCCCGGACGCGGAAAACGCTGCCCGAGGCCGTCAGTTATCGATAGCGCTGCCGCCGGCGCGGCCGAATACGCGCTCCCCGTTCGGCCGGATCACGCCGGTCGCCCGGCCGACATTGGACCGGTCTCGCGCCCGGTGTCCGGTTACGGTTACAGGGTCGCCGGGTTGCAGGTCGTTTCGCGACCAACCGTCGCGAGTCAGTATGTTCGGGCTCAGGAGTTCGAAATCGTAGGTCACGATCTCGCCATTGGCTTCCTCCACATCGATGTGCAGGCGCGCGTGCGGGTTCATCCAGATGACCTCGCGGACCGCGCCGCTGACCTCGAAAGGCTGGTTGATGTCGAATTCCGAAGCAAACGAGTGGTGCGCAGCCGCTCCGGTCGAGATCAGGGGAGCCACAACGATGACGGCGGCCGCCAGAGTGGCGGGAAGAGGACGCTTGTTCATGATCGCAATGCTCCACGCTGCTTGCGGATCGAGGATCGATCCTGACGCTTCTCCGGAACGGGTAATCGCACGGCGCGATAGAGCGCCGCAACCTCGGTATCGCTCAATGCCCTCGTCTGCCCACGATGCAGCGCACCCAACCCTACAGGCCCATAGCGTACCCTGATCAGGCGACTCACGGTCAATCCGACGGCTTCGAACATGCGCCGGATCTCGCGGTTACGGCCTTCGCGCAGGGTTACTCGGTACCAGACGTTCCTTCCGGATCCCCCGGATCGCTCCAGCGTATCGAAGCGTGCGGGACCGTCCTCGAGCTCTACGCCCGACTCGAGCTCGCGAAGCCGGGCTTCCCTGACCGGGCCGAACAAACGCACGGCGTATTCGCGTATCACGCCGTAGCGGGGATGCATGAGGCGGTGCGCGAGCTCGCCGTCAGTCGTGAAAAGCAACAGCCCGAGCGTATTGAGATCGAGGCGGCCGACATTGATCCAGCGGCCGCGCCCCGGTCCCGGCAACGCTTCGAAGACCTGTGCCCTGCCCTCGGGATCCCCGCGGCTCGTGAGTTCTCCCGCGGGCTTGTAGTACGCGAGATGATCGTGGATCGGGTCAGGCGTTTCGTCAGGCAGAGAGAGCGCGCGCCCGTCCAGCATTATCCGTTCACCGCCGCTCAGGCGATCGCCGAGCCTGGCCCGACGACCGTCGACGACGATACGTCCTGCTGCGATCAGGCTTTCGATCCGCCGCCGGGAGCCGATGCCGGCGGCGGCAAGCACTTTTTGAATTCGTTCAGCCAGCCCCTGAAGGTCTCCGATTCGGCGTCGACAACCGTCCGGTCAACGGTTCACGCTTCGTCCGCGGGTGAAATGTCAGTCGTCAGGGGTACATCGGGCGCGCCAAACGCACCCAACGCGTCAATCAGGTCGGCTTGCGGTCCGGTCGCCGGATCGTAGTCCCTGAGCTGTGCGAGCGGTGGCAGTTCATCGAGTTTTCTGAGGCCGAAGTAGTCGAGAAACTCGCGAGTCGTGCCGAGCATCGCCGGCCGCCCCGGTGTCTCGCGGTGGCCCACGACGCGGATCCAGCCGCGCTCCGTCAACGTTCGGACGATGTTCGTGCTGACCGCCACACCGCGGACCTCTTCGATCTCGGCGCGCGTGATGGGCTGCTTGTAGGCCACGAGCGCGAGCGTTTCGAGCAGTGCCCGCGTATATCGCGGCGCACGTTCTTCCCAGAGCGGCTGCAGCCAATCCGTCACCGAGGTCTTCACCTGAACGCGGAAACCGCTCGCGACTTCCCTGATCTCGATACCCCGGCCCTCGTACTCCCCGGTCAATGCGGCGATGGCCTTGCGGACGCTGTCGCGGTCGGCGCTCACTCCCTTGCGCATGACGAGTTCGAGCAGACTGTCCACGGAGAGCGGCCTGCCCGCGGCGAGGAGCGCCGCCTCGATCACGTTTCGTAGCTGCAGTTCATCCATCTCAACCGTCCGCCGGAGACTCGCCGGTCGCCGCCGGCTGGGCAGCGCGCACGTGAATCGGCCCGAACTCGTCGGTCTGCACCACATCGATCACCGCATCCTTGAGCAACTCGAGAAGCGCAAGAAACGTGACCGTGATGCCGACGCGCCCTTCCGCGGGATCGAGAAGTTCGCTGAAATCCACGTAGCGCCTGCCGGCGAGATTGACCAGCACCTGCGACATGCGCTCGCGCACCGACAAGGGCTCCTGGCGGATGCGGTGGTGCTCGAACATGCTCGACCGTTCAAGCACTTCGACAAACGCGGTCAACAGGGCCTTGAGGGCGACATCGGGCAACTTCGTGACGACCGTGCGCTCGAGCACTTCGGCTTCCGCGACGACCACATCGCGTTCCAGCCGTTCGAGCGAATCGAGGTCTTCGGCCGCCTGCTTGTACCGCTCGTATTCCTGCAAGCGACGTACGAGCGCCGCGCGCGGGTCCTCCTCGTCTTCTTCCTCTTCCAGCGGCCGCGGCAGCAACATGCGCGACTTGATCTCGGCGAGCGTTGCGGCCATCACGAGATACTCGCCCGCCAGTTCGAACTGCATCTCCCGCATGAGTTCGATGTACTTGACGTACTGCCTTGAGATCTCCGCGATCGGAATGTCGAGGATATCGATGTTCTGGCGCCGGATCAGGTAAAGCAGCAGGTCCAGCGGTCCTTCGAAGGCCTCGAGAAACACTTCGAGGGCGTGCGGCGGAATGTAGAGATCGCGAGGGAGCTGGGTGATGGGTTCGCCTTCGACGATCGCAAACGGCATCTCGGCCTGGGCGATCGCACCGGCTTCATCGCTGACCGGCGGCGGAACGACCGGTACCAGCTTGAGCTTCGGCCTGTCGGTCTTTCCGGATTGCTCGCTCATCCGTCAAAAACCCGCGACGCCCCAGAAGAAGTCGATGAAGAAGAACATGAACGGTTCGAGAATTGTCCACAGAACGCCCGTCACCATCAGTGCGATGACGATCAGGAAACCGAACGGCTCGATCCGGTCGAGCACCGCTGTCCCGCCGCGCGGCAGCAGGCCCGCCAGAACGCGCCCACCGTCGAGGGGCGGCAGCGGCAGCATGTTGAACACGGCCAGAATCACGTTGATGCGTATTCCGAACACGCACATGTCGATGAGCCACTGTCCGGCGGCGCCGCCGATCGAGGTCATGCCGATCACGAACGCGGCAAGCAGCGCCCAGCCAGTCGCCATGAGCAGATTCGACCCCGGCCCCGCGGCAGCGACCAGGATCATGTCGCGCCTGGGATTGTTGAGATTGTTGAACGCGACGGGCACGGGCTTCGCCCAACCGAAAGCCATGGCGCCGCCCGACATGAGGAGCATGGCGATCGGCACGATCAGGGTACCCAACGGATCGATGTGCTTGACCGGATTGAGCGTGAGCCGGCCCGCGAATAGCGCCGTCGGGTCGCCGCAGCGCTTCGCTACCCAGCCATGCGCCACCTCGTGCAGCGTGATCGCGAACAGCAATGGAATGAGGATGACCGACAGGAGCTGGGCGATGCCAGCCAGGTCAGGGATCTGCATCCCGGCATTATAGCGGCTGGCATGGCGCGTCGCCGGATCAGCGCTCGAAACCGCGGATGTCGCCCTTGCCCTGCCTGACGACCTCAATCGCGCCCGTGCTCAGGTCGAGCACCGTTGTCGGCTCGATCCCGCAGGCGCCCGCGTCGATTACGACATCGACCCGACCGCGCAGACGCTCGTAGATCTCGTCCGGATCCGCCAGGGGCAGCTCGTCGTCCGGAAATATCAGCGTGGAACTCATGACTGGCCCGCCCACGGCCTCGAGAAGGGCCGAAACGACGGCGTTGTCCGGTACCCGGATACCGATCGAACGGCGCCTGGGATCCTGCAGGCGTTTTGGCACTTCATTGGTTGCGCGCAGGATGAACGTGTACGGTCCCGGCGTCAGCGATCTCAGGATGCGATAGGCGGCGTTGTCGACTCGAGCATAGACGGCGATTTCCGAAAGGTCCCGGCACACCAGCGTGAACTCGTGACCGCGCTCGCTGCGGCGCAGCCGCCGCATGCGCTCGAGTGCAGCCTTGTTACCCAGTTGACAGCCCAGGGCATAGCAGGAATCGGTCGGATAAACGATGAGACCGCCGTTCGCGAGCGTGTCGGCCGCGTTCCTGACGAGGCGAAGCTGAGGGTTGCCCGGATGAATTCGCAGGAGCTGGGTCATGGCGTGCGCAAAGGCCTTCGTTGTCCGGACCGGAGCCTGGGCGCCTGCGGGCGAAGTAACCGCGATATCGAATTGCCGTTTCGGCCGATTCCTGCGGCGCAGGCTCCCAGTTGCGCTAACATGGTATCCGAACCGGGAGCAACATCGCCTGCCAATGAAATTACTGTTTGATTTTCTTCCGATTATTGTCTTTTTCGTCGTTTTTCAGTTGCGCGACATCTACGCCGCCACGGCCGCGATCGTCGTCGTGATGGCCATGCAGATCGCCGTTCAATGGCTGCGCGAACGCAAAGTCAGCAACATGCTGCTCGTGTCCGGCATTCTCGTGGCGGTCTTCGGCGGGGCCACGCTGCTGCTGCGGGACCCGATATTCATCCAGTGGAAACCGACGATCGTGTACTGGCTGTTCGCAACGGCCTTCCTCGGCAGCCGGTTCATCGGCTCGCGTACGCTGACCGAACGGGTCATGGGAGAAGCGATCGCGCTGCCCGCGGGGATGTGGCGGCAACTCAATCTCATCTGGGTGGGCAACTTCACGATCCTCGGCGCCGCGAACCTCTACGTCGTATACAACTTCTCCGAGGCTGTGTGGGTGAACTTCAAGCTGTTCGGTACGCTCGGTCTGACGCTGCTCACCGTCATCGGGCAGGCGGTCTGGATCGCAGCCCGGGCACCCGAGCACAGTCACGAGGAAGGCTGACGCTTCATGCTGTACGCAATTTTCGCGCGGGACATCCCCGACAGCGTGGCCACGCGCAGCGCAACGCGCGAACGCCACATGGCCTACCTGAAGCCGCTCGTCGATCGGGGGCGCGTCATGCTCGCCGGACCGCTGCCGGCCGTCGACAGCACCGAACCCGGGTCCGCGGGCATGTACGGCAGCCTCCTCATCGTCGAATTCGATTCTCTCGACGAAGCGCAGGACTGGGCGAACAACGATCCCTACCTGACGGAAGGCGTCTTCGAAGAGGTCATCGTCAAACCGTTCAAACGGATCGTGCCGTGAGCGGGACCCGCGCCGCCGCGCTTCGCGCACGCCTGGATGACGCACTGGCGCCGACGGAACTGGAGATCATCGACGAAAGCGACCGGCACGTCGGGCACGCCGGCGCCGCCGACGGCAAGAGCCACTTTCGCGTACGCGTCGTCTCGACCCGCTTCGAGGGAGCGAAACGGCTCGAACGCCATCGAATGGTTTTCGACGCGCTAGAGGACATGCTTGAAACCGATATCCACGCCTTGAGCGTGCTCGCGCAGACGCCCGACGACGCGCGGAAATCCTAGGGCCTGTCCGCACCATGTGAGACAGCCCTGCAACCAGGGGAACCACCGATGAGATTCGCGAACCTGACACTGGCGGCGGCGACATTCATGGCACTGGCCGCGTGCTCGCCCGACCAGGGCGGTGACGCCGCAAGCGGCGGTCCGGGGCCGCTCGGTCCGGGCGTAGTCGCCACGGTCAACGACACTCCGGTGCCGGAGTCCCTGTTCAGGTTCTACGCGCTGAGCGGGCTCCAGAAGACGGCGGAAGACCTCACCGAGGACGAACGCGACGGGATCATCGAGGACCTGATTCGCATGAGGCTCCTCGCCGACGCGGCCGAAGAACGCGGGCTGCCGGACGAACGCACCATCGCCGCGGAACTCGAGTTGCAGCGGCTGCAGCTCGTCGCGCGCGCTGCCGCAGCGCGTTATCTCGACGAGAATCCCGCCCGCGAAAGCGAACTCAGGGCACTCTACGAAGAAAACCTGCCGCGCCTGATGTCGAACCAGTACAAGGCCCGCCACATCCTGGTCAACACCGAGGACGAGGCCAGAAACGTCATCGTCGCACTCGACGGCGGCGGGGACTTCGCGGAGCTGGCTCGGGAACACTCGACCGGGCCAACCGGTCCGAGCGGCGGCGACCTCGGCTGGTTCTCGGCCGACTCCATGGTCGAGCCGTTCGCCGATGCCGTGCGCACCATGGAGGACGGCAGCTACTCGACCGAACCCGTGCGGACGCAGTTCGGCTGGCACGTGATCATGCTCGAGGAGACCCGGGAACAGCAGCCGCCCGGCCTCGACGCGGTGCGCGACGAACTCTTGCGCGCCGTCGAGTCGCAGAAACTCGAAGACTACGTGAATTCGCTCCGGGACGCGGCGGTCATCGAGCTACCCTGACACGAACTCACGGAACGCGCCCGCCGCGAACGGGCTTGCCGTCCGCTCGACGCCACCGCCGACCTATCCTGACGCGAGCTCGCCGAGCTTCTCGACGAAGTCGACCTCATCGAGGACCTTGATTTCGAGGTCCTGAGCGCGCTTCAGCTTGGAGCCGGCATTGTCGCCCGCGACTACGATATCGGTCTTCTTCGAAACGCTGCCCGTCACCTTCGCTCCGCAGGCCTGCAGCTTCGCTTTCGCCTCATCGCGCGACATTGTCGAAAGCGTACCCGTAAGCACGATCGTCTTGCCCGCGAACGGCGACTCCACGAGTTCGGGCGTAACGGCCTCGGGCCAGTGAATCCCGTGTTCGACGAGCTTGTCGATCACCTCGCGGTTGTGCGGCTGCTGCAGAAACGCGCGCACGTGTTGTGCGACGACCGGACCGACATCCGGCACCTCCTGCAGCCGTTCCTCGTCTGCGTCCCTGAGCGCATCGAGATCGGCAAAGCCGGTCGCCAGGGCCAGCGCCGTAGCTTCACCGACTTCGCGGATTCCCAACGCGTGCAGGAACCGGGCCAATGTGGTCGACTTGCGGCGCTGCAAGGCATCGAGGAGATTCTGGGCGGACTTCTCTCCCATCCGCTCGAGGCCGCTCAACTGCTCCAGTGTCAGATCGTAGAGATCCGCCGGCGTCTCGATCAGGCCGCCGTCCACGAGTTGCTCGATCAGTTTCTCGCCGAGTCCCTCGATGTCCATCGCTCGCCGGGACGCGAAATGACGCAGCGCCTGCTTGCGTTGGGCGCCGCAGAACAGGCCGCCAACGCAGCGCGCAACGGCCTCGCCTTCCGGTCGGACGACCTCCGAATCGCAAACGGGACAGCGTTCCGGAAGCTCGACGATGGACGTACCCGCCGGCCGGCGCTCCTCGATCACCTTCACGACCTCCGGGATGACGTCGCCGGCGCGCCGCACGATGACCGTGTCTCCGGCACGCACATCCTTGCGGTGCAATTCGCCGATGTTGTGCAGCGTGGCATTGCTTACGGTCACGCCGCCGACGAACACCGGCGCAAGCCGCGCCACGGGCGTTACGGCGCCGGTACGTCCGACCTGAAACTCGATCGCCTCGACGGTGGTCAGTTCCTCCTGAGCCGGAAATTTGTGGGCGATCGCCCAGCGCGGTGCGCGCGAAGCTGCCCCGAGTATCGTTCGCCAGCGCAGCGTATTGACCTTGTAGACGACGCCGTCGATCTCGTAGGGCAGCGTGTTCCGGCGTTCGCCGATTTCGGCGTAGTAGGCCATGCATCCTGCGACCCCCGAGACCACCCGCCAGTTCGGCGATACCCTGAACCCGAAGTCCCGCAAGGCCTTGAGGACTTCGGCATGGGTCGACGGCGACTGCCAACCCCGCGTCTCACCGGTTCCGTAAAAGAAGATCGCCAGCGGGCGCTCCGCTGTCATTGCGGGATCGAGCTGGCGCAGGCTGCCCGACGCAGCGTTGCGCGGGTTTACGAGCGTTTTCTCGCCGCGTTCGAGCGCCATTGCGTTGAACTTCTCGAAGCCGTCACGCGGCATGTAGACCTCGCCCCTGACCTCGAGCACGGCAGGCGGGTTTCGCCCGCGCAGCGTGAGCGGCACGGCGCCGATCGTGCGCACGTTGTGAGTGACGTCCTCGCCGGTCGTTCCATCGCCGCGTGTCGCGGCGAAATCAAGCTCGCCGTCGGTATAGCGCAGGCTTACCGCGGCTCCGTCGAGCTTGGGCTCGGCCACATATTCAATGACGCCCGCGTCGATGCCGGCCGTGGCGAGCCGATCGCTGACGCGCTTGTCGAAGGCTGCGAGACTCGGCTCGTCGAACGCGTTGTCGAGCGAGAGCATCGCTTGGGCGTGACGGATTTCCGCAAGTTCGCCGATCGGCTCGGCGCCGACCCGCTGGGTCGGGGACTTCGGCGTGACGAGTTCCGGATGCTTCGCCTCGATTTCCAGGAGCCTTCCGAACAAACGATCGTATTCGGCATCGGGAACCAGTAGCTCATCGAGCACGTGGTAGGCGTGACTGTATTGCTCGATCAGGACGCGCAGGCGCACCGCCTCCGAAGCCGGGCTGTCGTCGCGTGCCTCGTCGCCCGTCGCCATACCGCCGCTAAGCGTTCAGGAATTCTCGCGCTTGTGGCTGTCGAGAACGATCTCGTCGCGGATGTAACGTTCGCGCTGTACGCTCCATGCGCTGCCGGATTCGTCGTGCAGTTCGGCGTCGAGTTCGCCGGCCAGCTTCCGCGCGGTGTCGACCATCAGGTCGAACCGCTCGACGGCATCGCCGGGTCCGGGCAAGACCATGAACAGCGTCACACCTGCCGTCGTGGTGTCCGACCCGCTGCTCAGGTCGAACGAGCCCGGTTCCGTCAGGTTGGCGACGCTGAAGAGCGGTTCGTCGCCGGATACCTCGGCATGACGATGAAAAATGCCGTAGCGTCCGTGTCTGAGATCGGCGGAGCGAAGCGCCAGCACGACCCGCTCGACCGACACGGGTTCGTGTTTCGTTTGGCAGCGGACAGTAATGATCGTGTCGGCCGGGCGGGCCGTCTCCTCCTCAGGCGGACCGGCTTGCGCCGCGTCGCCATCGTCCGCGGCGCCCTCGGTCGAAACTTCCGCGGTGGCGCCTCCAGGCTCGCCGACAGCCTCCTCCGCGCCAACAGCCTCCTCTGCGCCGACCGATTCCTCCGCGTCAACGGCCTCCTCCGCGTCGATGGCCACATCGTCGTCAGCGACCGCATCGTCACCGTCAGCCACTTCGTCGCCATCAGCCGCGGCCCGGGCGGCGCCCGTGTCGAGATTCCCGGTCGAGGGTTCGATCCGGCGGCTCGCCCGGTTCAAATCGGATGACCTGCGCTGCAGCGACTTCGGTGTCTTTGCGGCCTTGCCGGAATCGCTCGTCGATCGCCCGCTCCAGACCCATACCCCGGCGATGAGCAGGATGCCCAGCGCCAGAAGGACCCAGCGTAGTTCCCACATGGCGCCTAGATCGCGGCCAGCCGAGCGGCTTCGTCGATATCGACGGCGACCAGGCGGGAAACACCGGGCTCGCTCATCGTCACACCGATCAACTGGTGCATCGAGTCCATCGTTGCCTTGTTGTGAGTGATGAGCACGAACTGAACACGGTCCGCCATCTCCCTGACGAGTTCAGAGAATCTGCCGATATTCGTATCATCGAGCGGCGCATCGACCTCGTCGAGCAGGCAGAACGGAGCGGGGTTGAGCTCGAAAATGGCGAACACGAGGGCCACGGCGGTGAGCGCTTTTTCGCCGCCCGACAACGCGTGGATCGAGTTGATTCTCTTGCCCGGCGGCCGCGCCATGATGGTCACGCCGGAACTCAACAGGTCCCGGCCCGTGAGCTCGAGGAAAGCATGTCCGCCATTGAACAGGCGCGGGAATATCGTCGCGATGCGCACGTTCGCCTTGTCGAACGTCGCCTTGAAGCGCGCCTTGGTTTCGCGGTCGATCTTGCCGATTGCGCTTTCGAGCGTTTCGAGCGCGGAACTCAGGTCGGCAAACTGAGTGTCGAGATACTGCTTGCGCTCGGATTGCTCCTCGAGTTCGTCGATCGCCGCAAGGTTTATCGCTCCCAGTCGGCTGATTCGCTTGCCGATCTTCTCGAGCAGTTCGCTGCGTTCGGATTCATTCGCGGTGTCCGGCAATTCCTCGAGCAGCTCGTCGTAGTCGAAACGAGTTTTCTCGAATTGTTCGTACAGCGTCTCGACGCGGACTTCCGCTTCCCTGACTTCAAGACGCGCCTCGTCGATCGCCGCTTGCGCCTCGCGCACGCGCAACTCCTGTCCCGACCGCCGGCCCTCGGCTTCACGCAGCCTTTCGTCGACACCCTCGACGGCCTTGCGTGCCTCGGCAAGCTGACCTTCGACGCCAAGGCGCCGATCCAGCAGGTCCGCGAGCCGAGCTTCCTCGGACGGCAACGGCGCACGTGTCTCGTCTATCTGGGTCCGCAACTCGGCATGTCGCTCGGTCAGCTTCCGCTGCTGGTCGCGCACACGCGCGAGCGCCTCGATGGCCGCCTCCCGGGAACTTCGCGCCGATTCGATCCTGAGGGCGTTCTCCTGAGCCGCCTCACGGTCCCGGTCTGCCCGATCGCGGGCTTCCAGGACGCGCTCCCGGCACTGACTCCCGGCGCGTTCGAGTTCGGCTCTTTCCTCGAGCAACTCATCGCGCCGCGTCGCACTCGCGGTCAAACGCTCGCGGCACTCGCGAATCTCCGCGGTCAGGGCTTCGAGTTCCGCCTCGGCTTCCGCGATACCGCGTTCGACTTCCGTCTTGCGAGCGCGCATTTGCTCGAGCCGCGTGCGCGCCGCCTCGAGTCTGGCCTGCGACGCGGCGTGATCCTGCTGACCGCGGGTCGCCTCGGCCTGGGCGGCGGCGTGCTCGGCCTCGAGCTCGTCGAAACGGTCGCGCGCGCTCGAGTGGTCGCGCGCAAGTCGCTCTGTGCGGCCGGTCAAGGAAGCGACATCGTCACCGAGCCGCGCGATCTCGTCTCTGCGCGCTATCACGCCGAGTTGCGATTCATCACCGCGGTGAACGCGCAACCAGTGCCTGCCAACCCATATGCCGTCCGGAGTAATCGCGGACTGACCGTTATCGAGCGCCGGCCGCAGCTTCAGTGCCTCGCCCAATGTCTCGGCGGTCCGGACGCCTTCGAGCAACGGTGCGGCTGCTCCGGGCGCCCTGACCTCGTCAAGCAGCCGGCCGCGACCTTCGACGGCGTCGTCCGGCGAGCGCTCCTCCAGGAGAACGATTCCGCCGCCCGAGATTTCCGAAATCCCGTCGGCCAGCGCCTCGATGTCGTCGACGGTAATGGCCTGCAAGGCCTCGCCGAGCACGGTCTCGACGGCGCGTTCCCAGCCCGGTGTCACGGCAAGCTGCTCGGCCAGGCGCTGCCTGCCGCTCAGGGAATGTCGCTCGAGCCAATGGTCGGCCGCATGCGAATCGTTGCCGAGCGCGGCTCTCTGCAGCGCCTCGAGCGAACTCAAGCGCTCCCGCTCGGTCTGGAGTTGCTCACGTACCGCGTCGAGTTCGTCGAGAACGCGCTGCTCTTCGGATCGCTGACTCCTGATCCGGTCCGCGAGCGCGGCGACCGACGTCATGGCTTCGGCACAGGCGGATTCGAGCGTTGCCTCCCGGGCTGCGAGCCGCTCGAGTTCGCTTTCCCGGTTGGCGAACCGGGCGGCATCGCGTTCGGCGGTATCGTCCTTGAGCCGCCCCTGCAGGCGCTCGAGTTGCGCATCGAGTTGTTCGAGCCGCGCTTCGTCGAGTTCGCAGTTGCGCTGCGTATCGGCGAGCGCCACGGCAATCTGTTCCCAACGCTCCCGGAACCGTTCCAGCTCTTCCTCCGCCTTGCGCAAGGCGTCGTCCGATTCGCGCTGCCGCTCGCCGGCGGCTTCATGATCCGGGGCCAGTTCGCCCAATATCCGGTCGTATTGCTCGATCTTGTCTCGATCGCCTTCGATGTGGCCGGACAACTCCTCAAGCTGCTGCGAAGCATCCTCGAGATCCCGATCCATACGGCTCGCGGTCTCCTTGCGATGCCTGATGGCATCCTCGAGGTGACCGATGTCCGCATCCAGACGGTAATAGCTTCCCTGGACGGCCTCGAAAGCGTCGTTGCACCCGGCCTCCTCGACGCGCAGCTTCTCGATCGCGGATCCGATCCCGTGCAGGCCGGTCTCCGCGGCATCGAAAGCCAGGCGTTTCGTTCTGAGCGTCTGCTCTTCGGTTTCGACAACGGCACGCAGTTCGCGCAGCCTGAGCGCCAGCAGCTCCGCGTGCGTGCGGCGTTCGTCGTCCTTGAGTGTCCGGTACCGCTCGGCGGCCCGGGCTTGCCGCTTGAGGTGGCCGAGCTGTTTGTCGACTTCGTCGCGCAGGTCGTTCAGACGCTCGAGGTGTTCCCGGGTGTGCCGGACCTTGTGCTCCGTCTCGCGCCGCCGTTCCTTGTAACGCGAGATGCCCGCTGCCTCCTCGAGAAATGCCCGAAGTTCCTCGGGCCTGGCTTCGACGAGCCGGGAAATCATGCCCTGCTCGATGATGGAATAGCCTTGGGAACCCAGCCCCGTTCCAAGGAGCATGTGGGTGATGTCCTTGCGCCGGCAGCGCGTGTTGTTGAGAAAGAACTGCGAGGTTCCATCCCGAGAGACGACCCGGCGCACAGACACTTCGTTGTAGCCCGCGTAAGCGCCGCCGATCGTGCCGTCGGAATTGTCGAAATAGAGCTCCACGCTCGCCTGACCGACCGGCTTGCGGTCGCTCGCGCCGTTGAAGATCACGTCCGCCATGGAATCCCCGCGCAGCGTCTTGGCGGAGCTTTCTCCCAACACCCAGCGAATGGCGTCGATCACGTTCGATTTGCCGCAACCGTTGGGCCCGACGACGCCGGTCAGGTTGCTGGGGAAGGTGATGCCTGTCGGATCGACAAAGGACTTGAAGCCCGAAAGTCTGATCTTGCTGAGGCGCATACAGTGCAGGCCGCGTTAGCTGCCGCGAATAACGTAGTGTAATGTAAAATCCCGCGCGACACGATGTCCGAACAAACTCGAACAATGCCTTCCGCGGACGCGCTATCGACGTTCGAAAACCCGAAACCGGAGCGCGACTACACGATCGAAATAGAGATCCCGGAGTTCACCTGTCTGTGTCCGATGACGGGTCAACCCGACTTTGCCACCTTGCGCTTGCAATACGTTCCGGATGAACGCTGTGTCGAACTCAAGTCGCTGAAGCTCTACATCCACTCCTGGCGCGATGTCGGCGCCTTTCACGAAGCCGTGACCAACCGGATGCTCGAAGATCTGGCCGCAAGGCTCGAGCCGAGATTCATTCGCCTGACTGCCGAATTCAACGTTCGCGGCGGCATTTACACGACCGTCATCGCCGAGCGCTCGCAACGTGGCTGGAATCCGCAACCGGCCGTCCCGCTGCCTGGAGACGGCGGGCGAAAGCGTCGCATTTGAGAGCTTTCCCCCGGAAAACTCGCATGTATAATCGCCGCTCTTGACTGACGATCGGTGCCTGGAGGTCGGGCAGATGCCTACGACAAAGAGGGCCGCAACGACCGGGAAACGTGCGGCAAGCAAGGAGGCAACGGCGAAAGCCGGAGCGCGCAAGGCACCGGCGCGCGCTGCCGCCTCGACCGGCAAACGCAAGGGGGGCAAGAACGCCGGTTCAGCGACGACCGCAAAGACCGCCCGCACCGCGGCCAAAGGCTCCGCCAGGAAGTCGGCAACAAAAGCCGCTGCAAAATCGAGTGCCGCGACAGTCAAGCGCAAAGCCGCCGCAAAAGGCCGAACAACCGAAAAATCGAGCGGCGCAAAGTCACGATCGGACGGACCCGCCCGCAAGAGTGCCACGCGCCGAACGCGTTCCCGCCGGGTGAGGGTATTGACAGGTCCCGTGCGCGACATCGCTCCGTACAAGCCCAAGCGCGGCGAAGCCTACATGAACGATCTGCAGCTTGCGCATTTCCGCAAGATCCTGCTCGCCTGGAAACGCGAACTCATGGAGGAAGTGGACCGCACGATGCACCACATGAAGGACGATGCGGCGAATTTCCCCGATCCCAACGACCGTGCGACGCAAGAGTCCGAATTTGGCCTCGAACTCAGAACTCGGGATCGCGACCGCAAGCTGCTCAGAAAAATCGATTCCGCCCTGGCCCGGATCGACGACGGTTCGTACGGCTACTGCGACGAAACGGGCGAGGAGATCGGGCTCAGGCGCCTCGAGGCTCGGCCTGTAGCCACGCTCTGCCTCGAGGCCCAGGAGAGGCGTGAGCTGGCCGAACGACAGTTCCGCGACCGCGAGGACTACTATAGATAAGCAGCGCTACGTCGGCCGTTTCGCGCCCTCGCCGACCGGCCCGCTGCACATCGGATCACTGGCGACGGCAGTCGCAAGCTTCCTGCATGCCCGGCAGGCGGGCGGTGAATGGCTGGTACGCATCGAGGATATCGACCCCCCTCGCGAAGAGGCCGGTGCGGCCGACCGCATCCTCGAGGCGCTCGAAGCGCTTGAACTGGATTGGGACGGCCCGGTGCTGTACCAGAGCAGCCGGCTTTCCGCCTACGCCGAAGCCGCGCGCAAATTGATCGGCGCCGGACTCGCCTACCGGTGCAGTTGCAGCCGCAGCCGCTTGCGCGCGAAGGGTGCGCGGCGCTATCCGGGCACCTGCCGCAATCGGGCCGCGCACGCCGGTCCGACCGCATTGCGCGTGCGCGTCGACGAAGTCGAGCGTTCGTTCGCCGACGAACTGCAGGGCGTCGTGCGCAACACGCTGTACGAATCGACCGGCGACTTCGTCGTTGTACGCCGCGACGGTCTGCCGGCCTATCACCTGGCTGTCGTGCTCGACGACGCGTTTCAGGGCGTGACGCACATCGTCCGCGGCATCGACCTGCTCGATACCACGGCGGCGCACCGTCACCTGCGCAGGCTGTTGAAGCTGCCCAACCCCCGCTACCTGCATCTGCCGGTTATCGTCAACTCACGGAACCAGAAGCTGTCGAAACAGACCGGCGCGACCGGTGTGGATATCGGGGCTCCGGGCAGGCTTGCGGCGACCGCTCTCGAGTATCTCGGCGCCGAGATTCCTGTCGAGCTTGGAGGCGCACCGCCGGTGGAACTGTGGCAGTGGGCCGGGGAGCACTGGTCCATCGAGCACCTCAGGGGCATGCGCGCGATTCGCGAGCGCTGAAACCCCACGAGCGGGATCGCGTGCCCGGCGGCACGCGGCAAGCGTCGCGCGGCGTCAGGCCGCCGTACTCACATCCCGCATGCTCAGTCGAATGCGGCCCTGACGGTCGACTTCCAGTACCTTCACGCGCACCACATCGCCCTCGCTGAGCCTGTCGCTGACGCGTTCCACGCGCTCGTTGGAGATCTGCGAGATATGCACGAGACCGTCGCGTCCGGGCAGAATCGTCACGAACGCGCCGAAATCCATGAGCCGCGCGACGCGCCCCTCGTAGATCCTGCCGACCTCGACGTCCGCGGTGATGAGCTCGATCCGTTCCTGAGCGGCACGTCCGGAGGCTGCATCGACCGATGCGATCTTGACGGTCCCGTCATTGTCGATATCGACCGTGGCGCCCGTCTCCTCGGTAATCGCCCGAATGACCGCACCGCCCTTGCCGATGACGTCGCGAATCTTTTCCGGATCGATCTTGATCGTGATGATCGTCGGCGCCCAGTCGGACATCTTGTCTCTGGGCGCGGCCAGGACCTGGTTCATCTTCTCCAGGATATGCAGGCGCGCTTCCCGCGCCTGTTCGAGCGCCGTTGCCATGATCTCGCGGGTGATGCCCTGGATCTTGATGTCCATCTGCAGCGCGGTAATTCCGGAAGCCGAACCGGCAACCTTGAAGTCCATGTCGCCGAGATGATCCTCATCGCCGAGAATGTCGGTCAGGACGACGTAACGGTCGCCTTCCTTGATCAGCCCCATGGCAACGCCGGCGACCGGCGCCGAAGTCGGCACGCCGGCATCCATGAGCGCGAGGCTCGTCCCGCAGACGCTCGCCATCGAGCTCGATCCGTTCGATTCGGTGATTTCCGACACGACCCGGATCACATAGGGAAAGTTCTCCATCTCCGGCATGACGCCCTCGATACCGCGGCGGGCAAGACGTCCATGGCCGATTTCCCTTCGTTTCGGCGAGCCCATGAATCCGGTTTCGCCGACACTGTAGGGAGGAAAGTTGTAGTGGAGCATGAAGGGGTCGCGGCGTTCGCCTTCGAGCGCATCGACGATCTGCGCATCGCGACCGGTACCGAGCGTCGTCACGACGAGCGCCTGCGTTTCGCCGCGCGTGAACAACGCCGATCCGTGCGTTCGCGGGAGGACGCCGACCTGCACGTCGATGGGACGTACCGTGCTGCCGTCGCGCCCGTCGATGCGGCGCTTGCCGTCCAGGACCCGTTCCCGCACGATCTTCTTCTCGAGCTTGCGGAACTGCCCGTCGACATCGGCATCCCTCCAGGACGCCGCGGCGGCTTCGGTCAATTCGGCAACGCAGGTCCGCCGAATGTCCGAGACACGGGCATGGCGCTGCTGCTTGTCGGCAATCCCGTAGGCCTCGGTCAACTGCCCGGCCACGGCCTGTTCCACCGCGTCGGCGAGCGCCGCGTCTTCGGGCGGCGCGTTCCATTCGATCCGCGGCCGACCGGCTTCGCTCGCGAGCGACCTGATCGCCTCGATGGCCGGCTGCATGCGCTCGTGACCGAACACGACCGCGCCGAGCATCGTCTCTTCCGAAAGGAGTTGTGCGCTCGACTCGACCATGAGCACGGCCTGGTCGGTACCGGCGACAACGAGATCGAGGTCGGAGCGTGCGACTTCGCTCAGCGAAGGATTGAGCAGGTACTGCTCATCGATGTAGCCCACGCGCGCGGCGCCTATCGGCCCGAGAAACGGCAGTCCCGAGAGCGAGAGCGCCGCGGAGGCTCCGATCAGCGACGGGATGTCGGGATCCACCTCGGGATTCATCGAAAGCACCGTCGCGATGACCTGTACGTCGCGCATGTAACCCTTGGGGAAGAGCGGGCGGACCGGCCGGTCGATGAGCCTGCTCGTCAGGGTTTCCTTTTCGCTCGGGCGGCCTTCGCGCTTGAAGAAACCGCCGGGAATGCGTCCGGCGGCATAGGTTTTTTCCTGATAATTGACCGTGAGCGGGAAGAATTCCCGGCCCTCCCGATCCTGCTTTTCGCCGACGGCGGTGACGAGCACCACGGTATCGGCCATGCTGACGACGACCGCGCCGTCGGCCTGACGGGCAATGACGCCTGTTTCGATCGTGACGTCATGGGCGCCGTAATTGAATGTTCTACTGCGTTTCACTTTTCCTTTCCTTGCGTGCGTGTGCAGCGCTTCCGGCTACGCGGAAGCGTCGTTGCAATCAGCGTCGTTTCCAAAACGGAGCAGAGCCGGCGATACCGGCTCTGACAGTGATTGATGTGAGACTCAACGCCTTAGGCCGAGTCGACCGATCAGCTCCTTGTAGCGGCCCCGATCTCTGCTCTTGAGGTAATCCAGAAGCTTGCGGCGATGATTGACCATCCGCAACAGGCCGCGGCGCGAGTGACGGTCCTTGTGATGCGCGCGGAAATGGTCGGTAAGCTCCCGAATCCTGGCGGACAACAGCGCGACCTGAATTTCCGGCGACCCGGTGTCGCCGGGACTGCGCCGGTACTCGGCGATGATTTCGGACTTTTGTCCCGTACTAAGGGCCATATGGACTCTCCGGGACCCTGATGTCCCGTCCCTCTTCGCTGCTGTCTCTCTGGATGAAGCGCGACATTCTACCCACACAAGCCACGGCGTCCAAGCGTTTGCGATTCAATGTCACAAGGAGAATATGCGACGGGGCAAGAGCTGCCCGTCTGCGCTTACTTCGCCGAGGCCGAAGAACTCGTTCTCCGGCCCATGCAAACGCACGCGGCCGGGCGCCCAATCCGGATCCGCGGGAACGGGCCGGCCGTGCCGCAGATCGTCTTCGTGCTCGCCCGGCAGCTTGAGCGCCGGCCAATCAGGCAGTGCGCGCTCGATCGGCAACAGCAAGCCGTCCAGAGCATCGAGCCCGACCTGCGCCGCGGCTTCGAGTTCGGCGAACGTGTGCATGCGAAGACCGGCGAACGGTTCGATCTCGAGCCTCCGCAACGCCGTGACGTGCGCCAGCGTTCCGAGCGCCGCGGCGATGTCTTCGACGAGTACGCGCACATAGGTGCCCTTCGAGCAGCTCGTGAGTAACGTGAAATCCGGCCAGCGATACTGCTGCAGGGAAAGCGAATGGACGGTGATTTCCCGCGGCTCACGGTCGACATCGATGCCCTTGCGAGCCAGTCGGTAGAGCGGCCGTCCGCCCTGTTTCAGGGCCGAATACATCGGCGGAATCTGTTCGATGCTGCCGAGAAATTGTTCGAGCACCGAAATCAACGCCGCTTCTTCGATCGGCGGCCCGTCACGGCGCTCGCAAATCTCGCCGTCCGCGTCGCCGGTGTCCGTTGCGATCCCGAACCTTCCCGTGACGAGGTAGGTCTTGCCGGCGGACAGCAGGTAGCCGGAAACCCGAGTGGCAGCGCCGAAGCAAAGCGGCAGCATCCCTGTTGCCAGCGGGTCCAGACTGCCCGTGTGTCCGGCCTTGCTTGCCCGGTAGAGCTGCCTGGCTCTCTGCAGCGCCCGGTTCGACGTCAGACCTCCGGGCTTGTCGAGCAGCAGGATCCCGTTGACGCGCCGGCTCCCGTTCCTGCTCACGGAGCTACTCGATGCTCGAGTCGATCAGGCGCGTTAGTTCCAGACCCTGCCGCGCACTCTGATCGTGGCGAAAACGCAACTCGGGCACGCGGCGCAGGCGCAATTGCCGGCCGACGTTCAACCGCAGGAAGCCTGACGCGGCCTCGAACGCCTGTTCGACCGGCACAGGATCGTCGTCGGGATTCAAGGTACCGTAGAACACCCTGGCGACACCGAGATCGCCGCTGAGTTCCACGTCATTGACGCGCACGCCTTCGAGCCTGGGATCCTTGACTTCCGATTGCAGCAAGGCATTGAGCACCCGGACGAGCTCCGCGCCCACGCGCAGGTGTCTCGCGTACTCTTTGGGCATCACTCAACCGTTCTCGCGATCTCCGTGCGTTCGTAGCACTCGATCTGGTCGCCGACCTTGACGTCGTTGTAGTTCTTGACGCCAATTCCGCACTCGGTTCCGGCCCGGACCTCGTTGACGTCATCCTTGAAGCGGCGCAGCGACTCGAGCTGGCCCTCGTAGATGACTACATTGTCGCGCAGGACGCGGATCGGGCTCGCGCGCTTCACATGGCCGTCGATGACCATGCAGCCGGCAACGTTGCCAAGTTTCGGCGAACGGAACACGTCGCGCACTTCGGCAAGACCGACGATCTGCTCGCGTATCTCCGGCGACAGCATGCCGCTTACGGCGGCCTTGATATCGTCGATGGCTTCGTAGATCACCCGGTAGTAACGGATGTCGACACCGCTTTCCTTGATCGCGCCCCGGGCGGCAGCGTCGGCGCGGACGTTGAAACCGAGGACGATGGCATCCGAGGCCGCGGCCAGTTGCACGTCCGATTCCGTGATTCCGCCGACTCCCGAGCCGACAACCGTCACCTTCACCGACTCCTGGGAGATCGCCTCGAGGGCGTCGTTGAGTGCTTCCACGCTGCCCTGAACGTCGGCCTTGACCACGAGTTGAATACTTACGGCGCCCGTGTCGCTCATCTGCTGGAACACGTCGTCGAGCTTTGCGGCCTGCTGCTTCGCGAGCTTGACGTCGCGCTCCTTGCCGTGACGGAACGCCGCAACCTCGCGGGCCTTGCGTTCATCCGTCACGACGAGCACGTCGTCGCCTGCGGCCGGCGTGCCCGACAGGCCGAGCACGACCGCCGGCATCGACGGCCCGGCTGACTGGATCGCGTTGCCGGCCTCGTCGAACATCGCGCGGATGCGTCCGTATTCCTGACCCGCGAGCAGGATATCGCCGACCTTGAGGCTACCCTTCTTGACAAGCACGGTCGCCACGGCGCCGCGGCCGCGCTCGAGACTTGCTTCAAGCGCAACGCCCGCGGCCGGCCCGCTCGGCTGCGCCTTGAGGTCGAGCAGTTCGGCCTGGAGCATGACGGCATCGAGCAGATCGTCGATGCCCTCGCCGGTGACTGCGGACACATTGACGAACAACGTGTCGCCGCCCCAGTCGTCCGGTATCACATCGTGTTGCGACAGGTCGTTGCGGGCGCGGTCGGGATCCGCATCTTCGCGGTCGATCTTGTTGACCGCAACGACCATCGGCACGCCGGCTGCGCGCGCGTGCTGGATGGCCTCGAGCGTCTGCGGCATCACGCTGTCGTCGGCGGCGACGACAAGAATGATGACGTCCGTGACCTGGGCGCCCCGTGCCCGCATCGCCGTGAAGGCAGCGTGGCCGGGCGTATCGAGAAACGTCAGCATGCCCTTGCCGGTCTTCACGTGGTACGCGCCGATGTGCTGCGTGATGCCGCCCGCCTCGCCTGCCGCCACGCGCGTGCGGCGGATGAAATCGAGCAGCGAAGTCTTGCCGTGATCGACGTGGCCCATGACGGTCACCACGGCCGGACGAGGGACCGCCTCGATGTCGGCGTCCTTGCCCTCCACGGCTTCGAGCAACTGATCCTCGATCGCCGTCTCCTTGAGCGGTTTGGCCGTGTGTCCCATCTCCTCGACAACGAGCACCGCCGTGTCCTGGTCGATAACCTGGTTGATCGTCACCATCATGCCCATGCTCATGAGCACCTTGATGACTTCCGTGGACTTCACGGCCAGGCGCTGCGACAGCTCGTTGACAGGGATCGTTTCGGGAATCTCGACCTCGCGAACCACCGGAGCGGTCGGGCGCTCGAAGCCGTGTTGCGTGTCCACGCTGACGCTGACGGGACGGCGGCGCGGTCGCTTCCTGCGACGCCGGGTCGAAATGCCATCGGCGACATGCAGCGTGTGATCCGGGGTTCGCTTTGCCGGCTTCGCACGTTTGCCCTTCTGCCGGGCACGCTCCTGTTCCTTGCCCGGTGCGCCGTCCGCCGGCTTCGCCGTATCGTCGGCCTTGCGCCGCGCGGCTTCCACTTCGACTTCGCGGCGCTTCTGCTCTTCCTCGGCCAGGCGTTGACGTTCCTCCTCCTCGCGTCGCTCGCGCGCCTCCTTCTCTTCCTTCTCTCGGACCAGTTCCTGAGCGCGGCGCTCGGCATCGAGTTCTTCCTTCTGCTTGCGCGCCTGCTCCTCGGCCCGACGTTCGGCCTCGTCCTCTTCCTGTTTCAGGCGCTCGAGTTCGTGTTCACGGCGTTGGGCGTCGAGCTCTTCCTGCTTCTTGCGGGCCTGTTCCTCCAGCACATCGCGCTTGATGTAGGTGCGTTTTCGCCTGACTTCGACGTTCACGGTGCGCGTACGGCCCTGGCCGGCGGCGAACTTGAGCTCGCTTTGCGACTTGCGCTTGAGCGTGATCCTGCGCGGGGCGGCAGCCGTGGGATCGGTGCGCCCGTGCGTGCGGCGCAGATGGGTCAGCAGTTCGAGCTTGGCATCGTCGCTGACGATATCTTCGGCGCCGGACACCTTGATGCCGGCCTCGTCGAGCTGCACGATCAGCCGCTCGACCGGCACTTTCAGCACTTCTGCGAATTCGTTGACCGTTACTTCCGCCATTGTGCTCTCCTCGCTCCTCAGGCCTGCTGCTCGGTCTCGAACCAATGGGCGCGGGCCGCCATGATCAGTTCGCCGGCGCGATCGGGCTCGAGCTCGTCGATGCCCTCGAGGTCATCCACGGCTTGCTCGGCGAGATCCTCCCGGGTGACGACGCCGCGGCTTGCGAGAATGAAGGCCAGTTCCATGTCCATGCCGTCGAGGCTCAGCAGGTCTTCGGCCGGTTGGGCCTGGTCGATGACTTCCTCGGTGACGATCGCCTGCGTGATGAGCACGTCGCGCGCGCGCGCGCGCAGCTCATCCACGATTTCCTGATCGAACTCCTCGATCGCGAGCAGCTCGTTGGCCGGCACATAGGCGATCTCCTCGAGAGAAGAGAAGCCCTCCTGCACGAGGATCGTGGCGACATCGTCGTCGACGTCGAGGTCTTTCATGAAGTTCTCGATGAGTTCGCGCGCTTCCTGCTCGCTCTTTTCTTCCGCATCGGTCTCCGTCATGACATTGAGTTCCCAGTTCGTGAGCTCACTGGCAAGACGGATGTTCTGGCCGCCCCGGCCGATCGCCTGCGAGAGCTTCTCCTCGTCCACGGCGATATCCATGCTGTGTGCGTCCTCGTCTACGACGATCGAAAGCACATCGGCCGGCGACATGGCGTTGATGACGAACTGGGCGGGATTCTCGTCGTGCAAAATGATGTCGACACGTTCCCCTGCGAGTTCATTGGACACGGCCTGCACGCGCGATCCGCGCATCCCGACGCACGCGCCGACGGGATCGATGCGGTTGTCGTTGCTCTTGACCGCGATCTTGGCGCGCAATCCGGGGTCGCGCGCGGCGCCGAGTATCTCGATCAGCCCCTGTCCCACTTCGGGTACTTCGATGTTGAAGAGCTCGATCAGGAACTGCGGCGACGCCCGCGTCAGAAAGAGCTGCGGACCGCGTACTTCGGCGCGAACGTCCGCCAGCAGGCTCTTGATTCGGTCCTGCGGCTTGACGGGTTCTCGCGGGATCAGGTGTTCTGCGGGAATGAACCCTTCGGCGTTGCCTCCCAGATCCACGTATACGCCGTTGCGATCGACGCGCTTGACGATGCCGCTGACGAGTTCTCCGACCCGACCCTCGTACTCCTCGACGACCTGCTCACGCTCGGCCTCGCGCACTTTCTGAACGATGACCTGCTTGGCCGTCTGGGCGGCGATTCTGCCGAACTCGACGGATTCCATGGGTTGCTCGACATAGTCGCCGGGCTGCGCGTTCTCATCGTACTCGACGGCATCGAGAACCCTGAGCTCACGGGCAGGCTCTTCCAGCTCGGTCGAATCGTCGGCGAATACCATCCAGCGCCGAAACGTCTCGTACTCGCCGGTCTCGCGGTCGATGGCGACGCGCACCTCGATGTCCTCGCCGTAGCGCTTTCGCGTGGCGCTGGCGAGCGCAGCTTCGATCGCCTCGAAGATCACGTCTTTCTCGACACCCTTTTCGTTCGAGACGGCGTCCACTACCAGCAGAATTTCCTTGCTCATCGTTCAGTTACCTTGCCCGATCATTTCCCGATCACGAGCCGCGCATCTGCAATTTCCGCCAGACTCAACTGCCAGATCGTTCCGTCCACGTCGACGGCGATCGCCTGCTCGCCAGCGTCGCAGAGCCGCCCTCTGAAACGGCGCCGGCCATCGCGAGGTTTCGTCAGTTCGACCCTGACTTCGTCGTTCAGGAACCTTTCGAAATGAGCCGCGGTCCTTAGCCGCCGCTCGATCCCGGGCGAGGAAACCTCGAGTACGTAATGCCCGGGCAGCGGATCCTCGACGTCGAGGAAAGCGCCGATCTGCTCGCTGACGAGCTCGCAATCGGCCAGGGTCACGGCCGGTTCCCTGTCGATATAGATTCTCAGCAACCCTCTGCCGCCGATCCGCGCTTCAAGATCGACGAGTTCGTATCCGAGCGCCTGCAACGGCGGTTCCAGAAGACCGATCAACGCCTGCTTGTCTACCGACTGACTCACGATCGACACTGCTCCAGCAACAAAAAATGGGCTCAAGGCCCATTCTTCTTAGTCTCCTTCCTCCTCGACCCGCCCCAACGTGCGGGTTACGTATCGCAAAAGGCCCCGCCGGGGGGCTTCCTACTTAACCATTCTGGTTACCATTTAGCCCTAAACCCATGATTCATTGAGAAATCATTTGGCATACCCGGAGCCGAAGCACCGCAAAATCGGGACGTATCGTACCAAAAGTCGGTACGCGGCGATAGAACCCGGGAGTGCGAATTCGCGTCGAACGGTCGCGGGCGGCAGCCGTTCCGCGACCCGATTCGCGATGCGGCGCGGCCCGTTAAAGCGTATGCCAGTGCTGGTGCTCTTCCGACCACACCCGACGCGGGCCGCCGCTGTCGTCCCCCAGATCGTCGAGCGACATGAGCATGAAGATCGCGCCCGTTAGCAGCATGAGCCCGATCAGGGACAGGAAGATGCGGTTGGCCATCGACCCCTTTTGCGGCGCCAGGGCACAACAATGCTTGTATTTCTTGCCGCTGCCGCAGGGGCACGGCTGGTTACGGCCGATGGCTGCCATGTCGATGACTCCTCAGGTCTGCACCGGATTCGAGCGACGTTTTGCGCGGAAAACCGAACGGCGACTGCTAGCGGTGCGCCGACTGGTAGTGCCGTTCGAGAATGTCCATGCCGAAATCTTCGGCCCGGCTGCGCCACACCGAGTGAACGTGGTTGCCCATGTTCTGCTCGTTGTCGTACTCGAAGATGAAATCGGGCCCTTGCAGGCGGAAGTAGTGCGGTTCGCGACGCACGGTCGAACCCATCCACGCGAAACTGAGTTCGGCCGGGTCGATGGCCGCAAGGCGCGCCATGGACAGCTCAGGCTGATAATTCGCCACGACCTCGTCGAGAATACGCCGCACCCAGTGCTGCTGCATCTCGTTGAATTCGCTCACGGAAATGCCCTGCGGCTCAAGCGTCTGACGCCATGCTTCCCATTCCTCGCGCGGCTTGCCGATGTTTCCCGTGAAGATCTCGCCGGGCGGTTCGTCGGCGATGATGGCGCGCCCCTTCTGTTCGTCCGTCAGCGACATGAGCAGGTCGCGAGCAAGGTCTTCCTGGATACCGTGCACGCGAAACCCGGCGAGCGGCCCGGTGCGTACCTCGGCCGGATTCGAGCCGAAAAACGAGGGGGTTACGGATACCCCCTCAGGCGATACCGAAACGTTCAGGGAGACGTGATGGCCTTCGAAGCGCCACGCCCACTCCGAATCCATCGTCGGAGTCCCGAACAGGGCCAGCACATAGTGGTCCACGCTCCTCGGCACGCCGCCGCGATCGAGCATGTCGAGAATGGTCTCAAGCTGCATGATGTGCACGACCTTGAGATAGCCGTTGGAACTGAGAATCGACCTCAGAAGATCGTGAACGAGCATGCGCTGCCCGGCCGACATCGATTCGATCGGCAGGCCGACACGTGGCGCCGGCCAGAACTGCCACTGCTCGCGCGCCGCGTCGTCGAGGGTGTGCAGCATGTTGCCGCGCCGGTCGATCATGACCAAACCCTGCGGGCCGCGACGTTCTTCGACCGTCTCGACGATTGCGCTCGCGGTCTCGACCATTGCTTCGCGGACGGACCGTGTCGCCGCATCCTGCGCCGTTGCCGTTGCGGTCAACAACAAGCCGGCAATTACAGCAACAAATCGGTGGTTCATCTGCAGTCCCCCGTATACCGTTGAGCCTCGATCACTCCGGTTATATTAACCGAATCGGTAAACGCCGCATCACTCGACGACTCTGAGCTCGTAGAGCGTCGGCCAGTTCTTGCCGGTCACGAATAGCCGTTGCGCTTCGGTGTCGAACGCGATGCCGTTCAACACGGCGTCCGTGCTGCTGCGCTGCCAGCTCGGATAGAGCTCGCTCAAGTCGATCCAGCCGAGTACGGCTCCGTCCGACGGTGAAATGCGGGCGATGCGATCCTCGTACCAGACGTTCGCCCAGATTTCTCCATCGATGTATTCGAGTTCGTTGAGCCGCGGCAGTTCCCGATCGCCGTCGCGCACCGTCAGGCGCCTGACCTGTTCGTAGCTTTCCGCATCCAGGAACCGAAGCGACGCCGAACCGTCGCTCAGGATCAGGTGACTGCCGTCGTGGGTCAGCCCCCAGCCTTCGCCTTCATAGCGAAACGTATCGAGCACATCGAAAGTCGCCAGGTCGTAAACGATACCGAGACCGCTGCGCCAGGTAAGCTGGTAGGCGCGGTCGCCGATAATCGTGAGTCCTTCGCCGAAGAGCCGCGCATTGAGCGCGCTGATCCGCGCAACCTGTCCGGATTCGATCTCGACTTCGCGAATCGACGATGCGCCGTAGCGCCCCGTGCTCTCGTACAGGTAGCCGCCCGACGCGACGAGCCCCTGGGTGAAGGCCGCCGGATCGTGGGGATACTCCGCGATCACTTCGACCCGCCAAAGTTCGGCGCCGCCGCGAAGCTGCGCCCATGCGGCGAACCCACCGGCCGCGACCGCGAGTGCCGCGGCGACAAGCCAACCCCATGTGCGCTGAGCGCGCTTCGCCTTGCTCACTGCCGGTGACTCACGCGTGGAATTCCCGCCACGGACTGCCACGCAGGATCATAGCCCAATTCCGGAGAAAGCGGCCGATCTCAGCAGGTCTCGGGAACGACGAACTCGAAATCGTACTCGCCGTGGGTCCGCACGAGATCGAGGACCGCCGGAACGCGCGGCAATGCACCGCATTCGCGTACTTCGATCACACCGAGCGGCTCACTGGACACGTCGAACGCGATCTCCAGTGCGGTCAATGAGGGATACGATCGGTAGCGGTACTCGAAACGGTCCATGAAAATGTCGAGCCGCACGAGCGGCGGCTCGGTCGGCAGGAACATCAACTGTGTGGCGAGGTACACCAGCGTGCCGAGGGCGACGACCATGAACGCGATGCGCAGCCGCCCCATGTGCATGAGCCGGGAACCCGAGCCGCGAGGAGTGGCGCCGGAGGACTATTCGGACGTGACGCAGTCGTAGGGCCTGACTTCCTCACCGGGCCGCCAGACCCAGCTCTTGCCCTGCACGGCGGGCTCGGTGAACGTTGCCGGGTCCGTCACGGTCAATTCGTAGTCGAGCATGCTGCCGTCCTCATTGAGCGTGAACCGCTCTTCGGTCTCGACCGCCGGGCTCTGCCGGATTCCGGCGTTGTTGAAGAAGCCGTAATTGATGGCGGTCGTCTCGACGACCAGCGTATCGCCGTCCCAGCGTCCGACCGAGTGGCCGAGGAGGTTCGGCTCCGCGGCGTCGTCGACGGCTCCCGGAGACATGTGGAACCTGCGCACCGTGTCGTACTCCTCGAGCCGCATCACGATCACGTCGCCTTCGTCGACGAACATCATCGGGTAAGGCTGCTCCATGATGTACGGCATGCCTTTCGGCGCGCAGTTCCGGGTCGGGTCGTCGGTGATGGGGTCGTAGCCGGCCTGAGCGGCCTGGGCGGAAGGCGTCAACGGGTAACTGCCGTTCCAGAGCGACCCGGCGCTCGTCCACACCCGGAAGATTCCACGGTCCTCGATGTCGGCCGTTACTGCACCGCGAATGTCCTCGCCGATGGTTCGGTCGGACCAGCGCGGCGTGTACCGCGAGCCGAACAGGATCTCGTCGCCGCTCGGCAGCAGCATGTTCGTGAGCCATAGTGCGTCCTCGGACACTCTGCCGGGATTGCCTGCAACGGTGACCTGTGTGCCCGGCGAGACGAGGTCCGGCGTCAGGCCGAATCGGCTGACGATGCTGACGGAGTTCGTCTCGATCTCAAGCGTGCGCGGATCGCCGTTGGCATCCACACCCGTCACCGTGAAGCCGATGTGAGGGTTGCGCCACAGTACCTCGGTGACCTCTCCTTCCATCTCCACGATCTGGCTGCGGTCGTAGGCCGGTCCCGTGGCATGATGCGCATGGGCGCCGGCGGCAATCATGAGGAGCACGGCGGCGAAAACCTTCGTCGTTTTCATATTCATGGCGTATTCGAACCTCCGTTAGCGGCTGCGAGCCGTCCTGTCGCTACGGTCCGTAGCCAAACGCAACGAACGATTGTCCAATCGATTTTACGCCATCGACGTTTGCCCCGGTAGCAACTGTGACGACATCGCCGCGATTCATTATCATTGCGACAATCGGACATCCAGATTCGTTGCGGGGAACTCACTGATGCGTATTCGGCTCGACATCGTTGGCCTCACGACTGCGCTTGCCGCTGCTACCGCGCTGCTCGCGTCATCGGCAACGGCGCAGGAGCGTCCCGAGCGAATCAACGGGCGCCCCAACCTCAACGGAATATGGCAGGCGCTCAATTCCGCGCACTGGAACGTGGAAGGGCATTCCGCCGAGGCGCTCGCCGATTTCTGGCAACTCGGTGCGATCGCCGCGGTCCCCGCCGGCCAGAGCGTGGTCGTCGGCGGTACGATCCCCTACCTGCCCGAGGCGCTCGCCAGGCGCGACGAGAACCGCGCCGGCTGGCCGGCCTCCGACCCCGAAGCGAAGTGCTACATGCCCGGAATACCGCGAGCGACGTACATGCCCTACCCGTTTCAGATCGTCCAGGGGGATGGCGACATCCTCTTCGTCTATGCGTTCGCGAGCGCCAATCGCCCTGTACACATGACCGACATTCGTACGCTCAACGAGGTTCCGGTCGACATGTGGATGGGCTGGTCGAACGGGAGTTGGGAAGGCGACACGCTCGTCGTCGAGGTCATCGCCAACGACGACCGTACCTGGTTCGACCGCGCCGGCAATTACCACAGCAACGCGATGACGGTCACCGAACGCTACACGCTGATCGACGAGAACCACATCCAGTACGAAGCGACGATCGACGATCCAAATACGTTTTCAAGACCATGGACGATCTCGATGCCGCTTTACCGTGACGTGTCGCCCAATGCCGAATTGCTCGACTTCAAGTGCGTCGAATTTTCGGAAAACCTGCTCTATGGAGAGTACCTCAAGGAACCGCCGACACCGCTGCAATAGGCGCCGCGCAACGCTGTGCATGACCTGAGCGGCGCCACGACCGAACCGAATCATCAGGAGACCAGGCCAATGAGAATCAAGTCCCCCGCCACGCTCGCCGGCGCCCTGTTACTGGCGGCTGCCGTCCCCGCGAGCGCTCACCACTCGTTCGCCGCCGAGTTCGACATCAATCGTCCGATCGAACTCGAAGGCGTCGTCACGCGGATGGAATTCAGCAACCCGCACTCCTGGCTCCACATCGAGGTCACGACGGTGAGCGGCGAGAAGCAGCAGTGGCAGGTCGAGGGCGGCGCCCCCAATGCACTGATTCGCCGCGGCTGGAACAGGAATTCGATCCCCGCGGGCATTCGCGTTCACGTCGAGGGCTTCCAGGCGCGGGACCGCTCTTTCCGCGCGAGCGGCCGCGAAGTCACGCTGCCTGACGGTTCGAGCCTGTTCATGGGCTCGGTCGGTATCGGCGCCCCCAGGGCAGAATAGGACTGCGCCAGCGAAGGCTGTCCTCGACCGCAAATCAATGCGGCGTGGACAGCGCCTGGCGGCTGCGCCTTACTCCAACTCGTTGATATTGAAGATTTCGGCGCCCTCTTCCGGAGGGCCGTAGACGTTCATGCCGCCGCGCGGCGGGATCGGCAGGCCCGCTGCGATCGCCTCCTCGACCTGCCGTTCGTAGGCGCGCTCTCCGCTCAACGAATGCCCGACCGCCCCGTTGCCCTCGTGGCAGGAGTACTCGTACGTCTGGTAGTCCGGCTGGGCCGTGATCATGAGACGGACGGTGAACGGCGCCGTGTACGTGACGGGATCCTCGACCGTCGCGATGTACTCGATCATGTCCGGGTCGACGCGCGTCAGGCGCTCCGTGATCGTCATCCGCTCGCTGTGGCGAGTACCGTTGCCGTTGGCGCCGATGCTCGTCTCGTCGGTGAAATTTTTCGTTTCGATCACGAGCGTATCGCCGTCCCAGTAGCCGCGCGCGTTGCCCATGTATTGCCGGATGTCGTCGCTGACGTGAGGCCGTCCGTCGAGCGGGACGATGCGCGTATCGTGAATCATCTCGTAGCTGATGGCGAAAGTGTCGGGCGTCTGCGCGATCCTGAGCCCGTTGCCGTAGATCACCGGCAGGATGGAGCCCATGACCCCGCGCGTGATGCAGCGGTCGTAAAGCGTGAAATCCTCGAACCGTTCGAACGGCCCCGGGCCGAAGGTGCCGCGGTCCCGATTCCCC
This sequence comes from Gammaproteobacteria bacterium, assembly GCA_022826245.1. Lineage (GTDB taxonomy): Bacteria > Pseudomonadota > Gammaproteobacteria > Steroidobacterales > Rariloculaceae > Rariloculus. The sequence continues at coordinate 62,958 of JAJDVG010000002.1, forward strand.
GCTCTGGCCCGGCCGGCTTCGGTCATCTCCGGTATCCGCCCGTCGGGCGGATCGACGACGAGCGAGGTATAGCCGAAAGTACGGATACCCCATTCATTGCGCAGGAAGGTTTCGGTGTTGACGGCCCGGTCCATGCCGGCCTCGTCGCGACCGGCCCGCTCGGCGAATTCCTCGGGCGTCAACGATTCGCGCGTGCCGTAACGCGGGTTGCGGCTCGTGCCGACACCGCGCATGTCGTCGGTGCTCCACACACCTTCGAAGCTCGGATCTCCCCAGGACGTTCTCGGCGTCTGCCAGTTCGGGTCCGTAAGCGCCGCGATCGTCGTTTCGGCCGGAACCGCACGGATCGCCGAGGGCTCGACGCTCGACGGTCCGCCCGGCCCCTGCGCCGCTACAACGCCTGAATGCAATGCCGTGACTGCAAGTACCAACCCTGCAGACGAAATCGGGACGCTACGCATCTCTGCCTCTCCTTGCCGCTTGCCCGCGTCGTATCGAGTTCCGGCTCAAATGGGACATGGCCCGAGCCGATCGGCCGACCGCTTCACGAATAGAATATTTCATTCACCGTCAGTTCTCTATCGGCAGGGCGAATACGAACACGTTCGATCCGCCGGTCGTGGGCTCGAACTCCGGCAACAGCCTGCCGGCCGTCGCCGCGACCAGCGACGGCCCGGTGCTTACGGCGACGTACTGGCGCCCGTCAACGGCAAAGCTGATCGGAAAACCGCTGACCGGGGAGTCCAGATTCGTTTCCCACAGGATCTCGCCCGTCTCATCGTCGAACGCCCTGAATCCCCCGTTCGAATCGCCCCCGAATATCAGGCCGCCGCCCGTGGCGACGAGGGACAGGGCCGCGGCGCGCTGATCGAACCGCCACAACGCTTCGCCGGTCTCCGCCGATACCGCCCAGATCGAACCAAGCTGATCGGTGTTCGGCGCCAGTTGCGGCGGCATGTCCAGTCCGTAGACCTGCGAGGGATCGCGCTCACCGGTCTGGACGGACGCGTCCATGCAGGTGTTCTGCATCGGGACATACATGGCGTTCGTCAGCGGACTGTAGGCGCCGGCCGGCCAGTTCCGGCCGCCCGCCGCGGCCGGGCAGATCGTGATCTGCTGGCCTGCGGCCGTGAAGAGCGTATCGGGATTGACGGTGACCTTGCCGGTCGCACCGTCGATATCGCTGACGACATTCTGGAAAAGCGTTTCGCGCGCCCACAGAAATTCGCCCGTGGCCCGGTCGAGGGTGTAGACGATTCCGGTCTTGCCGGGAATCCCCGTGACGACCTGGCGGCGCTCGCCGGGCTCGATCGCCGGGTTGACCCACGGTACTTCGTCGGGACTTGGCGCAACAGCCGTGTCGACGAGCACCCGCTCGAACGGATGGTCCAGGTCCCAGTGATCGACGACGTGCTGGTAGTACCAGACGAGCTCGCCGGTCTCGCCATCGAGCGCGAGCGTGGAATTGTGGTAGAGGTGCTCGTTGTCGTTGCCGCCGAGAATGAACTTCGGCGCAGGAATGGTTACCGACGTACCGATATAGACCATGTCCAGTTCCGGGTCATAGCTCGGCACCATCCAGGTTCCGACGTGCCAGCGCTCCTCCAGCGGTACGTCGCCCCAGCTCTCGTCGCCCGGCTCGCCAGGCCGCGGGATCGTCCTGGCACGCCAGAGTTCCTCGCCCGTGCGCGCATCGTGCGCAGTGACGACGCACGACTCGTGGGTGGCGGCCGGCTGGCACTGGCGGCCCGTGATCACCCTGCCGTTACCGATGATCGGACCCGAGCTTGCCCGCGCCGGCAGCGATGCCTCGAGAACCGGCGTCTCCCAGACCAGTTCGCCGGTCCGCGCATCGAGCGCGTACATCTGATTGTCACCGCTCCCGTTGATGATCGTGTCGCCCCAGATCGCGATGTTGCGGTTGGTACCGCCGCGCGCGCCTTCGGGGTACTCGCGTTGGTATTCCCAGAGCAGGTCGCCCGTTTTCGCGTCGAACGCCTGGATATAGTCGTTCGCGTTCGGCAGGTACATCACGCCGTCATAGACGAGCGGCGTACCCTCGTGGATACCCGTTCCGACCGGGTGCTGCCAGACGAGTTCGAGTTCCGAGACGTTGGCCGCATCGATCTGGTCGAGCGGGCTGTATCCCCAGCCGTCGGTCGTACGCCGCCACGAAAGCCAGTCGCCGGGGGCGGGAGACTGCAGCATCGCGTCGGTCACCGGGACGAACTCGCGTGCCGATTGAGCGCCCGACTGCAAGCTCAGGAGCAGTGCGGCGGTTGCCGCCGCAACTGTGCGAGTGTTTTTCATTGGCATTCCCCGGCACTCCGGTCTGATGTCCGGAAAACCTGTTTTCAAGTTGCGTTCGCTTGCGCAGCCGCGCTCAGTCCTCCAGCGTGCCGAGAGGCGGCAAGCGGGCGCCCGTGCCCGGACCGGGCTCGTCACCGGCGACGACCGGCAGCGTCAGCGTACCGATTCCCTCGATCGTGGCGACGATCTCCTCACCCGGCTGCAGAAAGCGCTGCTCGCCGCGAACGGCCGTGCCCATGCCGACGCCTCCGGAAGTGCCGTTGTTGATCACGTCGCCCGGGTAAAGCGTAATGATCGACGAAGCGTACTCGATGAGCTCGTAGAGCGTATGGATCATGTCTCCTGCGCGGGCTTCCTGCATCTGCTCCCCGTCGACGCTGAGTGTCTGGTGCAGTCTCTCCATCGGGTCGCCGTAGAATTCCTTCGGCACGATCCAGGGGCCTTGCGGCGCAAACGTGTCGTGACCCTTGCCGACGAACCAGTCCGATTGAAATGGCGCACCGCCCGGCGGCCGGCCGCCGCGGTCGGAAATGTCGAGCGAGACCATGTACCCGAAGATGTAGTCCTGTGCGTCCGCAGCAGACACGTATTTGGCCGAACGGCCGATGACCGTGCCGAGTTCGACCTCCCAATCCGTGCGGACCCGGCCATACGGAATCACGACCGGATCTCCGTTGCCGATCACGGCGCCGCGGCTCGGCTTGATGAACAGGTACGGTACGCCCCGGTTTACGCGCCGCTGCTGCCGCGCCTCGGCGCGTTCCTCGGGCGTTCCGGTCTCATTGACATGAGTGTAGAAATTCACGGCCGCGTTGAGGATCTTGCCCGGGTACATGATCGGCGGCAACGTGCGCACATCGGCGACTTCATGAACAAAGTCCGGACGACCGTCCGCGTCCAGCGCGCCGCCGGCGACCAGGTCGTTGACGATTTCGTACATGCGCAGCTTCAGCCCGTATTCGTAGCGGCCGATCAGTTCGAGCATGTCGGCGGGCATCGGGATCGCGGGATAGGACGAATCCATCTCGAGGACTGCGTTCGCCGCGTTGAGTTCGACGACGAGGCTGTCGCGCAGCACGATGCCGACGGTCGGTACTCCGGCGATTTCGAAGGTTCCGACCTTGAATGGCTCGGCGCTCGTCGGCGCCTGCGCGTTGAGCGAAAGCGGGCTCGCGAGCACGAAGAACGCAGCGGCGGCCAAGGTGATACGCATGGTGTCTTTCCCCCCTGATAGCCTTGCCGGCTATCGGCTGATGCGGCAGATAATGGAGTTTGAGTTCTTTACCCTTGCTCGAAAGTTTCTACGCGCGCACGCCGGGTCTGTCAAGGTCGCCGGATCGACCGCGCGGGCGCCAATTCGCCCTGCCTGACGCCACGTCGAGCAATCGGTCGCGCTCGCTTGCGGCTAGAATGTCCGGACCAGCAATCTGCGGAACTGCGTCGCACGAAAGTTCGCGTTGCGGCCTGCAGTCTCCTCGAGTCACGGACGCGACCGCATGACGCGCACGGACGAGATCATCAGCCAGACCGAGGCGGTCACGGCGCGCAATTACGCGCCGCTGCCGATCGTCATCACGCGCGCCGAGGGCGTATGGGCCTGGGATGTCGACGGTCGGCGCTACCTCGACTGCGTCAGCGCCTACTCCTCGCTGAACCAGGGTCATCGCCACCCGAAGATAATCGCTGCCCTCGTACAACAGGTCAACCGCCTGACGCTGACTTCGCGCGCATTCCACAACGACCGGATGGGCGCCTATCTGTCCCGGCTCTGCCGGCTTTGCGAAATGGAGATGGCCCTGCCGATGAATACCGGCGCCGAAGCCGTTGAGACGGCGATCAAGCTCGCGCGTCTGTGGGGCTATCGGCGCAAGGGCATCGCCGCCGACGCAGCCGGGATCGTCGCCTGCAGGAACAATTTTCACGGCCGCACGACGACGCTGGTCGGATTCTCGTCGGAATCTCGGTACCGCGACCTTTTCGGACCTCATTCGCCCGGGTTCACGCTCGTCGACTTCGGCGACGCCGACGCGCTAGCGGCCGCAATCACGCCGAACACCGCCGCTGTCCTCGTGGAACCGATTCAGGCCGAAGCCGGCGTGATCGTGCCGCCGGCGGACTACCTGAGCGCAGCGCGTCGCATATGCCGCGAGAACAATGTTCTGCTCATCTACGACGAGATTCAGACCGGGCTCGGCCGCACGGGCAAGCTGTTCGCCTACCAGCACGAAACCGACGCGAAGCCCGATGTGCTGATACTCGGCAAGGCACTCGGCGGAGGGGTCTATCCGGTATCGGCGGTCGTTTCGTCCGCTGAACTGCTGGGGATCTTCGAGCCCGGCGAGCACGGCAGCACGTTCGGCGGCAATCCGCTGGCTGCGGCCGTCGGCGACGCCGCGCTCGCCGTCATCGAGGACGAAGCGCTCGCGGAGCGCGCAGCCGAACTCGGTACCTGGCTGCGCAAGGCACTCGACCGGGTCCGCTCGCCGGCGATACGCGAAGTACGCGGGCGCGGGCTGCTGCTCGGCATTGATATCGAGCCCGAAGCCGGAACTGCGCGGAGCCTCTCAGCACGGCTCGCCGAGCGCGGCGTGCTGACCAAGGACACGCATGTCCAGGTCATGCGGCTGGCGCCGCCGTTGACGATCGAGAAACCCGAACTCGAATGGCTCGTCGAGCAGATCGCAGCGGCCTTCGAGTGAGGCGCCGTAAACAGGAAGTCCCCGAGTTCCCTATTCCCAGTTGTCTATCGCGTCACGCTGCAGAGACCCCGCAGGATACTCGCTGAGTTCGATGCGAACGCCGTTGAGGTCGGTGACGTTCGCGAGAATCGCGTTCGTGCTGCCCGAACGCGGGTCGGAGACATCGGCTCCGCGCCCCGAGAACATTCCTGTCGCTGCGTTCATGTCCTCGACCTCGATGCCGAGGTGCGTAAGCCCGGGCGGCCGGTTATCGTTGACCGGCTGCAGTTCGACGAATGTGTTGCGGCTGATCTGCACGTAAACGAGCCCGGTCTGCCCGGCATCGTTGACGACGCGGAAGGCCTCGGGAAACCCCATGGTCTCGGTGTAGTACTCGACCGCGGCGTCGAGGTCGGGCACGGCGATCCCCACGTGATTCAGACCGAGTATTCCGCCGTCCCGGTTCTGGGCGATCGCGATCTGAACCAACGATCCGACAACGATGCCGCTGACAAACAAGCTGATGCTGCGCATGACGTTCTCCTTATCCTGGAAATGATCTTCTGGCCCCGGATCCAAGAGTCGCGATTTTGCCGCCCGTTCCGAACTTCCCGGCAGGGCTATCGACGGTACAGTCATTACGCTACATGATGCGGTCATGACACGGAACAATCCAGCGGCAGAGGCACTGGTGTACGGGCACGTGGATTCGCTACAGGCTCTACAGTTGACGCCCAAGCCCGGTTGCGCTGCAATGAACCGGTTCTCATCCGACCAGCATCCGGGGAGGATCGGTACGCCATGAGAAACCTGAGGTTTCCGGCCGTCCTTGCAACGGCGTTTATCGCGGCCGCGGTGGTTCCCGCTACTGCATCGGCCCAGTTCGGCGGATTCGTGAATCTGCCGCGCAACGACTTCACGTGGGTGTGGGGGGACCAGGACGATGCCGAGCGCGGACGGGGCCGCGACATCAACGTGCGGGGCATCGACCGCGGCTTCGACTGCACGCTGACCGCGGCGCTTCGTCCGAGCAATCGGATGACCTCGATGGACATCCGCCAGCTCGAGAACAACCTGCGCACGAGCATGGATTTCATCTACTACACCGCCAACACGATGTACTCGATGGAACGCAGTTTCGATCTCGACTGGGGCAAGCTCGACTGCGCAAGAATGCAGCCGAGTGAGGCTGACGAAGACAAGCAGCAGGAACGGGTCGACAGAGCGCTTGAACGTGCCAGGCGCGAACAGGCCGAGCGGCGCGAACGCCGCGAACGGCAGGAAGCCAGGGAGAACCGGCGCTAGCGACCGTTCCCGCGACTTCGCGAGGGTCCGTAATCCGGGCGGTTGTGCCCCGAACGCGCCTGCTGCGGCCGGAGCTTGCGTTCAGCCCCGGTTGTCGACGACGACTTCCCCGTCCTTGACGACGAGCACGATATCGAGCACGGCATCGATATCCGTGAGCGGATCGCCGTCCACGATCACGACATCGGCGCGCTTGCCCGCCTCGAGCGTCCCGGTTTCGTCGCCGAGACCGGCCGTCACGGCGGCGTTCTTCGTCAGCATCTGCACGATGTCCGCATGCGAGAACACGAGCCTGAGCGGCCGGAGTTCGTGTGCCAGCGACTCGGCCGGCCAGTAGCGTACGTCGGTCCCGTAGCCGTATAGGAGCCCTCCCTCCCAGAGCAGGCGTGCATTGACCGGGCCCTGGCCGGCACTGGACAGCGTGTCATACGGGAATGGATCGAGGTCACGGAATCGCGCAATGTTGTCGTGTCCCGTGCGGTCGCGAATCATTTCGTTGTCAACGGCGAAGGTCGGCACGAAGATGCCAAGCGTCGACACCATCGGAATGCCCGAATCGACGATCGTGCGGACCTGTTCTTCGGTCAGATGACCGATGTGCGGGGTATGCACGAGAACGTCCGTGCGGGCTTCTACGGCAGCCAGCGTGTCGATCACGGTCACGGCGTGCGTGATGGATGCCATGCCGTGACGTCTGGCTTCTTCAGCGACGACGGCCAGCGTCTCGGTCTCCGGCCCGTTCGACGTCACGACGATAACCGTCTTGACCGCATCGAAACCGGCTTCGGCGAGTGCTTGTACGGCCGCTCGGGTCTGTTCGTGCGGGATTGCATCGGCTGTCTCCATGACACGATTCGGCCCACGCGACTGGTCGATGCGCGCGGGATCGACTCCCGGAACGAATCCCCCGGGACTCGCGGCCAACGGTACGCGACCCGACGCAATGAGCCGCGGTCCCTCGATCTCGCCCTCGGCGAGCCGCCGTCTGAGTTCGAGGATGTGTTCAGCGGGATCGCCGGCCGAGAGGATCGTCGTGAATCCGGCCTCGAGCCAGGCGCGCATCCTCCCTTCGGCTTGCTCTGCCATCCACTGATCCGGGTCGCCCTGGATCACGTGTCGGTGTGCGTCGGTGAAAGCCGGCATGACGGTTCGACCCTGTGCGTCGATGCGCGGAGCATCGTCGGCCGAGGCCGCTCCCTCCCCGACCGAAACGATTCGTCCGTCGCTGACGACGATGCTGCCATTGTCGATGACGCCGCCGTTACCGTCGACGATCCGCGCGTTGTCGATCACGAGATCCTGAGCGATCGCAATGCTCGACGAAAATGCGAGCAGGAACAAGGCTGTCAGTCGTGTCATTCTTTTTCTCCTGGCCACAAGCGCAATGATAGAACAAGCCGGGTTCGCATAGCTGGCATTATCTGCACCTCTTCGATCCAGGGCTCGATGAAAATCTTCGGGTCATCGGCGCCGAGCTCAAATGAAAACGGGGGCTCACCATGGGTGGCCCCCGTTGAAGTCGCTTTTTAAGCGTCGGTTTGGGCGTCAGATCTCGATCCGGCCCGTGCTCTCGCCGAACGACTGGACTTCCGCGCCCACCATGTCGGCCAGTGCGAGCAGCAGATTGCCGGTCGGTTCCTTGTCCCTGGCGGCGATGTGCCGGTTGCCCTTGAGGCGACCGTTGCCGCTGCCGAGCAGGATCGCCGGTGCGTTGTGGCGATCGTGCACATTGGCGTTGCTCATGCCGCTGCCCCAGTAGATGACCGACGAATCGAGCAGCGTGCCGTCGCCATCCGGCGTCGATTGCAGCTTGTCGATGAACTCCGCAAGCTTCGCGATCTGATAGGTCACGATCTTCGAGTACTTCTCGATGCCTTCGGGCTTGTCGCCGTGGTGCGAGATCGGATGGTGCGGCTCGGGGATACCGATATGCGCGTAACTGCGGCCGCTGGCCTCGTGACCGATCATGTAGCTGAAGACGCGCGAGATGTCGCCCTGGAACGCCAGGTGCATGAGGTCATAGGTCACCGTGAGGTGCTCATCGAACTGATCCGGCACACCGATCGGCGCGTCAGGCGCTTCGGCGAGCGTGTCGGCGCGGGCGTCCATGCGCTCCAGTTGCTGTTCGACGCGCCGTACGTTCGTCAGGTATTCGTCAAGCAGCACGTTGTCGGCGGCGCCGAGAGTGCGCTGCAGGCGCTTCGTCTCGTTAACCACCGAGTCGACCATGCTCTGCTTCTGCCGCAGGCGCGCCAGACGCTGCTCGGGCGTCCCGGGATCGCCGAACATGCGCTCGAACGTCACCTGCGGGTTGATCGCAACCGGCAGCGGGCTCGTGTCGTCGAGCCAGGAGATCGTGTTGAAGAACACGCACGGGAAACCGTCGCAGGCGCCCGCCGACGTGCCCATGTCCTCGGTACCGACCTCCAGCGACCTGAGGGGCGTGTCTCCGGCAACGACGTCAGCGATGTACTGATCGACCGTTTTCTTCGATTCGATACGGCTGTAGTCGCCGGCCTCGCCGACCGGCCCGACGCCGTTCAGCCACTGCGCACTTGCGCCCAGATGCACCGAGCCATCCGGCGCCTTCATGCGGCTGATGGTAACCAGATGCTCGCGATAGGGCTCAAGCGGCACCATGTTCGGCTTGAGTTCGAAGTCGCTGCCGGTCTGATCCGGATGCCATTCGGACGGGTAAGCGCCGTGCGGCATGTAAATCGCGCCGAACCGGAACGGTGTGCGCGCACTGGACTGGGCGAAAGCGGGCACCATTGCGTCCAGCATCGGCAAGGCCATGGCGGTACCCATGCCTCTAAGGAACGTACGTCGGGGCAAATGCTTCCGGGTAATGAACATTGTGCTACTCCCTCGTTTGCGCGATGCCTTGCACCGCGTCTGGTTCAGCTAACTTGGTCCGCATCTGGAACGGCAGACTGTCCACGATGCCCAGTACGATCGACATCATAGTGTAGTCCTCCTGAGCGGCATTTCGCAAGATTCGTCGGACCTGCGGCATGTCGGCCGGTTCGAGCCCCCGGCCGATGGCGTAGATCAACAATTTTTCGGCAACCGTACCCGCGAACACCTCGGGTTGCGAGAGGATCGCTGCGCGCAGCGCCGCGGGCCCATCGACCGCGGTGCCGTCGGCAAGCACGCCAGCGGAGTCGATCGTCAGCCCTTCCCTGCTGGTCTCGCGCCATTGGCCCACGGCGTCGAAGTTCTCAAGCGCAAAACCGACAGGATCGATGTTGTCATGGCAAGACGCGCACTGGGGACTCGCCCGGTGCAACTCAAGCTGTTCGCGAACCGTCGAAGGTCTGCCCACGGGCACGCTTTCCGACAGATCGGGAACTACCGGCGGAGGCGGAGGCGGCGGACTGTTCATCAGGTTCGCAAGAACGTATTTGCCACGAATGATCGGCGACGTTCGAGTCGCCGCCGAGGTCAACGACAGCAGACTGCCGTGACCGAGCAGACCCCAACGGTTCGGGTCCGTCAATTCCACCTGGCGAAAGCGCGTACCGTAGACGCCGGGGATATCGTAATGCCGGGCCAGACGTTCATTGACGAATGTGTAGTTTGCGTCGAGCATCTCGAGCACGCTGCGGTTCTCCCTGAGGACGTGCCCGAACAGCATCTCGGTCTCGCGGCGGAACGCCTTGCGCAGGTTGTCGTCGAAGTCCGGAAACAGCAGAAGGTCGGGAATGACGCGCTGTTCGAGATTGCGAAGCTGCAGCCACTGTCCGGTGAAATTGGCGACGAGCGAATCGGCGCGCTCGTCCGCAACCATGCGCCTGACCTGGGCTTCGAGCACACTCGGCTCACGCAAACTTCCCTCGATCGCGAGATCGAGCAGTTCGTCGTCGGGGATGCTCGACCACAGGAAGAACGACAGCCGCGACGCGAGTTCGACATCGCTGATCGCGTGGCTCGCGCCGACCGGCAGATCCTCAGAGTCGTGCTCCGCGCGGAACAGGAACGACGGGCTGACGAGAATCCGCGCAAGGCCCGCGCGTATGCCGCTGTCGAAGTCGCCGCCGCCGTCGCGCGCATCGTTATAGAACGCGAGCGGCGCCTCGATATCGGGCGCGTCGACGGATCGGCGGAAAGCGCGCCTGGCAAGTGTCGAGAAAATCTCGGCCGCACACGGCGCTTCCTCGACGGCGGACGCGGGTTCGCAGACGAAAACTCGCTCCCGGCTGGGCGTGTCGCTGACTCCGGTCACATTGAACGGGCCGGTAATCGTCGCCGTTTCGAGCCTCGGATATCCCGCGATATTGTGTACGTCCTGGGAGGCGCGCAGCGGCGGTTGCCAGGCATTCTGTTCCTTCTCCGGCCGCTCGACCCAGGTGAACGCGAGATCGTGCGGCCCGGCGCTTATCGGTATCGGGGGCGATGTCATCAACTGGTCGATCTCGAGTTTCGCGAGTACCTGGTCCTCGATCTGCAGGTTGTGGATGTCGGGGCCGCCGATCATCGCGGAGTAAACCTGCTCCCCGTCGACCATGATCACGAACTCGTGCGGAGTGTCGTGACCCTCGACACCGAAGTAACCTTCGATAAGGCCGAAAATCAGCCGGCCCGACAGCACGTAATCGCCATCGGCCGCGAAATTGTGACGAACGAGCACACCGCCGCGCGTGCCGAGCGGCAGACCCTCCAGGTGCTTGTCCTGCGTGACCTCCATGGCGATCGTATACGGGTAGGCCAACGGCACCGCCTCGGCATCCCCGACGGCCAATGCGCTGACCCTGAGCGCAGCGGTGAGGTAGCGCTCGAGCAGCAATGGCGACGTCGTCAGCGCGGAAGCGATGTTGTCGAAGCCGAAGTCGCCGCCGTCGCTCGGCAGCAGTTCCATCACGTCGACTTCGATGCCGAGCAGATCGCGTATGGCATTGGCATACTCGGCACGATTGAGGCGGTGCACGAGATGCGTACCGGAATAGGGTTCCGCGTTCGCCGCGGCATCCAGCCTCGATTCCAGCGCCGCAACGAACTCGGCTCGCGCCGCAGCTTCGGGTTGCGGCTCGCTGCGCGGCGGCATCATGGCCACGCGGAGCTTTGCTATCGCGGCCTCGAACAGCGCCCTGTCGGCAACGACATCGGACGGGTTCAAGCCCTCGAACGAAACTCCGCCGGTGACCTCGTAGTCGTTGTGGCACTCGACGCAGTAACTGTCGAGCATCGCCCAATGCTCGGTGAGTGCCGCTTCAGGGGAGCGAGCTTGCCAGACATACGCGGCCACCGCCGCTACGGCTACGGCGCCCGTCCCGAGGTAAAGCTGGGTTTTCATCAGGCGTCGTCCGGTTCGTCCGCGTCTTCCTCCGCAGGTTCGGGCGCGGGCTCGATGGGCACGCCGGCCTCCTCCATCGCGGTACGCAGCGCGCTCGCGATTTCATCAGGCGTGGCGCCCTCGATGTTTATGCGGCCCGGTTCAAAAACGTTTTCGTGCGCCTCGGTCGGCAGAGCTTCGGCGACATGCAACGCCGTCAGCCCGTCCTCGTCCTTCGCATCGAGGGTGGCACCCGCATCGATCAACGCTCCGATAGTGCCAAGATTGCGAGTCCTCACGGCTTCGTGCAGCGCGAATGTCTCGTCTTCGGGCATGGCCGCGTCCGGATCCGCGCCGGCATCGAGCAGCAACTGAACCGCGTCGGCCGGCTCGCGATTGGAAAGCTCGCGAAACGGCGGCGGGCCTTCGCGTTCGTAGCCGGGACCGGCCGACAAGCGCACGCCCTTGCCGCCGTTGATCGCCGCGATCAGCGCCGGCTTGCCGGCGTGTGTGTTGGCGCCCATCCCGGCCACGCTCATCCCGAGACCTTCGATCTCCTCCGGCATCCAGTTCACGTCGACACCCTGCGCGATGAGCAACTTGAGCGCCTCGACGTCCGCGGCCACGGCCGCGCGATAGAACGCCGTGCCGTTATTGTAGGTGTCGCAGCACATTTCCTCCGAGTGCATCTGCTGGACGAGCGGCTTGTCGGGATCGGCGCCCGCTTCGAGCAGGAGCGCCACGAGATCGAGCGCAGTCAATTCGTTATCGTGATTCGCGCGAAGCTGGGAACCGTCCCGCGCATACCAGTCGGTCGTCGCGTCGCGCATCTGGACGGCGTGATAGAGCGAGCCGTCGTCGGGGTCCGCGCCGAGTTCAAGCAGCTTCGCCGCAAGATCGAAGCGGTCGTTGACAATGGCGAGCATCATTGCGGTCGCGTCGTCGCCGTTCCTGATGTTCAGGTCGGCACCCGCGTCCACCAGCCGCCTGACGATGTCCTCGTCGCCGTTGCGTACCGCCCACATCAATGCCGTGAAGCCGCCGCTCGAATAGTCGCCGTAGTCGCTGCGTTGGGTCAGCTCCGTAAAACGCGCCTGCGCGTTCGGGTCGGCGCCCGCCAGGAGCAGCGTATCGACGACGTCAATATGCCCTTCCGCCGTCGCCCACATCAGCGCCGTCTGGTGCTGGAACGAGTCCGCGGCGTTCGGATCTGCGCCGCGCTCGAGCAAAAGGCTGACAGCGTCGACGCGTCCCGTCCCCGCGGCAGCCGTGAGCGGACTCAGACCTTCAGGATGCCCGAGCGCGATATCGGCACCGCCGTCAAGCAGCACCCGGATAACGGCGGCGTCGCCCGTGCGGCTCGCCTGCAGCAGCGGCGTCACGCCGAAGTCGTTCGCGGCGTTCGGATCGGCGCCGGCTTCAAGGAGGGCTTGCGCCATTTCGGCATGATGGTTATAGGCCGCCCACAAAAGCGCCGTCGAGCCATCGGAAGCGACAAGATTGACGTCCGCTCCCTGTGCGATGAGTTCGCTCACCGCGGAAAGTTCGTCATCGCGAGCGGCATCGGCGATCGGACTCCCGGCCGCGTGACCGGGACCGGTGGGCCAGATCAGAACGGCCGCCGCCATCAGAACCGGGATACCGGGCGCAGCCCGGTTGGTCAAACGCAGGATTACTGGTGCGCGCATGTGATCTCTCCCCTCAACCTGAGCCGGCCGGGGCACGCGCCTGGATAGATAGCGTGCCGCGACGACCGAGCATGACCCACATCCGGATGAAACCACTGGAATATATCACAACGGCAATTGGCCGGTGAGCGGGGGAACTGGCCTGGACGCCGTCGAAACGACGCTCATGGGCAACAAACCGCGGCGCGACGATCGCACCGCCCGACTGCAACGATCGCGTTAGTTCATCACGCGTGAGCGGATGCCTTCGCGATCGACCTCCTCGCCGCGCAGATACACCGATGCGATCCGCCGCGTGTTCGTGATGTCATCGAGCGGGTTGGCTTCGAGCACGACGAAATCGGCGCTCTTGCCCGCCTCGATCGTGCCCATGTCCGTGAGCCCGAGCGCGGCGGCGGAGGTGCCGGTCGCCGCAACGATCACGTCCGCGGGCGACATGCCGGCTTCCACCATGTCTTCCATTTCGACATGCGCCGCCCACGGCGTGTTGCCGTCCGTGCCGAACGCCACGATCATGCCGGCTTCGCTGAGTCTTGCAAGGTTGCGCGCCTGGATGCCGTGCGCTTCCTGAGCAGCGGGATCCGCCTCGGTCGCCTGCAGCGCCTGCAACTGGTCGTCGGGCATCGTGCCGGCCAGCCAGCCCAGGTCCGTCGGAACGCCGCGCGCCGGCAGGTTCGGAACGAGCACGACGTCCGGGCGTTCGGCGACGAGGTCCAGGAACTCCTGGTCGATGTCCCGGTCGCGAACGCCGTGCGCGAAGACATCGACACCGGCCTGCAACAGCCCCTTGCCATCCTCGAGATTGAAAATGTGCGCCGCAACCTGAAGGCCGTTCGCGTGCGCTTCCTCGATGACGGCCGTGTAAATCTCGGGGCTGAGCTTGTCGTACTGGCCGTCGCGGTCATCGACCCAGATCTTGATCATGTCGACGTCGCGGGCTGCCTCGTCCCTGACGGCCTGACGGGCTTCGTCTTCAGTCGTGACCCAGTGAACGACCCGGCGGCCCGGCTCGGGCGACGTGATGCCGAGCCCCGCGGACAGGAAGCGCGCGGCGTCCGGAATCACCTCGTTGCGGATTTCAAGCGGCGTCCCGGCATCGTCGGACCCCATGCTGATTGCGGCTCCGACGCCGAAATAGGCGCGCCGCTGCAAGTCGGCGATGAGTTCGTCGCGCGTCGTGCTCATGTGCACATGCGCATCGACGATCGCGGGAATGACGGTCATGCCGGACAGGTCCACGCGGGCCGCGCCATCGGGCACGGCAATGGAACCTGCGGCCCCCACCTCGATGATTTGTCCCTCGTCGACGGAAAACGTCCCGTTTTCGATCGGCGCGGAGCCGTCACCGACAATGAGTCGCGCACCTTCGTACACGACCACGCTCGACTCCGGCGTGGGCGGCGGCGGCTCCGGAGCGGGTTCACAGCCAGCCAGTCCAACCATAAACGCAAGCGCGGCCAGCATCGGTGCGCTGAAGCCGCGGCTATGTCTCGATTTCTTGTTCTGTGCTTGCATCGTCAACTCCGGTGGCCTACAGACGAACTTGAACTGTCAATATTACGCTCCGGCGGCAATACACGCATCCGGCGTGCGGCAAGATCCTGATTCACGCCGGCACGGTGGACTTCCGGGCACATTCGCACAATCTTGCGGCACGCGATACGCTTCGCCGTCGTGTCCTGCGAAGAACCAAGAAGGGGAGACCACCGATGCAATCCGTGATGATCGTGGTGCTGGGGCTCGCCGGAATGGCGTTCGGCTGGTTTGTCTATTCGCGGTTCATCGCGACGAGGATCTATCGGCTCGATCCCGATTTCGTGACGCCGGCGCACGAGCTTCGCGACGGTGTCGACTATGTGCCGACCAACAGGTACGTACTGTGGGGCCATCACTTCACGTCGGTCGCCGGCGCCGCACCGATCGTCGGACCCGCGATTGCCGTGTACTGGGGTTGGGTGCCGGCCGTTCTCTGGGTCACGCTCGGAACCGTATTCTTCGCCGGCGTGCACGATTTCGGCGCGATCTGGGCCAGCGCCCGCAACCAGGGCAAGTCGATCGGCGCCCTGTCCGAAGACGTCGTCGGCAAGCGCACGCGCGCGCTGTTCATGATCGTCATTTTTCTCGTGCTGCTCATGGTCAATGCCGTGTTCGGCGTCGTCATCGCGGGCTTGTTCGTCGATACATCGACGGCGGTGTTCCCCGCCTGGTCGGCGATCGCGGTCGCGCTCATCATCGGCCAGCTACTGCACCGCAACTTCAATCTCACGCTGCTCTCGGTGCTCGGTGTCGCTGCCCTCTACACCTCGATTTACGTCGGCAGCCTCATGCCGATCGAACTGCCCGACCAGATGTTCGGCCTCGCAGCCAACGCCAATTGGCTCATCATCCTGTTCGTCTATGCGGCCATCGCATCGATGCTGCCGGTCTGGGTGCTGCTTCAGCCGCGTGACTTCATCAACGGCATGCAGCTCTTCATCGGCTTGATTCTGCTCTACAGCGCCGTGTTGATCTCCCTGCCTGACATATCGGCGCCGGCCTTCAACAGCCAGGTGGGCGCGGATGCGCCGTCGATCGTCCCGTTGCTGTTCGTGACGATCGCCTGCGGCGCAGTCTCGGGATTTCACGGCATCGTGTCGTCGGGTACGACGTCGAAGCAACTCGACAAGGAGACCGATGCCCGTTTCGTGGGCTATCTCGGCGCGGTCGGCGAAGGCTCGCTCGCGCTGATCACGATCGTGGCGGTCAGCGGCGCCGCGCTCGCGGCAACGCCCGAACTATGGCATGCGCTTTACGAGCGCTACGGCGAAGCCGGAGCGGCGACTTTCGTTCAGGGCGGAGCGCAGCTCATACAGGACGGCTGGGGCATCCCGGTCGCCGTATCGACCACACTGCTCGCGACGATGGTCGTGCTGTTCGCCGCTACGACGATGGATACCGGAGTGCGCCTGCAGCGCTACATCATCCAGGAATGGGGCGAGATCTACGGGATCGGAGTGCTCAGGAACGGCGTCGTGTCCACGCTCGTCGCTGTCGGCTGCTGTCTGTTCCTCGCATTCGGCGCGGGCGGCGCGTCGGGTCAGGGGGGACTGATCATCTGGCCGCTGTTCGGGTCGACGAACCAGATCCTCGCGGGGCTCACGTTGCTCGTCATCTCGGTCATGCTGATCAAGCTCGGCCGGCCGGCCCGCTACACGCTGATCCCGATGATGTTCGTGCTGATCACGTCGGCCTGGGCGGCGCTGCTCAAGCTGATCGAGTGGTATCTGGCCGGTAACTGGCTGCTGGTCGCCATCGACCTGGTCGTGATCGTCACGAGCCTGCTCGTGATTCTCGAAGCGGCGTCTGTGATCGCGCGCTACCGTCGCGACAATCTCGCGTCGGAAACGCTCTGAGCAATCTGCCGGGAGCAGTTCGTAGCGGCGTCCGCTGCCGGTCGCGATGCCGGTGCCGGCACGGCGACCTTACTCGTCGTCGGATTCGTCCCGGACACCGCCGCCGAAGACCGCCTCACCGTTCTCGCGGCTGATGCCGCTGGCACGCGCAACCGTGGGCCGGCCGCGCGCCCGGTGACCACTGACGAGGATCCGGTCGCCGGGTTGCAGGTCGTTGCGCGACCAGCCGTTTCGCATCAGCGAATTGGGGCTCGACAATTCGAAGTCGTATGTGACGGTTTCGCCGTTCTCTTCCACGTCAACGTGGAGCCAGCCGTGCGGGTTCGTCCACTGGATCGAATTCACCACGCCCTCGATCCGGAACGGTTGATTGATGTCGAACTCCGAAGCGAAGGAATGGTGGGCCGACGACGATGCCGGCAGCAGCCCGGTGACGATGATCAGAGCGCCGCAAGCTGCCACGAAACGAAGAATCGATGCTGTCATGTCCCTTGTCCTCGAAATGTCCGCCATCCGCTCGTCGCGCGCCCGCGCAGCCGTTTTCACTCGTCGGAATCGTAATAGTACCGGCTCGACACCTCGTTCTCGATGCATACGAACTCGATCAGACTCGTGTCGAGCAGAATCCGCTGATTGACACGGACCGTGAACGGTTCCGTGTACGCCATCGGGTCCTCGATCGTCACATCGATCTCGAGCGTGCCGAAATTCGGCCGGCGGAAACGCTCGGTGATCTTGCCCGACGAGGTCAACGGGCTGCCGTTGTAGTCGAGCCAGACGTCATCGCGAAAGCCCGTGGTCTCGACGACGAGCGTGTCGCCGTCCCAGTGGCCGACGGAATAGCCGAACCACCACGGCAGGGCATCGCTGCCGGGCAATTCCCGGCCGTCGAGAAACACCTGCCTCAGACCCGAGTTCGCCTCGTTGATGATCAGCACGAGTTCGGGCGTCTGCACGATTTTTCGCGGCTGCGGGTGCAGGTGGTAGTGCATGTGACCCATGGGCAGGCAATAGCCGTCGGGGTTGCCGCGCGCCATGTCGTCGATGCGCTCCTGGGTGATTCGGTCGCCCCACTCCGTGTAGGGCGGATCGAACTGGGCGCCGATATCGAAGAAGTGCGCGACCGGAGGTGAACCTTCCGGCGGATCCGCGTTAGGGCCCCGCCCGAGTTGCCCGTCGACGGGTCCGCGGCGCCCGCCTACTGCTTCCCAGATGCCCGACAGATCCGGCCGACCATCGGCCGTCGTCGGAGTCGGGCCTTCGAGATCGGGTTCCCCGTCGGCTGTCAACGGCACGTTGGGCGTCGGATGCGGCGCCCACTGTGCGAGCGCGGTTCCGGCTCCGAAGGAAAGGGATGCGGTCAAGGCCGCTGCAGACTTCCAGCCCTTCACAGTTCACTCCCGTATCTACGCATCGTCGCGCATTATGCCCTGATCGGCGGCCCACCGGGGAGACAGTGCCGCGCACGAGCGATCGACTGCGCGGCGCTCTCCGCTGCAAGCGCCCGTCTGCGACTCACGCGCGCTCGTCAGCGCTCGAGCGGGGGCAGCAACGCCTCCCGCCCCGGTGGCAGTTGCTGGTCGACCGCATTGAGCATGATGCCGACCCTGATGTACTCACCCATGATCGCCATGAGCTGGACCGTGTGCTGATATCCGTAGAGGTCGACCATCTGCTGCCAGAGCTCGCTGCTGACCGCGTTGTCGCGCAGCAGAGTGCGTCCGAAAGTGATGAACGTGGCGTCCCTGTCCGATAGCCCGGTCACGTCGCGGTCGTACTTGACGACGTCGATGACCGATTGCTCGAGACCCTGCCGCAACCCGGCGGGCTCGTGCGCGGACCATTCGAACTGTTGGTCGAACTCGCGCGCTGCGATCAGCACGGCAAGCTGAAAGAAACGCGCACCGACAGGACTGCCCTCCCCCGACGGAATCCCGAGATAACGGTCCCTCGGTGCGTAGATCGTCACATGAGGCGGGCCCGGGCGGGCCTCGAAGTCCGGCCGCTCGGCCAGGTAGCGCCGCCCTTCCTCGTCAAGATCTTCCGGAGTCACGGGAGGCAAGCGCGAGAGCGTCACGGGATGAATGTCCGGCGGAAGCTGTGTCTGCGCCTGCGCCGCGACCGACAGCGCAGCAAGAAGCGCCAGGAACAATCGAACGGTCATGGTTTTCCCCCAGTTCGCGAAACGATTGAAAATCCAGTCTAGCCAGCGCCTGCCCGACCGTCCAGACGCGGCTCGGGACGTCCGTACAGGGGTTTTCCGATCAGCTACGCCGTGGACGGCAAGCAGTTCGTCGCCGTATCGACCGGGCTCGGCCGGGGCAGTCCGAGAGGCGTGCCGGCGACGAGCACACCGGAAATCAGCGTGCCCGCCCGCGGGCATGCCCTTTGCATGTTTGCCCTGCCGTAGCCGGGGTGCGCGTTGACCGCTCCCCTACTTCGTCGCCGCTGCCTCGATTTCAGCGGCAAGCTCGATGAAGACCTCCGCATACGCCGCGTTGTCGAGCTGGGCCATTGCGAAGTGGCCGCCGCCCTCGAGACCGCGATCCGGAAAATACACCGAACTCGCATCTACGCCGGCTTGCTGCCAGGCGGCAGCCTGACATGCGATTACCTTGCCTCCATCGACCGGTCCGGATATTGCGCCGAGCCCGTATTCGCTCGCCACGAGTACGACGGGCACGTCATCGAAATTGACGAGCCTGCTCGGAGAGTCTCCCTGCATCGGGCAGCCGTCGCGGTCCAGGGCCGCAAAGTCCTCGGGAAGCGCAGGCTCGACCTGCCAGTCGGCGATCGGCGGCCGGCCGCCGAAGCCTGGCGCGACCGGGTTGCCGCCCGCGGCTTCGAACGCAATGATGCCGACGACGTTTTCGGAGTTGAGGTCCGGCACGAGGAAAGTGCTGCCGCCACCTGCCGAATGCGAAATGAGTATCGCGGGACCGATCTCGTCGAGCAGGGTAGAAATCGTTTGAGCGGCAATTGCATTGCCGCAATACGGCGCTGTTGCGGAACTCGCAGACCAATCGACAATTGCGTCGTTGGTCGGAGTCGGCTCGCCGCCCGGCCAGACACTCGCGTCGGAGGTCGCAAGCCTCGAGATGAACGCGGTATTCGCGCCGCCGACGGCGCCGTCCCCGCAACTCGCGTTGCTCTGCGAGCGGCCGTGACCCGGACGGTCGACGACATAGACGTCCCAGCCGTCAGCGACAAAATAGTCGACCCATCCGTCCCGCCCGTCCGGAGTTTCGAGCCAGTCTGTCCCCTGACCGCCACCGCCATGGATCAGGACAAGCGGGTAGCGGTGCCGGCTGTCCGCCGGCAGGAGATACTCAACGAACATCGCATTGAGCACATTGAGCGAGCCGTTGTCGCCATCTTCGGTCGTATGACCGACGAACTTCCACCCGACGTCGCGGAGCACGAGTTCACCGGCTTCGCCGCCCGCGAGCGCGGATCCTGTCGCCGCAACGGCGCCCAGTGCCGCGCCCGCAAGCAAATTCGTGATTTTCCCGTTCATTGATACTGCTCCATGATCTGACAATTGTTTTTTCGTTGTCCCCGGTCGATAGTGCCGAACGCGAGCGAAACCCCGGCCAGCGAGTTTATCCCGACCGCGCTTGCGTGGCCATGTCCGGCCGCCTGCAGACGGCTACTGGAACTCGCGGCCGTCCTCGAGCCTGACCCGTCGCAGAAAGTAGACGCCCGGATCTTCGCGAAGCGGAGAACCGATCGCGGTGATCCTCGTCCCGGGCTCGATCATGGCCGGCCGCAAACCCCGGCGAACGAGCATATTGGCGGGCGCGCCCTCGATGAAGGTAATCGTCTCCTCATCGCCGTTTTCAAGCGTCCGCGTCAATGTCATCGCGATATGCGGATTCTTGAAATTCAGGGTCTCGACGACGCCTTCGAAGGGAATCTCCTGACTGAAATCGTAGATCGCAAATGAATGGTGCCCGAGTGCGGGCGCCGCGATCATTGCGATTACCGCAAGGACCGCAGGCGCGAAGCTCGGACCGCGCGATGCTCTTCTCATCCTCGTTGCTCCGCGGAAATGGGCCGCCAAACGATAACAAGGCGTATCCCGAAAGACCATAATAGGCGAACGCGCGGCGAGCTTGACGTGATTTGCGCGGCCATGGCTTCTTGCGATAAAAGACTCTCAAGCCACAAGAGACTCCGGGGGCGCTGCGGCTCGCGTCGTATGCAGCCACCCGCCGAAGCCTGACAGGGGGATTTTTCGATGAACTGCACAAGCATCAGGTCGGTTTTCGCAAGCATGGTTCTGGTGGCAGCAGGAAGCAGCGCGAATGCGCAGATCGTGGCCGAACCGGATTTCACCGGAATCTGGATGCCGCTGATCGAGAGCGAATCATCGGTCGAGCGGATCTCCTGGCCGTCTGAACTACCGTATACGGAATACGGGCAGGCGCTCTGGGACGCGTACGCGGCCGAGTTCGACCCGGTAACCGACGATCCGGCAAGGTTCTGCGTTCATCCGGGCATGCCGAGCTCGATGCTCGGCACGCCGACATTTCCGATCGAGATCTTCCAGCGTCCACACGACCTGACGATCTTCCTCGAGGCGTATTACCAATACCGAAAGATCTACATCGAAGTCGAGGACCGCGAGCCTCCCGAGCCGATTCTGTCGTCCCGAATGGGCTATTCGACCGCTCATTGGGAGGACGACACGCTCGTCGTCGAAACGTCCTGGCTCGCCGCACGGGACAAGGGACGCATCGTGATGTCGGCGGATGCGCGCGTCGTCGAGCGCATCCACATGGAGATCGATGACGAGGGTCGGCGACTGCTGGTCGACAACATCAGTTTCATCGACCCGATGGTCTACTCCGAACCCATCGACATCCGCGGCATCTGGTACTACTCACCGGATACACCGGTCATGGAATACGTGTGCAGCCAGAACATCTATGACGAGCACATCGCAGCAAAGCGCGCGGCCGCTGCAGCCGCGCCTTGATGAGCGTGCTCACTTTTCCATAAACTTGCACACTTGCAAACCGTTCAGGAGCAGTTTCCATGACGAAGCTCAACAAGCCTTGTCTTTCGCTCGGCGCCGTGCTGATCCTCGCTGGCGCCGCGATGCCGCTCGAGCAGTCAGCGGCACAGCGTCAGGCGCCGCCGCCCCCGTCGCCCGAAAAACAGGCGATGATCGACCTCGGAATCGAGCACGAGACCGCTCGAGGCCTCTATGAGTACTTCAGGAGTGAAGCCGACGGCGACGGTACCCTGGCCTGGGAGGATGTGCCCGACTGGAGCGGCGTATGGACGCGGGAGACATTCGTGTTCTTCTGGGACGGCGATCAGGGCACCATGGACACGCTGCCGACGGCGAAGCTGACCCCCGAATACGAACGCAGGCTCATCGAGAAGCTCGACCGCATCGACCAGGGTATCGAATACGACCCGCTGAGTGCGGGCGAACCGGCCGGAATGCCGCGCTGGATCTCGGAGCCGTTCCTGAAGGACTTCGCCGTCACGCCGCAGCAGACCTGGCTCATCAACGAGATGATGAACGAAATCCGCCGCGTCTACACCGACGGCCGCGACCATCCGCCGTCCGAAGACGCCTACCCGCTCTGGCTCGGCGATTCGATCGGATTCTGGGATGAAGACCGACTCGTCATTCATACCAACCAGATGCGCGACGGGCAGTACCAGCGCATTCAGCCGGAATACACCGACCAGGTCGAAACCGTCGAGATCTGGCAGAAGACGGCCGACGACACGATCGAGGTCGACATCTGGGTCTACGACCCGCCGGTTCTCGTTGAACCTTGGTACACTAGACAGGTTTTCAAGAAGCTGACCAATGACGATAACGGGCTCAGGATTCGCTATTGGCACTTCAACGAGAACCAGAACAACGCCGTGTTCGAGACCGACGAAGGCAGTTCGGACTTCGCTGACTTCACGTTCACGGACCAGGACGACAACTGACGGTCAGGAGAAATCAACCATGAAGATCAAGTTGGCAGTGACACTCGCGAGCGCGGTTCTCGTTGCAACGACAGCGCTCGCCCACCACTCGACGGTCATGTTCGACGAGGAACGGGAAGTTACCGTGACGGGCGTCGTCAAGGAATTCCAGTACACGAATCCACATTCGTGGCTGCTCGTCGACGTCACGAACGAAGACGGTTCGGTCACGACCTGGGGCTTCGAGGCCGAGGGCCCGAGCACGCTCATGCGGGCAGGTATCCGCAGAAGCGATTTCTCGCCCGGCACTGAGCTTACGATCACCGGGCATCCGATGAGGGACGGACGTCCCGGCGCGGCGTGGTTGCACGCGACCCGCGGCGATGGCACTGAATTCGATCCGCGCTCCGGGTTTGCGATCCGCTAGATCAAGCGCGCTTTCGCCACTCAACATACGGCGGCTCCGGTACGCGCTACCGGAGCCGCCGTATTCCGTCAGGCCACGGAATGTCCGCGTTCGAATGCCGGCGCGACGATCTGCGGACCGGAGCGTAGATGCAGGTCGCGCTGCGGATACGGAATTTCGATGCCCTCTGCCTTGAACTTGTCCCAGATGCGAAGCAGCACTGCGCTCTTCACGTTCGTTACACCGTTGTGCGCATCGGCGATCCAGAACCGGACCTGCAGATCGACCGAGCTGTCGCCAAACCCGACGAGCAGGCACTTGGCGACCGGATCGTCGAGCACACGATCGACACCCGCTGCTGCTTCCGTGCACAGTTCGATCGCCCGTTTGACGTCGGAGTCGTAATGCACGCCGACATCGAGCTTCAGGCGCGTTCTGTTGTTCGTATGCGTCCAGTTCTCCACGTGTTCGGAAATCAGCGTCTCGTTCGGAATCAGGTGTTCCACGCCGTCCCGCGTCACCACCGACACGTAGCGGCCGCCGAGCGCCGTGACCCAGCCATAGGTGCCTGAGACGGCAATCACGTCACCCGGTTTGATCGACTTGTCGAGCAGCAGAATCACGCCGCTGATCAGGTTGCCGATGACCTTCTGAAGACCGAAACCGATACCGAGGCCGATTGCGCCGCCGACGACCGCGAGCGCCGTCAGGTCGATGCCGACGCTGTCGATCGCGATCAGGATCGCAAGGCCGATCAGCACGATCTTCAGGGACTTCGCGAACAGCACCTGAACGGACGGCGAGAAGGCCTGAATGCTGCGAATCCGGGCTTCGAGGACGCGCGTCAGATACATCGCGATCCACAGCAGCACGGCCAGTGCGAGCGTCGACTGGACCACCGTGTACAACGATATCCTGAGTTCGCCAAGCGTGATCGCGATCGAATCGAGCACGGTGATCGTCGGTTGCAGAAGATCGAGGATGTTGAGCGCGGCGATCGACCATGCGACGAGCGTGAAAGCCCTCGACCACACCTCGTTCCTGGCAAGCTGCGACACGAACCGTATCGCGACCCAGGCCGTCAGGAGGCTCGCCACGGTGATGAGCAATCGATCCGGCCAGCTCATCGTGCTTGCGGTCGCGATCGCCAGCCACAGCAAGGCAAGCCAGATCAGCGGAAGCTTCAATGGCCTGGAAATATCGATCACTCGTGCCGCTCCGGGCCTGGACCTCTGAGTGTCGAGCAACGGCCTCAGACGCCGGGAGATCCACAGGGCGATACCCCATGCGGCGACGATGACCGCAAGCTGTACGGCGCTGTCGAGCACCAGCACATTGACCACTGTCCATTCGTACGCAAGATTGGCGAGCTCGATTAGCCGCTCAGCCGAAAACAGGTCGTTCATTTGCCGTCACTCCGTTTGGCCATCCACGAACGTCGGTCAGTCTAACCCGCATGTCTTGTCCTGGGTCGGGGAGTCGCGCGGTCATGCGGGGAGGCGCATTGCGCGCCGCTTGAAACACGCCGTGAATACATCCCTGTAGGCTCCGCGCGCGCATCCCTGCGCGCGAGGGTTTCAAGCGGCGCGCAATGCACCTCCCCTTGGTTTGTCGCGGATTGGGGCCGGAACCTGTGACGCTGGTGACGGCGTGTGAGTACGCGCCTCACCTGCACGCTTGTCGAGCGCGTGAAGGACCCGCTGGTGGGTGGAGTAAGGCGAGGCTGGTGCTAGCGGGCGCGGCAGGGTTGGGGGTCCCAGCCGCTGCGGTCGGTCTGTCTGCGGAAGTTGCTGCTCGTGATGACGCGGGTCGTGAAGTATTCGGGATCGTCCACGATGCTCAGAACGGTGAGCCACACGGTGCCGTCGGGGTGGGTCAGAAGATCGAAGTACTCGGTGAGCCGGGCGTTCTCACTGTACGGCACGCCGTTTTTCCTGAGATAACCGGCGCGCATGGCTGTCGTCTCGACCCTGAGCGTGCCGTTCGCGGCCGGCTGGCCGCGGCCGCCGCCGTGCATGACCCACTCGGCTTCCGAAACGCCCTGCCAGGTCGGCTCGGCGGGTTCCGGGGCGCCGTCGAAGTGGAGCATGCGGATCTGGCGTCCCGCATCCGTTTCGATCTCGAGCGTCGAATCGTCCACCCACGAGATTCTGAGCCGGCCCGGCACTCGCATGATCGCCGCGGCGCCGTAGGACCTGCACTCATTGCCTTCGGCCTCGTCGCGCTCGGGGTCCCAGGCATCGGCAGCCGCCCGGGCGGCCTGGCTCAGCGGCAGCCCGGGAAAATCGTTTCTCGGCGGCGTCACCATCCTGAACCGCCAGTCCTCGGTGACGATCGAAACCCATTGGCCGGTCAGATCGATGGGCGCCATGTCCCGGGCCGGCCCCTCGGGGCCGCGAGCGCCGCCGAACTGCGCCATGGCCTGTCCGTGGATGACGAAGCCGATGAAAGCCAGCGCAAATGCCGCAGTGATCCGCCGCGCCGCGTTCATTGTTCGTCCCCTGCCTGGCCGCTCAAACTTGCATATGCCGCTTCGACAAACCGTTCGGTCGTCCAGAACCCTTCGGTCGAGCCGTAGACCGGGTCGTAGTCGCGCGTCGGCCCGGCCGCCTTGACCTGTTCGAGCGTCATTCCCTCATCGATCATGCTCGTGAGGCGATCGTGGATGACCAGCACCATCTCCCGGTAGTCGAGAACGTCACCGAGACCGGACAGCCGGCCGTGACCCGGGACCACGAGCGTGCCGCCGTCCTGCCCGTACACGGGGATGATGAGGTCGACGATCGAGTTGAGCGCGTCGATCACGCCCCGGTAGCTGCCGCCGGCGCCGAGGTCGATTACGGGATAGTTTGTGGTGGAAAAGACATCGCCCACCGCGATGACATCAGAGCGGCGGAAGAACACGATCACGTCGCCGTCGGTGTGCGCCCGCGGCTGATGAACGATCCGTACACCCTCGCCGTTGAAGTAGAGCCGCTTTTCGTCGTTGAAGAAGGTATTCGTCGGCCAGAGCGTCGACGGAACCGCCTGTTCGCCTGTCGTTGCGCTCAGGCGCAGCAACACGTTCTCGTGGGCGATCACCTGCGCGCCCGCCCCGACATAGGGCACGGGCCCCGGCATGTTGCCGCCGATGACGGTGGCGCCGCCAGCACGCAGGTTCTCGTTGCCGCCGATGTGGTCGCCGTGATGGTGCGTGTTGACGATGTAGCGAATCGGCAGATCGCTGAGTTCGGCGATCGCGGCGGCGATCCTGTCCGACAGCGGCGCAAATTGCGTATCGACGATGAGCACGCCGTCGTTGCCGATCTGGACGGTGACGTTTCCGCCGGCGCCGACGAGCATGTAAATGTTGTCGGTCACCCTGAGCGTACCGATCTCGACGCTGCTGAAGTCCTGCTGCTGCGCATCGAGCCCGCCGGCCGGCAATACCGCGGCGACGGCAAGAACCGCGAGCCCCGCGCATGCACGAAATCCCGTCACTTGCGCACCTCCCTGACAGCCCCGCTCATTGTTCCGGCGCCTCGGGCGGCGGCATCTGCCCGATCGCCTCCATGTACTCCGGGTACATCGTCGCCGCGCCGCCCTGGGTCGCCTCGTAGGGAATGCCGTGATTGATCGAATACTCCGTCAGATAGGGGTTTTCGCCCGGCAGATAGTGCGGAAAATAGTTCTCGGGCGTGTCGGTCTCGATCACGCTCTCGCAGGGATAAGGGCCCATGCGGCCGCTCGGATTCAGGACGTAGTCGCGGTTGCGGAAGAACGGCTCCTCGAGGTACGCCGGATCCTCGATGTAGACGTGCCAGGTCAGGATGTCCTCATGGCGCGTGAAATGCTCCGTGAGCGTCGCATTCCAGCTTCGCGCCACGCCGTTGCGGCGCAGCCAGCCTTCCTTGAGATGCGTGGTGCGTACCTTGAGCGTCCGCCCGATGAATTCGCCGGTCGAGAAACCCATGGCCGTATGCTGTGCGTATTCGGGCGGATGCTGTCGCCCGTCCATCCAGATCGTGCGCGTGGTGCCCCAGGCAAAATGCTGCACGTGGATCGCTTCGAGCTGTTGCGTGTCCGGATCGACCGTCTCCCAAATCCTGATCTGCGCGAAGCTTGCGGCGTAGTCGACCGGATGGACGCGGCACTGATACAGCGGCAACGAAAGAATCGAGGCGCTCCATGCCTGCGCCCGCATGCGGTTCGCGTCGTTCAGCGGCAGACCGCCGTAGTCGCCGAGTTCAGGACCAGGTAACCGGTCCGGCTGGTCCTCGTGATACATGCCGGTCCACTGGCCGGCGAGGTTCACCTGAGCCATCGCCGGATCGCCCGTGTACGCCGCACCGAGCACGACGGCAAGCCAGACCGTCCCGAGCGGGAGGACGTTTTTCATCCACAGGCTCCCTGGAGTGTTGTGTTGCGCCGCCACGCGTACAAACAGCCAAACAGGCCGAATGTCCGGCGCGCGGGGCGGCGAAAAATGCTAGCACAGCTCGCCCAACGGCGGCGCAACCTTCCGGGCGCACGTCGCTCTGCCTCAAATGTCGAGAATTCTCAAGTTCGGGATGTTTGGCTTGTCCCGAGCGGAACCATTACCTATGCTTTTGGTCGGACCACCTTGGTAGGACCATTTTCCCCATGTCAACACCTCAACCGCAGCCCAGAAAGCCTGCGCCCGTGTCCCGCAGCGAAGGCATCGTCGCAGTCCTGCGCGACGAGATCCTGCGCGGCCAGTACCGCGCAGGCGAGCGATTGCCGTCCGAACGGGACCTGACCACGCGTTTCGACACGAGCCGCGGAGCCGTGCGCGAAGCACTGAAGAAGCTCGAGCAGCTCGGCATCGCGTCGATCCAGCGTGGTGGCGCGCGGGTCGTGCCGGTAGAGCACTGCACGCTCGACGTACTCGGTCCGCTACTCGATCTCGACGACATTCCGGATGCGAAGCTCGTTGACGAGGTGTTGCAGGTTTTCGGCGTCCTGATGGACACGGCCGCGCGCGCGGCACTCGAAAAGGCGACGGACGAAGATCTCGCGTACGCCGACGGCATCATCGCTGAAATACTTGCTCATGACCGTTCCGACATTCAGGCGCATGTCGCCACGCGCCGACTTGGCGAATTCTTCGTGGATGTCGCGGATCATCTCGTGCTGCGGCTCATCGTCAACGGGCTCAGGACAACGTTTCTCGCACGGCTGCGGGAACGCGGATTCCTCGTCAAGCTCAGCGACGAAAGTCGGTGGCGCGTGGCAACGGAGCTGCGCTCGGCTCTTGCCGCACGCGACGCGGCGGGCGTCGGCCGGGCAATGCGGCGCCTGAACCGGATTTTTCGAAACAGCGCAAGAGACGCGCTCCTGTCAGCTCGGACCGGCAAGCAAAGGACTACCGCATGAAGGCCAGATACATACTCCCCTTTGTCCTGATCCTCTTCGCAGGGGCCGCGGCAGCCATCCTGATCGGCACCAGCAGCCGGCTCAGCCCGTCGCAGCCGGAAGCTGCGCCGATCGCCGTGCGAGTCGTCGAAGCCCGACCCGGGCCCGTGCAATTGCAGGTGCACGCTCAAGGCACTGTCGAACCGCGAACGGAAACGGAACTCGTGCCCGAAGTATCCGGCAACGTGGTCTGGATCTCGCCGAACCTCGTCTCGGGCGGCTACTTCGAGACGGGCGAGCCGCTGCTCAGAATCGACGACCGCGATTACCGCGCGGCCGCGCAACGCGCCCAGGCTACCCTGACCCGGGCACAGGCCGAATTTGAACTCGCGCAGGCGGAACTTGCGCGGGCCGAAGATCTGCTCGACAGGCAACTGATCAGCCGCGCCGACTTCGACACAAGGCTGCGCACCGCGCGCGTGGCGCAGGCGACGCTTCAGGACGCCGAGCTCGTCCTCGAAACGTCCCGCAGGGATCTCACGCGAACGACGCTGGCAGCGCCGTTCGACGGTCTCGTGCGCAGCGAGCAGGTCGACGTCGGCCAGTTCATCAGCCGCGGCGCCTCGATTGCGAGCGTATACGCCGTCGATTTCGTTGAGGTGCGCCTGCCGATCGCCGACCAGCAGCTCGCCTATCTCAACGTACCGCTGAGCCAGCGCGGCGAGATCGACGAGGCACGGGCGCCCGACGTGTCGCTGACTGCCGAATTCGCCGGGCAAAAACAACTCTGGACCGGCAAGATCGCCCGCACGGAAGCGCAGATCGACCCCGGCAGCCGCATGGTCTACGCGATCGCGAGAGTGCGCGCGGACGCGAGCGAGAACGCCGTACCGCCACCCGTCGGCCTGTTCGTCCAGGCGGAGATCGAGGGCATTGCCGAGGACGATGTCGTCGTCCTGCCGCGCTCGGCACTGCGCAACGAGAATCAGGTGCTCGTCGTCGACACCGAGAACCGGATTCATTTCCGAACGGTAGAGGTGCTGCGCGTATACCGCGACGACGTATTCGTCACGGCCGGACTCGAACGCGGCGAACTGGTCAGCGTCTCGGCGCTGCAGACCGTCGTGGAAGGAATGCGCGTACAACCGCTTTTGCCGCAAGGCTGACTGAGGAAACGGCAGATGAGAAGCATCATCCAGTGGTTCGTCGACAACCCGGTCGCCGCGAACCTCCTGATGACCGTGCTCGTGGTTGGCGGACTGATCTCCCTCAGCAACACGCGCCAGGAAGAGTTTCCCGCGGTCGATCTCGAAATCGTCACGGTCACCGTACCGTTTCTCGGCGCTACCCCCGAGGAGGTCGAGGAAGGCGTCTGCATACGCATCGAGGAAGCGCTCGAAGGCACGGAAAACGTCTTCAGAATGACGTCCACATCGAACGAGGGCAGTTGCTCGGTGATCGTGGAACTCGAATCGGGCTCCGACACCATCAAGGCGCTCAACGACGTCAAGAGCAAGGTCGACAGCATCAACACCTTCCCCGCCCAGACCGAACGGCCGATCGTTTCGCAGGTCGCCATTACGAGTCAGGTTGCCGACATCGTCATCTCCGGACAGACCGACGAGCGTACGCTCAAGACGCTCGCGGAGCAGATGCGCGAGGAAATCGCCGCGATCGAGGGTATTTCACAGGTCACGATGGAATACGTACGGCCCGACGAGTTGTCGATCGAGGTCTCCGAAAACACGCTCAGGCGCTATGGCCTGACTCTCGATACGGTGGCCGACGCGATACGCCGCTCATCGCTCGATCTGCCGGGCGGCGCCATCAGGACCGGCGGCGGCGAAATCCTCGTGCGCACCAAGGGCCAGTACTACGTCGGCCAGGAATTCGAGGACATCGTCGTCGTCACGCGCGCGGACGGCACGGCGCTGACGCTCGGCGAGATCGCGCGCGTGGTCGACGGTTTCGAGGAAGGCGACCTGCGCGTGCGTTTCAACGGCGAACCGGCGGCAATGGTGCGTGTCTATCGCATCGGCAACGAGGATACGATCGAATCGTCGGAGAAGGTCAGAGCCTACCTTGAAGAAACGCAGGCACTTCTGCCGGAGGGCATCGAACTCACGATATGGCGCGACTCCGCCGACGAACTCGGCGCACGGCTCAACGTGCTGCTCACCATGGCGCTTGGCGGCCTCGCGCTCGTGCTGATGGTGCTCGCCCTGCCGTTGCGCTTCAGGCTTGCGATGTGGGTCGCCGCGGGTATCCCGATTGCGCTCCTCGGCAGCATCATGACGTTCGGTTTCTTCGACGTGACGATGAGCACGCTGACGGTCATGGGCTTCATTCTGGTGCTCGGCATCGTTGTCGACGACGCGATCGTCGTCGGCGAACGCATCTATGCGCACGAGAGAGACTCCGAAGACCAGCGCACGGCGGCTGTCAACGGCACACATGAGGTGGCCGTGCCGGTGATCTTTGGCGTGATGACGACCGTTGCCGCGTTCATGCCGATCATCTTCGTGCCCGGCCGTCTCGGAGAGTTTTTTTCCATCGTCGGCATCGTGGTCTGCATCTGCCTCGCGTTCAGCATCATCGAATGCATGATGATCCTGCCGTCGCACCTGTCGCACCGCAGACGCGCCCGCGACACCAGGCCGGGCCGTCTCACGCGAGGGTGGCTCGGTTTCCAGAACAAGCTCGCGGAGGGACTTGAAGACTTTGCCGAGCATACGTACGGGGACAGGCTGCGCGCGCTTCTCCCATGGCGCTATTCCGTGCTCGCCGCCGGAGGCGCCGTGCTCATCGTCATGGTCGGGCTCGCGCTCAGCGGCCGGGTCGGGTTTTCCTTCTTTCCGGCGATCGAAGGCAATCAGGTCACCGCCTCGCTGACAATGCCCGAAGGGATCAACGTCGCCGACACGACGCTCGCTGCCGAACAGATCGAACGCGCCGCCCAGGAACTCATCGCGGAACTCGACGCCGACTACCCGGAGACGCCGGGGATCGTCCAGTACCTCCTTACATCGGTCGGCCGCAGCGCGAGCGGCGGAGGCGGACCGCAGGGCAACATTGTCGCGCCCGCGGAAAGTCACCGCGCCGAGGTTGCGCTCGCCCTTCTGCCGACATCCGAGCGCGGCGGCGTGACAGCCAACGGAATCTCGCAGCGCTGGCGCGAACTGACCGGGTCCGTGCCCGACGCCGTTGAGCTCAGCTTCTCCGCAAACGCATTCACGGCCGGCGCGCCGATCTCGATCCAGCTTCGCGGCCGCAATGTCGATGACTTGCGCGAGGCCGCGACCTTGCTTCGGGGGGAACTCGCCCGTTTCAACGGCGTGACCGACATCACCGATTCGTTCCGATCCGGCAAGCAGGAAGCGAAGCTCTCGCTGCGGCCGGAAGCCCGCGTACTCGGCCTGACCCTGAACGATCTCGCGAGGCAGGCGCGCCAATCGTTCTACGGCGAGGAAGCACAGCGGATTCAGCGCGGTACCGAAGATGTGCGCGTCATGGTGCGCTATCCCGAAGACGAGCGCCGCTCCCTCGGAGACCTCGAGGACATGCGCATCCGCACCGGCACGGGCGTCGAGGTTCCGTTCGCATCCGTGGCAAACGTCGAGTTCGGCAACGGCTACTCGAGCATTCAGCGGGTCGACCGGCAGCGCGTCGTGACCGTTACGGCCGATGTCGTGCGCTCGGTGACTTCCCCGGAACGCGTGCTCGCCTCGCTGCAAAGCGGCGCATTGCCGGCGCTCCTCTCCAACTATCGCGGAATCAGCTACACCCTGAGCGGCGAGCAGGAAGAGCGCGATCAGGCGATCGGCGGCCTGTTCAGCCTCGTGCCGATGGCGTTGCTCGTAATCTACGCGATACTCGCGATTCCGCTGAAGTCGTACTTTCAGCCGATCGTCATCATGAGCGTAATTCCGTTCGGAACGGTCGGCGCCCTGCTCGGCCACATGATCATGGGCTGGACGCCCGGTCTGCCGTCGATCCTGGGAATGATCGCGCTATCGGGCGTTGTCGTGAACTCGAGCCTGGTGATGGTCCATTACGTCAACCGGCAGCGACGCCACGGAGTTGGCGTTCAGGAAGCGGTAACGCGTGCGGGCGTGGTGCGGTTTCGCCCGATTCTGCTGACTTCCGTGACGACGTTTGTGGGCTTGCTGCCGCTCATGCTGAGCGATACGCCGGAAACCGCGTTCATCGTGCCGATGGCCATCTCGCTGGCCTGGGGCGTCGTATTTGCGACGGTCATCACGCTGTTCCTCGTGCCGTGCCTGTACCTGGCACTCGAAGACTTCATCAAGTGGAACGTGCCCGATACACCCGAGGATGTCGTGCCGTCGTCGTACCGGGCCAGCCGGACGAGCTGAATCAGATTCTTGCGGCCGGGGCGAGAACCCAGGAGTAGAGCGGGTCAGCGCCCTGTGACACGGTCTGAGGCGCAAACGGCGTCGAAGCGTG
This sequence comes from Gammaproteobacteria bacterium, assembly GCA_022826245.1. Classification (GTDB taxonomy): domain Bacteria; phylum Pseudomonadota; class Gammaproteobacteria; order Steroidobacterales; family Rariloculaceae; genus Rariloculus. Next base: position 95,771 of record JAJDVG010000002.1, read on the forward strand.
CGTGGTGGATACTTCCGTCCGACCGCTGGGACATTCGGCAACGACGTCGGCCATGCAGGCGCTCCAATCGGACCTCGATTCGAGTGCCTTGCCGTGTTCCAGCATCGCCACGGGGCCGGACAGCTCATGTTCGACGAATCCCGCCCCGAACCGATGCCTGGCACGGAACACGATTCGCATGCCCCGGTCCCGGCCAAGCTGCTCGAAACAGAACATGGGCCCGTGAGCCGTGAGACCCGCGACCGCGACCGGCTCCCGCTTCCAGACGTGATACAGATCCTCGTACCAGAAACTCGTCATGTCGCCTTCGATGGGCTCCAGCGGCAAACCCAGGGCCGAGGCTCGCCGGGCAAACGCCTGCCCGGCATCGAAACGCCTGTCGTAGACCGCCCTGTAGAGCTTGAGCGCTCCGCGGCCGAACATCTCGCCTCCGGCAGCCCGCGCTGCACGGGACGCGAGCGGCAACGCCGTTGCCGTTACGCCGATCTGCAGGAACTGTCTCCGGCTGGTCATCCCGCGAACTCCTTGCTCAATTGTTCCAGGAACATCGTCGGCATAGCATACCGGCTCGATTTCGCATACGCGAGGCGAACCGGGCCGGATCGAACCGGGCACCGCTGGGGGCCGGCAGGCGACGCATTCTCGGGGAGGACGCACGTCACCCCGTCGCCGTGCCCGCGGACCAGGTCCGTTTGTATATCATCGGACGCGCACGCCGTAACGGACACAGGAGGAGACCGCAGATGAACGATCCGAATCCCAACGCAGCCGAACGCGGTTCGCAAGCCACCTGGCTCGGCTGGATCGCCGGAATCGCCCTCCTCGCCGGACTCGCCACCGGCGGCCTGGCGCTCGCCTCCGCCGTCGGCATCTGGCTCGGGCTCTGGAACTTCCCGACGGGCTTCGGCATGCTGCAGATCGTCGGCTCCGTCGGCCAGCCCGTGACCGTGGCGGCAGTTGCCGCGGCCGTTGCGATCGGCGTGCTCGGGAAGCGGCTTGCCGCCGACGGCAGCCTGAAACTCGCGGCACACGCGCTGATCGGCGCGATCGCGGCGGGGCTCGGCTACTACGTCCCGGCGTCCTACGTCCCCGGCGAAGGCGAGAACATCCCGCCGATTCACGACATCTCGACCGACACCGTCAATCCGCCGGAGTTCGTCGCGGTCCTGCCGCTCAGGGCCGACGCGCCGAATCCGACCGTCTATGGCGGTTCCGATGACGTGACTCCGCAGACGCTCGCCGAAATGCAGACCGATGCCTATCCGGATCTCACGACGCGCACGCTCAGCGACCCGCCCGATGTCGTTTTCGAGCGTGCGCTCGCCGCCGTCGACCGGCTCGGCTGGGAACTCGTGGCCCAGGTACCGGAGGAAGGCCGCATCGAGGCCACCGACACGACGTTCTGGTACCGTTTCAAGGACGATGTCGTGATCCGGATCCAGCCCGCCCCGAACGGGACGATGGTCGACGCGCGATCCCTGTCACGCGTCGGACGCGGCGACGCCGGCACGAATGCGAGACGGTTGAGGGCATTCTTCGACGTGCTTTAGTCGCGCGCGCCGCGAACAATCCCCAGGGTCAATAGCGAGCCCTGTTCACGAGCGCCTGGACGACGACTCAGGCGAGTTGCGAGCGGTAAGCTCGTAACGAGCGTGCGAACTCCTGCAAGGCCGCGATACCGCTTGCCTCCGCATCGGCGCACCACGCCTGCAGACGCGCGAGCGGCTCGGCCTGATCCATGCCGCGCTGATTCCACAGCGCCTTGAGCCGCTGCTTGAACTCGAAAATGGTCCTGAGCGTCTGGTTGTCCGCGAGAGCCGCGGACAGTTGCTGGTCGGCGACACGATCGATGGCCGTGTCTTCGGTCGAGATCTGCTTGCGCAGGCCGAGCAACCGCTTTTTCTCGGCGCCCTGTTCTGCCTTGCATGCGGAGCGAAACACCGGCCTTACCACGCGGCTGCCATAGAGCTTGAGCACGTGAAATCGATTCGCGACGATCGCGCTCAGCAATTCGGTATCGACGGCGGGTCGATCGTCGGCGAAACTCGTTTTCGGCGCGACCCTGCGCACCTCGGCAAGCCCGAGAAGCTCCAGCAGTCGAATGTAGAGCCAACCCACGTCGAACTCCCACCACTTGTTCGAGAACTTCGCCGATACGCCGTAGGCGTGGTGATTGTTGTGCATCTCCTCGCCGCCGATGATCAGACCGAACGGGACGATGTTGCGCGAAGCGTCCTCGGTCTCGAAATTGCGGTAGCCCCAGTAATGCCCTACCCCGTTGATGACGCCGGCCGCCCAGAACGGTATCCACATCATCTGCACGACCCAGATCGCGAGCCCCACGATGCCGAACAGGATCAGGTCGGCGGTGAGCATGAGGAAGATGCCGAGAAAAACGTGGCGGCTGTAGAGGTTGCGCTCGAGCCAGTCGTCGGGCGTGCCGTGGCCGTAAGCTTCGAGCGTTTCTCGTTTGGCCGCTTCCTTGCGGTAGAGGAACGCGCCGCCGAAGAGCACCGAGGCGATGCTCGTTTGCTGAGGGCTGTGCGGGTCGTCCTCGAGTTCGCACTTCGCGTGGTGCTTTCTGTGCACGGCCACCCACTGGCGCGTCACCATGCCGGTCGTCAACCACAGCCAGAACCTGAAAAAGTGACTCGCGACCGGGTGCAGCGTCAGCCCGCGATGGGCCTGGGCACGGTGCAGGAAGATCGTGACGCTCGCGATCGTGATGTGAGTCAGCAGCAATGTCGCCCAGAAGTAGCCCCAGCCGGACAACTCAAGCAAGCCCTGAAAATCCATACTCATCTCTTGTCGTTTTTAACAGGCCGGTCGAGCGCCCCGGCGTGCCGGATGTCGCCGGCCAATTGTAGCGGCCCGAATTAATAATTGAAGAGCCGGATCATGCGATTCGGACTCGATTCGGTTCATGATCGGGCCCCTATTGGGCGCCGGGCGCGAGGCCGCAGTCCTCGGCCAGAAAATCGAGCAACGCCCCGTAGAACTCCATGTTGTGCTCGTAACCGAGCGTATCCACCGTATGTGCGGCATCGATGAGCTTGACGTACTTGTAGGGCTTCTGCAGCCGTTCGAGTTCCAGCGCGAAGAGGTCGCTGTGCCTGATCGGCACGATCAGATCCCGGTCGCCGTGCACGAGCAGCACGGGAACGTTCACGTTCTCCACGAGTTCGAGGGGCGAGAGCCCGCCCCGGGTCATCTGAAAGATGTCCCTGAACCGGTAATTCCACTCTTCCTTGGCGATCAATTCCATGCTGCTGACACCTGCGCCCGGAATGGCGCAGTTATACAGATTCGGCTCGCGGAGCGAACCCATGAACGCGGAGAATCCACCGTAGCTCCAGCCGAATATCGCAAGACGGTCGGGATCCGCGATACCCTGGTCGATCAGGTATTCGATTCCGTCATCCACGTCGTCCTGCATTGCGAGGCCCCACTGCCGGTCGCCTGCCGCGAAGTACTCGTAGCCGAATCCGGTCGAACCGCGAAAGTTTGGCTGCAGCACGGCGTAGCCGCGCGTCGCGAGCAATTGCGGCCACTCGTCCCAGAACGACGAGTTCCAGTGCAGCGAGTCGCGCGATTGGGGGCCGCCATGCGGATGAGCAACGGTCGGGTACGGCGGTTCACCGCTCGTCGGTAGCGTAAGAACCGCATTGAGGAGCATCCCGTCGCGTGCCTCGTACCAGACGACCTGCCGTTCGCCGAGTTGCCCGGGTTCGATGGCGGCTGCCGTTGCGAGCAACTGGAGATTGCTCCGATCGGTGAGCAGATAGTACCGGCCCGGCTCCCGCGGTCCCGTGGAGTGAATGACGATGTACTTGTCTTCGGCCGCCCGGTCATGGATGCGGTTGAAGTTGTCCGCGGGGAGCGCCGCGTCGATGGATTGCTGAAGCGCCGCCGCTTCTTCGTCAATGTAGTAGATGGTCGGCGCGTCGCCCGTGTAGAAAAAACCGACGAGACTCGGATCCTCGTCTCCGTCGACGCAAGCGTCCGAGATGCACGCCGAAACGACCCCACCGGCATCGTAACGGTCGGTCGCGAAAAGCAACTCCGGTTCCGCGTCCAGACTATTCAGATCGTACTGGAATATCCCTTCGGTATCGCGGTCTTTCGCCCACGAGACGTAGACCTTGTTCGGCTCGCCCGGCACGAATCCCTGCACAGCCAGGGAACGGCGCTCGTCGGCATCGTAACGAATCCACTCGTTCCATTCGGTCTCTCCCTTCAGACGAAACTGAATGACGATGTCATTGTCGTTGGGCGTCACGTAGGAGCGGATGCGCACGTCTCCGTCATAGTCGTAGGCGTATCCGAAATAGCTCGATGAGAACTGAAACAGCGGGTCGCTGCGGCCGTCGTTGACGTTGACCCGGAAGACCTCGGTGCCCACATCGTCCGAACCCAGCCACTCGATCATCACCCAGTCGTCTTCCTCGGGCAGGCGGTGCACCAGGGCGGGACTGTAGAGGCGCTGCGCGACAGTCTCCGATGCAAAGCGGGCGATATTGGTCTTGGCCGGCAACTCCACCCAGGGACCGCCATCGAGCCCCACGGACAACAGCTTGTACGCGTAAGTCTTGACCCGCCCCGGAGCGCCGATGCCGGCGGTGTTGTAGGCGACCCGCCGGCCCGGCACTTCGACAGGCTGACGGGTACGAATCAGGAGCCGCTCGTCATTCGCCCAGTCGACGCCCACGATATCCATGTGCTCTGCGCCGAGCGTGTAGGGCTCGCCCGCGATATTTTCCGTTTCGTAGACGTCGACCACGTAATTCTGGCCGCGCCCGAGCAGGCGCATGACGGCCAGACGTTCGCCGGACGGCGAGAGATCCACGTCGCGCACGATGGGCCTCATGGCGAAGGCCTCCAGGGGCGGCGGAGACTGAGCCACCGCTACGCCAAGGGGAGCAAGGATTCCTGCGGCGAAAAGTACACGCCGCGCTGCAACGATTGTCCTGACGCGAGCTTTGGCATTCATTGTGTCAATACTCCGTGGAAACTGTCGGCGGCAAACACGATCGGTCACGTGCCCTGGAAACTGTAGCTGAACGAAGCGAATACGCGACGCCCGAGCAGATCGTAGCCGGAGCCGAGCGGAATGTTGTACGAAACAGGACTCGATACGGACGGCGAGAAGGGTCCCCAGCCGACAAGCGGCGGCTTCTTGTCGAACAGATTGCGGACGCCGAAAACCACAACGTAGCGCCCGTTGGGATCGCTGTAGCGCACCGACGCCGTGTGGAAGTAGCGCCTGTTCGCAGTTGCCACGTTCGTGAACACGGGCGCGCTGCGAAGCCGGTAAACCGGCGCCTCGTCCGTGGAGCCCACGTAGTCGATCGACCAGGTAAACGTGAAATCGCGCCAGTCGAAGCGGATGTCCGCTTCGCCGCGCCACTTCGGATAGGCGTGACGACCGATGTAGTCCTGACTCTCCGCGCCGGTCAAGCCGTATTCATAGCCTGTAACCTTCGCGAGCAGAAGATCCACACTCAGGTCCCCGACCGCGTACTCGCGTTCGGCGCGGACCGTGATGTCGTATCCCTTGGATAGTTCGACGGCGACATTGACGAAAGACGAGTTCACGGAACTGATCTGGCCGTCGTCCCTGCGGTCGCCGACCAGCGTGCATTCCTGGGCGGAAAAACCCGGCGAACTGTAGCAACGCGACAATATGCTGCCCGCACCGAGTTGGGAGATCGAATTCGCAAGATCGATTTCGTAGTAGTCCACCGCGACGCTCAGGTTGAGTCCCACGCGCGGAAATCGGGACGCGAGATCGGGCGTAAATACAAGACCCAGTGTCCTGGAATCCGAGGTTTCCGCGTTGAGATCAAGGTTGCCGCCGGTGATCAGGAGCAGACTCGAAGTCGCGGAATAGCCCGGTGGAATGATCCCCTGGTCCTCGAGCGACTGGCAGTTCTGGTACAGATTGCTGCCCGGATCCAGATCCCGCGTGGGATCCCTGAAGTTGTTGCACGGGTCCGCCCGCGAGGCAACGAAACCGGTCTGATTGGCGAGATAAAGCTCGTAGAGCGCAGGCGCGCGAAACGAGGTGCCAAGGGCCGCGCGGAGCCTGAGCAGCGTGCTCGGCGCCCAGTTGACAAGCGCCCGCCAGGTGGAGTCGCTACCGTAGGAGCTGTAGTCCGTGTAGCGCCAGGACGCATTAAGCGTGAACTCCTCCGCCAGTTCCTGGCCTGCCACGAGCGGCAGTTCGAGTTCGCCGTATAGCTCGCTGACCTTGTCATCTCCGATCGTGCGACCGGCGGCCGTGAAACCCCATTGATTGTCCTCGACCGATGCCAGCGGCGGGCGGTCGTCGATCTCCCTGCTGCGCCACTCCGCCCCCAGCACACCGCGCACCTGGCCTGCCGGCAGGTTGAACAGCCCGCCTTCGAGATTGAATCCCGCGCTCAGAAGATCGTAATCGGTTTCCAGATATTGCCGTTCCGTGATGTAGTTGGCGGCGTCTGCGGGTATTTCGCCGCGCAGGGCGCTTGCGCTGAAAAGGTCGAGCGGCACGCAGGCAGGATCGGGGCCTTCGGCGAAAACCCCTTCAACCACGGGGTTCTCGAAATTGGCCGCGAAGAAGAGCTGCCCGGGATCGAGCACGCACTGAAGGTTGCCGTTGCCATCGACCGCGCTGGACAGTGCGCGGGCCACCTTGTCCTTGAGCCAGGAGTCGTAGTTCCAGCCACCGCGGCTGTACGAATAACCGACGAACACATCCCAGGAAAAATCGCCGCGATCTCCCTCGAGACCGAGCGTCAGCGCGGTGACATCGTTTTCGACCTCGGTTGCCGGGTCGAGCATGTCGTAGGCCATGACGACGGGATTCGCTATGCCTCCGATCACGCCAAACGGATTGGTCGGATTATTGGGGTGAACGAACGGAAAGAACTGCCGGTAACCGCTGTTGATCGTGTCCTCGCGCTGGCTGAAATAAAGTTCGTAGGTGCCGCTGACAGTACCGACACCCTCTCCGACCCTGAAATCCAGCAACCCGTCGCTGTAGGCCTGGATGGTCTTGCGCTTCGGGTAAATGTCCTCCACCGTCCAGTTGCGATCCTCGCGCAGACCGGGCTCCGGCACCGTCTCGCCGCCCGGACCCACGGCGACCTCGCGCCACGGCAGGCCGGTGCCGAAGAAGTTGGCCGCCGTATCGGGGATGGAACTGATCGATGTAGCCCGAAGACCATACACGTCGACAAACGCGTGCACGCTGCCGAAACAGCGTCCATTGAAGGTCGGCTGGAATATCGAGGGATGCACTTCGCCGTTGGTCAGCGGCCGCTCGTCGCAGAAGCTGTATTCGAACTCGTTGCGCTTGACGGGTCCGAAGCCGGAAGCCTCGATGGCAAGGTCGAAGTAACCGCGGTCGAATGTCTTGCCGTAGAGCAGGCTGACGGATCCATAGTCCGATATCTCCTGGTAATCGGCTTCTATACGGAAATCGTCGAATCTTCTCCTCGTGATGATGTTCACGACACCGGCCACGGCGTCGGCGCCGTATACCGACGAAGCGCCGTCCTTGAGAATCTCGATGCGTTGCACGGCAACGAAGGGGATGGAGTTCAGGTCGACGCTGGCCACCTGACCGCGAGTACCCGCCGGCGTGAACCGGCGCCCGTTGACCAGCACGAGGGTACGGTCGGCGTCTAGGCTGCGAAGCCCGAAGGTATTGGCGCCCGGGCCGCCGGAAACCACGAAACCGCCGAACGTGTTGTCGATCTGCACGCCGGAAGCGAGCGCGCTCGACTGCAGCATCTCCGTGGTGTTGGCGAGGCCGGCCAGCAGGGCGCGCTCATCGGTGATGACGGTCACCGGCAACGCGGCAGTAAAGTTGTCGCGCCGAATACGCGAGCCGGTCACGACGACTTCCTCGGCAACGCCGGCCGCAGGCGCAACGACCGGCACGTCGGCGGCCGCGTCCGGCGCCTCCTCGGCAGCGGCGGACTCCTCGATCTGCTCGTCCTGGCCCGCGGCGGATTCCGCATCCTCCGCTTCCTGTGCGATGGAGGCTGCCGTCAACGCGATCGCCGCAAGTGCCCCCACTGCCGTTCGCAGAAAAATCGTCATGGCACTTCCCCTTTTCGCTTGAAATTGCCCGATTTCCATTCTAGCGCCCGGAACCCTTTTGTGCTGCACGTTCGCTCAATAGATGATGGCCGGAGGACGGTAGAACGTGATCAACCTTCCGGCGCACATCACGGCGATGAGCAGCACGAGCGAGACTGCGCCCATGATCCTCGCCGGCCGCGGCGCATCGTCGTAAGGCCCCATCGCGGCGACGGCTTTGAATTGCAGCCGATAGAACAGCACCACGTTCATGCCCATGAGGGCAAGGCAGACTGCCTTCACGTGGAACGCCGAGTTGTAGAAATACTGATCGGGCGCGCCGGAGATGAACAGCAGCCCGGTCAGCAAGGAGACGCCGAACCCCGCGAAGCCCAGGCGCAGCAGCCCGTGCATCGCGCCGGGACGAATGCCCTTGGCTAGCCCGAGCAGGCGCAGGTCGAACACGCCGACGGAAGCGGCCATGAGCGTGAGCCCGATGAAGTGCAGGGTCTCGCTGATCGGCCACGCCCACTGCCAGGTCGTCACGAACTGTGACGGCGGCGTGCTGACGATCCAGCTCATCAGGGCCTGCATGAATGTTCCGGCTTGCATGAGCGTGCCTCAGTTCACCACGTCGCCGGCCATCAGAATGCTGTGGGTATAAGCCAGAAACCTTCCCGTCGCGATCGTTCCAACCCAGAGCGCAAGCGTGGTCGCCGCGACGCCCTTGACGCGAAAACCCGGCTCGAACACTCGGCCAGCATTGGCGCCGGCAAAGACCTGCCGGCCAAGCCATGTAAGCGCTACGACCGCCACCGCGATGAGCCCGAGCTTGATGTAGAAGATCGGATTGGTCAGCGCCTTGGCCGGATAGGCCACGAGCAGCAGGACGCCCGACACGGCATTGATCGCGAACCCGATCCACATGACCGGCAGGAGTTGCCGCAACGGAGCGATCGGATAACGGTTCGCGAAACCGAGCACCCAGACGTTCACGGCCACGCTGACGCCAACGACGAAACCGAGACCGAGCGTATGCAGGAACAGAATGAAGGGAAACGCGAAGACCGACGGCGTCTCGCGAATCCAGACGCTCAAGGCCGTTTGCTCCAGCGCAGCGAGAAAAGCCATCGTGGGCAAATGTTAGCAGAGTCTCCTGCTGCCCACCCGCGCGGGAGGATCGCGAAATCCACGCGGGCGACCGCGTTGCGCCGCTCGTTCCCAGCACCCGGCAACTGTTCAGACAGCATGCGTAATGATACCTTCGCCACCGTCCCGTAACTTTGCGCAAGCGCGACACGAGGTTTCGAATGGCGGACCCGCTCTACAAGATTCTGGTCGTGGACGACGAGCCCGACCTGGAACCGCTCGTAAAGATGCGCATGCGCCGGGAAATCCGGTCGAAACTCTATACCTTCGTCTTCGCGCACAACGGTGTCGAAGCGCTCGAAGTGCTCGAACGCGAAGGCGATGTCGATCTCGTGCTTTCCGACATCAACATGCCCCGGATGGACGGCCTGACGCTTCTGGAACAGATCGCGGGAGCCGAGGCCGACATGCGCGCGGTGATCATTTCCGCCTACGGGGACATGAAGAACATCCGCACGGCCATGAATCGCGGTGCGTTCGATTTCATCATCAAGCCCATCGACTTCGACGACTTCAGGGTCACGGTCAACCGCGCCTTGAGCCACCTGGCCAAGTGGCGCGAAGCGCTCGTGTCGCGCGACAAGCTGGTCTCCCTGCAGAACGAACTCGACGTCGCAGCGACCATCCAGCAGTCGATTCTGCCGACGGTGTTCCCGGAAAACGCGGAATTCCAGATCTACGGCTCCATGGAGCCGGCCCGCGCCGTCGGGGGCGACTTCTTCTTCGTCGAGCGTTTTCCCGACGGCCGGATTGCGCTCGCCATCGCCGATGTCTCCGACAAGGGTGTGCCGGCCGCACTGTTCATGATGCTGACCCGAACGTTGCTCAAGGGCGCACTGCGCGACGGCGCACCACCGGGCCAGGTTCTCGAAGAGGTCAACGACCTGTTGCACGAGGATAACGACACCGCGATGTTCGTCACCCTGTTTTGCGCGATTTACGATTCGCAGACGGGCGCGCTCGTTTTTGCCAATGGCGGCCATAACCCGCCCCTGCATGTCCGCATGGATGGAAGCTCCGAAGAATTGCCGATGACCGGCGGTATCGCATTGGGCGTGGCGCCCGAGTTTTCCTTCTCCGAACAAACCATCGTGCTCGCGCCGGGCGAGAGCGCCGTGCTTTATACTGACGGCGTAACCGAGGCCATCGACGACGCTGACGAGGAGTTCGGAATGGTGCGTCTTGGCGATGTCTTTACCGAAGCGCCCGCCATGGATGCACGCAACGGAAACAGGGCGGTATTCGACGCGGTCAGAACGTTTACGGGCGAAACGCCGCAATTCGACGACATTACCTGCCTCGTGCTGCATCGAAAACAGCCTTCCCGAGCATCATGACCAGAGAAATCACGCTGAAAGTCGGCGGGTCCACGGCTGAGCTTGAACGCATCAACGCCGCGGTCGAGGAATTGGCCGAGACCGAAGGCTGGCCCCCCGATCTGGTCTTCCAGACGACCCTCGTTCTGGAAGAACTCGAAGTGAACATCATGAACTACGCGTTCGGCGAAGACGAAAACGTGCAAAGCCAGATCGTGCTGCGTTCCGAACCCGACCGCCTGACCATCGAAATCTCCGACGGCGGGAAAGCTTTCAACCCGCTTGAAGATGCCACGGAACCGGATCTCGACGCGTCGCTCGAGGAACGCAAGGTGGGTGGCCTGGGCATCCACTTTGTACGTACGCTCATGGACGAAGTCAGCTATCGCCGGGAGAACGGAAGGAATCACCTGACGCTCGTGAAGCGGAGAGATTGATGCAGTCAATGACGCGCCGCCTTGTGTGGTCATGCTGCGCGGTGGCGCTGACCGGTATGCCCTTCTCCGGCGCCGGCGCACAGGAACCGGGCATCTTCGACGACCGGATCGTGTTCGGCCAGTCGGCGGCCTTCAGCGGAGAAGCGCAGGAACTCGGCATCAATCTGCGCCTCGGTATCGAGGCAGCGTTCGAGGAGGCGCGGGCCGGCGGCGGCGTGCACGGCCGCGTCCCGGAACTCGTCACCCTGGATGACGGCTACGAACCGGAAGCCGCCATCGTCAACACTCGCCGGTTGATCGAGGAAGACGGCGTATTCGCACTCATCGGCGCCGTCGGCACGCCCACATCCCGTTCCGCCACTCCCGTTGCCGCCGCGGCGGGCGTGCCCTATATCGCCCCATTTACCGGCGCGGAATTCCTTCGCGATCCGCAGTGGAACAACGTCGTCAACCTTCGGGCATCCTACTACCAGGAAGCCGAAGCGATGGTCCGCCACCTGACCGAGGATCTCGGGACCGAACGCATCGCCGTGTTCTACCAGGACGATTCCTTCGGTCAGGCCGGCTACGAGGGAGTCACGCGGGCGCTTGCCAGACGCGGTATGGAAGCCGTGGCGCTGACGGTTTTTCCGCGCAACACGAGAGCCGTCAAGACCGGTGTGCTCGAGCTGCGCAACGCGAGTCCGGAAGCGCTGGTCATGGTCGGATCCTACCAACCCGTGGCGGAAACCATTGCCTGGTCCCGGCGAATCGGTTTCGATCCCGTGTTCCTGACCGTGTCCTTCGTCGGCAGCAACGCTCTCGCCCAGGTACTCGGTCCGGGCGGCGCCGGAGCCATCGTGACGCAGGTGGTACCGTTTCCTCTCGATGACGAGCTTCCCGTGATCCGGCAATACCGTGACGCCCTCGCCGCGCACGCGCCCGATGCAGTACCGGGATTCGTCTCCCTGGAAGGCTACCTGGCCGGCAGGCTGGCGTTGGCAGCGCTGCAAGGTGCAGGCCCCGACCTGACGCGCGCACGCTTCCTCGATGCGCTCACGACCATGGACCGGCTGGATCTCGGCGGCTTTCTCCTGTCCTTCGGCGATGACAACCAGGGATCCGACGCGGTTTACCTCACGGTCATCGACGACTCCGGGCAATACCGGGCGCTCACCAATCTGAACGAAGCAAGCGGGCCTTGACGCACCGCCAATGAAGAACTGGCTCACGCGCATCGTCTCGGCCAGCAACCGCATCTCGGTGCGGCTGTACATCGGCATCGGCGGCGCCATCGCACTGACCATGACCACGAGCCTCATCGCCTGGTTTTCGTTCATCCGGGTCGGCGACACGCAGGACCGCATCAACGAGTACGTTCCGGAGATGGTCACCGATTTCCTGCTCGCCCAGCAGAACAACTCGCTGTCCGCCGCGGCGTCAAGGCTGACCGCGGCCGTCTCGCGCGAGGATTTCGCACGTGTCAGCGACGAGATCGCCGGGGAACTGGCGCTGTTCGAGGAACGTCTGAACGAGCTGACGCTGCAGGACGACACCGAGGGCGGCGTCAACGACATCCGTTCCGGGGCGGAGGCCCTGATCGACAACATTCAGGCCATCGAGAGTTCCGTCGCGGAGCGTTTCACGCTCGGCGAGCGCAGCGAGAACCTGTACGCGGAACTCGCCGCACTGCAACAGTTGCTCGAACGACAGCTTGCCGAGGCAACCGACGATCAGTTCTTCTACACCGTCACCGGATTCCGCGAAATCGACGCGCCGCCGGTGGACGAAGGAGTTCATTTCACCGAACCGGAGCTGCATCGTTTTCGCTATCTCATGGAACTCGATTTTGCGAGCACGCTCGGCGCGCAGATTCTTGCCGCAGTCTCGAATACCTCCGATCCGAGCCAACTTGAGCCATTGAGGGAGCGTTTCGAAGCGGCCGCGGCAACGATCGACCGGAACCTCCGGAACATCGGCGGGGAAGCTGCGCTCCCCGCCGAACTCATGGCCGACTTCGACCGGCTCGTCGAGATGGGCAGCGGCGCGGACGGGAGTTTCGCCCTGCGCTCGCAGGAGCTCATCCTGGCGGAACGGCAGGAAGAGTTGCTGACGACGAATCGCGCACTGGCCGACGAGCTCGGCGTGTTGATCGAGGGCAACGTGAGTGCGGCGCGGGCCCGTTCTCTCGGAGCCACGCTCGAAGCGACCGAAACGACCGACGGCGCGCAGAACGTGCTGCTCTGGATCAACATACTCGCGATCGCCGGAGGCATAGCGATCGCGTGGCTCTACGTCGGTACGCTCGTCGAACGCATCAAGTGGCTGTCGCAGCGGATGCGGCGCATGGCTGCCGGAGAACTCAAGGCCAAGGTCGAGATGAGCGGCCGAGACGAAGTTGCCGAAATGGCGGCAGCGCTCGAAGTGTTTCGCCACAACTCTCTCGAAGCGCAGCGCCTGAATCTCGTCGAAAAACTTGCCGAGGAACTGCGCGGCAAGAACGAGGAACTCGAGAAGGTTCTGGGAGAACTCAGGCAGGCTCAGGATCAGATCGTCATGCGCGAGAAGCTTGCGGCGCTCGGAGAGTTGACAGCCGGCGTTGCGCACGAGATCAAGAATCCGCTCAATTTTGTCAAGAATTTCGCGGAAGGCTCCGTGGAAATCATCGACGAGTTGAAAGAGGTTCTTGCTGAAACCGGAGAAGAATTGACGGACGAGCAACGCGAATTGCTGCTCGAGATTGGCGGGGATCTCGACGAGAACCTGTCAACCATTCTTCGCAACAGCGAACGCGCCAACCGCATCGTGCAGGACATGCTCAGCATGGGGCGGGGATCCGGCGAATGGGGGCGTGCCGACATGAACACGCTGCTGACCGAGAATGCCAATCTTGCCTACCATGCCGTCCGGGCCAACGATCCCAACTTCGTGCTGACCATCAAGGAGGACCTGGATCCCGACGCCGGCCAGATCGAAGCCATTCCGCACGACCTGGGCAGGGTATTCCTCAACATGGTCACGAACGCCTGCCACGCCACGGATGCGAAGCGCAAGCAAATCGAGGCGGAAACCGGAACGAGCATTCAGCCCGGCAGCGGCGGCTACGAGCCCGAACTCACGCTCGGCACGCGCCGCGAATCGGACACCATGATCGTGACCGTCCGCGACAACGGCTCGGGCATGCCGGCTGAAGTCGTCGAAAAGATTTTCAATCCCTTCTTTACGACCAAGCCGCCTGACAAGGGCACCGGTCTCGGGCTGTCGCTCTCCAACGACATCATCCGTGAACACGGCGGCACGATCACGGTCGCGACCGAAGACGGCGAATACACGGAGATGAGAGTCGAACTTCCGCTCGAGTCCAGACTGGCGGCGCAGACGGAAGACTCCGAGCAAGACGCGTAGCCTTCGAATGCGGCGCAGAACCGCGCTGCCGCATTGCCGCATCGCCGCCTGCGTGGACGGCACGCGGCCCGACCGGGTTTCAGCCGATCGCTGCCCGCGCGTTCTCCGGCGACTCGTGAACCTTGATGACCTTGTCGAAGCCGCTGATTTCGAAGACTTCCCGGATCGGGTCGGACAGCGAGCAAATGGCGAAGCCCGCGTTGCGCTGTTCGAGTACCTTGGCAAGCATCAGCAAGACGCGCAGGCCCGCGCTGCTGATATAGGCAAGTCGCTCCATATCCATGATGACCGCAGTGTCGTCGTCGGCGATCGCCGCCTTGACGTCACTGTGAAAGTCGTTCGCGTTGGAGCCATCGATACGGCCTTGCACTTTCACGGAAAGTACGCCTCCGTCTCGTTCGGTTTCGATCATGAATGTCTCCTTGCCACGATCAGCCGCTCATGCGGTTCTGCCCGCTACCGGCTGCCTGCGCCGGCATTGACCGGGGTCACGCGCGGTAGCGAGGCGTTAGTTTACGCCATAACGGACGAAACGTGCACCGTATTCTTTACACTCGTGAAAGTCGGGCTGTGTGTCCGACCCGATGATGGCTGCGCGCTGCGGCAAGCCGTACGGGCATTCGCGTTTTCTGGTACTTTCCCCGTCAGTCGGGAGTAATAGCGACAAGTGGGCGATATGGCAAGAGCAAATGCGTGGGTCGTGCTCGCAAGCGGAGCACTGCTGAGCGCGGCGGCGCCCGCTCAGGAGGGCTACCCGCTTGACGGCACCTGGCGCGGAAGTTTCGGTCCGGATGCCGGTGAGCGCACGCCCGTGGTCATCATCATGAAGTGGGACGGCGAACGCATCAACGGCATGATCAATCCCGGCCCCCGCTCGATCGACTTCACGCTCGCTGAACTCGATCCCGGTAGCTGGACCGTGCGCATCGAAGCGCAACCCGCGGAAGCCGAAGGGATCGTTATCGAAGGTACGCTGCAGGAAATCGGTTCGTACAACCGATTCATCGACGGTGTCTGGCGCCAGGGCGGCACGGAATCGAGCTTCCGGCTCACGCGCGAATAGCCGGCAGGACCGACACGACCGACCCGATGACCGACGCCATATGCACCCGGCACGAGACGCTTGTGGCGGCGACGACGCGCAGCGGTCGGCGCATGATGGCGTTGCGCGAGGTTGTGAAACGCCGCGCAGCGGGAACGACGTTGCTGGCTGCTCTGGCCCTCGCGGCCTGCGACCCCCGGCCGTCGTCATCCGCCCTCGGGAGTTCCGACGGTATATCGCCCCCGGAGACGGCGGTCCGGGCGACACCCAGATACGACGACGGACTGGTGCGCTTCGATCGCGTTCCCGGCGAAAAGGGCTACTGGGCTCAGGCAAGCGCGAGTTCGCTGGTCGAGACGGGCGTCGACGTGCCCATGAACGACATCGGCCTGCTCGACGACCTGGCGGATGCCCCCCGGGTCGCACCGTTCAGGCCATGGGCGCTTGCGCTCTACGAGCACCGGCAAGGGAACGGGCTCGCGGACGATCCCACGCAGTTCTGTCTGCCGCCGGCCGGACCTCGTCATCTGCATGCGCCCGGTGGATTTCGGATCATCCAGGACCGGAATTTCGATCGCGTCTACCTGATGTTCGGGGGCGGCAACCGCAACTGGCGCGTGATCTTTCTCGATGGCCGCGAGCCTCCCGATCCCGAAGAGGTCGTCGGAACCTACTACGGCTACTCGTCGGGCCACTGGGACGGCGACACGCTCATCGTCGAATCGAGCGGTTTCAACGCGCGGTTCTGGTTTTCCAACGGCGGTCTGCCCCACACCGAAGCGCTGCACCTGACGGAGCGCTTCTCGCGCCCCGACCATCACACGCTCCGATACGAAGTCACCATCGACGATCCATACACCTATACACGGCCCTGGAGCGCCGAGTGGACCGTCTCATGGGTCGAAGGGGGCGTAATTCCCGAGCAGTTTTGTGAAGACCGTCGCTGAGGAGTTCGATGGTATGCCCATGCCGCTGTTCTTCCCGCTTCACCGGCACTTCCCGAAGTCCGCTCCGCAGAGGGCCGCATATGTCACAATGCGGTTTTCCGAGAGGTAAGCCGGCAATGGCGACCAACATCGCTCCATGGATTGCGCGGCTGGCGGGTCTGCTGCTGGCAGTATCGCTGCCCGTCCAGGCGCACCATTCGTTCCGCTCGCAGTACGATGCCGACCAGCCCGTGACGTTCACCGGAATCGTCACGAAGGTCGACTGGATGAATCCGCATGTCTACTTCTACATCGACGTGGAAGACGAGGAAACCGGCGCGCTCGAGAACTGGGGATTCGAAATGGGACCGCCGCACATGCTTCAACAGCGCGGCTGGAAGCGAAATTCCATGCAGATCGGCGACGAAGTCGAAGTTCACGGAACGCGGGCTCGCGACGGCAGCACGACGGCAAATGCGCGCCGGGTCACGTTGACGTCGACCGGGCAGATACTCGGTGCGGCGTCAAGCGAAGGGCAGACGATTACATCGGGGGAACAATCGGCCAACTGAGCGGGAACGAATCGAGGTGACACGACAGGCTCATCATTCACTCACGATGGTCGCGCTGGTCGCGGCGGCCGCGATGGTCGCGCTCGCGGCGGAGCAGACCGCAGCCCAGCAGTCCGAACCGGACACGGCCCGCCCCGCGCCGCGCTGGCCCGACGGCCGTATCAGCTTCACCGGGCCGGACGGCGAGATCGGCAACTGGGGCGGCCCGCCGACGAGCACGCTCGCCAACCACTACCGCGAGGGCGCGCTCGGTGATTCCGGCGTCAATCTCGAGACGAATCTCGATGCGGAGGACGTGCCGTTTCAACCGTGGGCTCGCGAGGCCTACGAATACCGGCAGGCCACCTTCACGAAGGACGATCCGCATACGCGCTGCAAGCCGTCCGGCGGCGCGCGACTGTTCCACACGCCCTATGGGTTCGAAATACTCGACCTCGGCGACGAAATCATCTTCGTCACCGTCGGCGCGCCGCATTCATGGCGCGTCGTGCACATGGACCGGACCGAGCATCCCGCCGATCTCGAACCATCCTGGTACGGCCACTCCATCGGCCGCTGGGAGGACGACACGCTCGTGATCGACACGATCGGTTTCAACGACAGGTTCTGGATTTCGCGCGGCGGATTTCCGCACACGACCGAGCTGCACACGATAGAACGCATCTCGCGGCCCGATTTCAACCGCCTGCGTTACGAGATCACGATCGACGATCCGGGCGCCTACACCGACACCTGGTCCGGCGGCTGGTATATCCCGTGGATAGCGGGCAACGAACCGTTCGACTACCTGTGTCAGGAGAACAACCTCGATGCCGCGCGCATGGTCGGCCCGGATCTCGACGACGAGTCAGGCGACTGAAGACGGCGCTTGAGCGAAGCGGCTGACCGAATCCCGAGGGGAAACCGCAATGAGCACTGCAAGACAGGAAATCGCCCACAACTGGCCCTTGATGGTCGTCGCATTTCTGCTCGTGTTCTTCGCCTTCGGAGTGCCGACCTACTCGCTGCCGTTCATGTACGGCGCAGCCATGGACGAATTCGGCTGGTCGAACGCCCAGGTCAATCTCCTGTCCACGGCGAAGTTCCTGATCGGCGCGGTCGCCGCGCTCGGCATGGGCATCCTCGTCGACAGGATGGGCGGACGCTGGACGGTGCTCATCGGCGCCGCATCCGGCGGCGTTGCGATGGCGCTCTTCCTCTTCGCGACCAACCTCCCCGTCTACTACCTCGCCGGCGCCATGCTCGGTTTCTCCGCGTCTTCGATCGTCGCGGCCATGAAGGTCATCGTCGCGCGCCTCTTCGCCGTCAACCAGGGTCTGGCGATGGGCATCGTGCTGACCGCCACGAGCTTCGGCGGCGTCGTAATGCCCTGGGTCTGGCCCGTCATGCTCGAGGTCATGAACTGGCGCTACATCATCGCCATGCTGAGCCTCGGTTCGTTCCTGGTCGCAGTGCCGGCGTGGCTGATCTTCATGGCGACGAGCGCACGCATGCGGGAAGTCGTGAGCGCGCCGTCAGCAGCGCAAAGCGGCACGACGATCTGGCAGCACTTCCGCTCGATCAGCCGCGAGCGCGCTTTCTGGCTGATCGCGACCGGGATATTTCTCGTTTCGGCCGTCGATCAGGCGCTGATGCAGAACTACGTGAACTTCCTGCGCGTCGACAAGGGTATGGACCTGCGCGGCACGATCTCCTGGGCCGGCAGCCTGCTCGCGATCATCGGCGTCGCGGCCAAAGTCGGTTCGGGCTGGTTCTTCGACCGCTTCTCGATCCGCGGCATCGCGTTCTTCTACTTTCTGCTCGCGATTTCGATCTTCCTCGGACTGCCCGTGGCCGGAGTCGGCACGCTGCTCGCGTTCATCATCGTGCGCGGCGTCGCCCACGGCGGAATGATCGTCGACGTGCCGATCCTGACCCGGCACTACTTCGGCATGGAGCGCATCGGGATGACGATGGGGATCATGGCCGTCTGCGTCAATCTCGGCTTCGCTGCCGGTCCGCCCATCTTCGGCTGGCTCGCCGACACCTACGGCAACTTCAGCGTGGGGATGATCGTTTACGGTTCGATCGCTGCCGTCGCGACATTGACGCTGTTGCCGATCAAGCCGCGCTACTGGGTTTCCCCTGCCGAGCGCCGCGAGGGCAAGCTGCCGCCGGCGATGCAGCCCGCCGCGGGTTAGCGCGGAAAGCTCGCCGCAGGGATGCGGGGAGTCGCACTACCGATCGCTTGAGACACGCGGTGAATACGTCCCTGTACGCTCCGCGCGCATCCTTGCGCGCGAGGGTCTCAAGCGAGTGCTTGTACGGCTACCCTTGACGTTCACGCGAGTGCGTGTGAAGGACAGCGCTTGCGCTACGGCAGGCGCGGCTCGCAGTCGGCTACTGTCCGACCAGGTGGGCCGGATCGAGGTTGTTGTCCTGGCAGAAGTACTCGATGAACTCGTCGTTCGGATTCCATCGCTTCGTCCAGCTCGTGCTCCACGGTTCGTGGTAGGCGAGCGGGTCGTCGATCGTGATCTCGTAGCGCAGCGTCATGAGATCCGGCCGTGAGATGCGTTCCACGAGGTGCAGCGCCTCGGTATGCGGGTAACCTTCGCGGTGGATCCAGAAGCGCTCGTTGAAGCCGACCGTGTCGATCACGAGCGTATCGCCGTCCCAGCGTCCGACCGAGTGACCGAAATAGCTCGGATTCAGGAAATCGCCTTCCGGATGCGGCCGGCCGTCCATGTAGACTTCGCGCCAGGGCCTCGTCGAGCCGCCCGAAAGAATGTAGATGCGTTGGATCGACGGCGCTTGCACGATCTGCAGACCGAACGGAACGGCCATCTGCCTCGGCCCGCCCGGCGGCGCGCAGCGCGCGTGCGGATCGTCCTTCGCGAGCGTGCTCTTGCGGTGCTCGTAAAGCGCGCGCGCCCAGGGTCTGAAAGGAATCTCGTCGGGCGGCGGATAGTCGGCGCCGCCGACCAGGGGTCCCGAACCGCCTTCCCAGTAGCCCTTGCCGTCTGCGAGCGGCCCGAAGTTCGGCGTTCCGTCCGGCAGCCTCGGGGTTTGCGCTGCAGCATTGTCCTGCGCAAGCACCGGCCCCGCTGTGAGCAGCAGTGCCGCCGTGAACGCGGCAGCGCGACGACTTGCCGCCATTACTGACTGCTGCCTGCGTTACTGAGCCGTTCTTCGGCCGGTGTCCGCGTGAACAGTTTCTGGCCCGTGCTGACCAGCACAACCGACTGTGCGTTCATGAGCGCGCTGCCGTCACGTGCCAGAATGCCGTCAACGACCACCGAGTCGCCGATCTTCATCGAATTGCGCGTCCAGCCCCGCCGCATGAGTCCGACCGGTGACGTCAGTTCGCAGGCCCAGGTTGCAATCTCGCCCGTCGCCTCGTCCTCGACGTCCAGGTAGAAGTAGGCATGGGGATTGAGCCAATCGATCTTGACGACAACGCCATTCAGGGTAACCGGCTTTTCGCTGTCGTACTGCGCCGAAAATGCGTGGTGCGCGACAGCAGGCGTGCCAGCCGAAGCGACCATCAGGCATGCACATAGCGCAAGAAATCCGGATGCGCCTTCGTTCACCATCCACCTCCCGCTTTTCATCGCCCGCTCGCGCGTTTCTTCCCCGCAGATACTACCGCGAAGACACACGCAACGGTACGCCGGTGCGTTTTTCGGTGCTGCCGGGCACACCTATAATGGCCCGCCCGTCGTCGCGGCCGCGCTCGAGGCACGCACCACGACACTGGCGCCCGAATCGAATCGCCGACCGGAACGAGGAAATCCAATTGATCATCGACTGTCATGCCCATGTATCGGCTCCCAAGGCGTATTGGGCCTACAAGGCCGGTCTCGTCTCGCATCGAGGTTCGCACGGCCGGGGCAAGCTCCGGATCAGCGACGATGACATCATCGCGGCCTGGAACGCGCGGGAGATGGCTCCGACGGGCCATCTCGACCACATGGCCGCCTGCGGTATCGACATGCAGTGCATTTCGCCGCGGCCGTTCCAGATGATGCATTCGGAAAAGCCTGCCAGAATCGTCCACTACTGGACCGAGGCCACCAACGAGATCATTCACCGCAGTTGCCAACTCATGCCGGACAGGTTCTTTCCCCTTGCCGGTTTGCCGCAGACCGCGGGAGATCCGATCGAGGAATCGCTGCCGGAGCTTGAGCGCTGCGTCAGGGATCTCGGTTTCAAGGGATGCATACTGAATCCCGATCCTTACGAGAACGGCGCCGGGAAAGCGCCGCCGCTTGGCGACCGTTATTGGTACCCGCTGTACGAAAAGCTCTGCGAACTCGACGTGGTCGCGCACATTCACGCCACGGGGTCGCGCGAGCCCGAGCGCGAACCGTATACGCTGCATTTCATCAACGAGGAGACGACCGCGGTCTACGGCCTCGTGAACTCCTCGGTGCTCGACGACTTTCCGGATATCCGGATTCTCGTCTCGCACGGCGGCGGCGCCATACCGTTCCAGCTCGGCCGATTCGATTCCGCCTCGGCACGCCGCGGCGGCGAACGCTTTCGCGACCGGATGCGCAGGCTGTACTACGATACCGTGCTTTACACGCCGGAGGCGCTCGAATTGCTGATCAAGGTCGTGGGCGTCGATCACGTGCTCTACGGCGCCGAATGCCCGGGGGTGGGTTCGGCCATAAACCCGGATACGGGTCTGACCTTCGACAACATCGTGCCGCACATTCAGGCCTTCGACTGGTTGTCGGACGAGGACAAGGGCAAGATTCTCGAGCACAATGCGCGCAAGTTGTTCAAGCTCCAGTCCAGATAGCTCTCGTAGCCGTATTCCAGAATATAATTATTTATATAACAGTATATTAAATAATATTTGTAAAGTGTTTTATCAATGACGGACGACGAGCTTCAGAGGCTCATGAGCAAACTGCGAGCGCTCGATAGCTGCGCCGTCTCCGACGCGCTCGACTCGTTGGCCCTTCCGCCCGCCGTCACCGGTCTCCCGCCGCTGTCCGTGGCGAACCGCATCGCCGGCCCCGCAGTAACGGTCAAACTTGGCCCCGGCTCAGCGGCCGGCGGCAGCGACCGCCACCTCGGTACAACCGCGATCGAGGCTGCGAGGACCGGCGACATCATCGTGATCGAACACGCCTACGGCATCGACTGCGCGGGCTGGGGCGGCGTGTTGTCCGTTGGCGCACAACTACGCGGCATCGCGGGCGTCATCATCGACGGTCCGGCGCGCGACATCGACGAAGCGCGAGACCTCGATTTCCCGGTTTACGGCCGCTCCGCCACTTCACGCACGGCGCGCGGCCGGGTCCACGAACAGGATTTCGATTGTCCGGTCACGATCGGCGATGTCGTCGTCTCCCCCGGCGATATCGCGCTCGCCGATGCGAGCGGCGTCGTTTTCGTTCCGCACGCACACCTCTCCGAGGTCGTCCGCCGCGCCGAACGCATCACCGCGCGCGAACGACTCATGGTCGAGGCGCTGCGGGACGGCGAGCCGATCACCGAGGTCGTCGGCCGCGACTACGAAGAAATGCTCGACGAGCTGTAGCCTGCATGTCTTTGCTGAAGGTGCCCGTGGCTGCTGTCGGGAAGCGCGCTACCCTCTCACGCGCCTCATCCTGATCGGGCCGGGCCGCTACCGCCAGGCCAGGAAACCCTGTGCCGTGCCGCTGCCCGCTTCGGAGCGATAGCACGGCACGTAGTCGATGAGATCGCCCGCGAGATCCGTTTCGAACAGGCAGCCCGACGCCGACACCCAGTTGAGCAGCTCGGATGTGCCGTCCTGCATGAGTCCAGGGTCGATCTCCTGCAGATACTCCGCATCGCGGCGCTGGATCGCGTCGATGAGCCCTCGGTCGAAGTCCTCGTTGATCACGAAATGGCTCATGCCGCCTGAACCGACCACGGCGACGCGCAGGTCGCTGTCCCAGTCCTCGAGAACGTCGCGCACGAGCTCGCCGAGTTCGAAACAGCGCCACGGCCGCGGTTGATTGGGCGCGAAGAAGGTATTCGTGATGATCGGCAGGATCGGAACGGCCCGGTCTTCCATTACCCGCCTCAGAATGTAGGCGAACGCATGGGGCGTACCGATATGGTGGTGGTCCGGATACTCGGGTAATTCGTTCGACGCCGCGAAGTCCCATCGTTCGTCGAGACCGCGCTCGAGCAGCTTCCGGGCCAGTTCGGGCATGCCCTGGTACTCGGTTCTTGCCTCCGGGCGATTGGCCCACTCGGCCTCGCGGATACCGACCGGCAGTTTCGCCGAGCGCCATTCGGGCATCGGACCGTTCCAGAACGTGTCACCATGGTAGATCGTGTAGGCTGGCTGAAGCTGTGGCAGCACGAGTTCGCGCTGATCGTTGCCGAATATCACGGCAACGTCAGGATCAACCTCCTCCCAGATCCGCGCGACTTCTGCGATAGCGGCCTGGCAGGCGGCGTGGTTGCGTGTGCGGGCTTCAAGCGTCGAGCGTTCGGCGAGATGCTCGTTCCGCCGGAGTTCGACGAGATCGTCGAACGAATAGCGCCTGCCCTTGTACCAATGCACACGGGCCCGGTCGCCCGGCACGCGCAGCATCCACTCCTCGGGCGTCGTACTCAGTTGCGGGCCGTGCGTCGTCCACAGTCCCAATACGATATTCGCCATGGCGGTAGTCGCGCCTCGTTCTCGGTGGCGGCAAGGAAACTGCCTGAGCCGCGGATTGTACTACCGCGCAGAGGTCACTCGTTCCGGAGTTCGTCCGCAAAAAGCTCGTCGAGTTTGCGCTCGAATGCGTGGTAGTCGAGCACGTCGTAGAGCGACTCGCGCGTCTGCATCGAGCCGATCTGCGCGAACTGCGTACCCGCCTCCCTGATCGCGCCATAGACGTCGAGCGCCGCCCGACTCATCGCCCGAAACGCCGACAGGGGGTAGAGAATCAGCGCGACACCTGCGTCGCCGAGTTCGTCGCGTGTGAAGTTCGGCGTCACACCGAATTCGGTCAGATTCGCGAGCACCGGCGCCTGCACGGCCGCCGTGAACGCACGGTAGTCGTCGAGCGTAGCGAGCGCCTCCGCAAAGATCATGTCGGCGCCGGCCTCGACATAAGCCGAGGCGCGCTCGAGCGATATCGCGAGCCCTTCTTTTGCGAACGCGTCCGTTCGGGCCATGATCGTGAACTGCTCGTCGGTCCGGGCGTCGACGGCGGCCTTGATCCGATCGCACATTTCGTCGGTCGGCACGATCGCCTTGTTCGGGCGGTGGCCGCAGCGCTTGCCCTGTTCCTGGTCTTCGATATGCATCGCAGCGGCGCCCGCGCGGATCATCTCCCGAGTCGTACGCGCGATGTTGAACGCACCGCCCCAGCCGGTATCGGCATCGACGAGCAGCGGCACGGTACTTGCGCCCGTGATGCGCCGCACATCTTCGAGCACATCGTTGAGCGACGTCATGCCGAGATCGGGCAGACCGAACGACGCGTTGGCAACGCCGGCTCCGGACAGATAGATGGCCCGAAATCCGGCGCGCTCGGCGAGCAAGGCGCAATAGGCATTGATCGTGCCCGGAATCTGCAGCGGGGCATGCTCCTCGGCGGCCTTCCTGAATCTGTATCCCGGACTATCCGTCATTCCCGTCTTCCGCGATTCGAGCGAACAAGGCACTGCGGCCCGATGCGACGAACGATCGTGACCGGCGAATGTTCGTTGCAAGAGCTTGCACTCGCCGTTCGCGCCGCTATTCTGCCATGTCCCTGATCCCGACATGGAGAACACGATGGCCGCTATCTCGCTGAACCAGGCCAACACGATCATCGCGAAAGCGCTCGAAAAGGCCCGCGAAATGGACATTCCACCCGTCGCGGTCGTCGTGCTCGACGAGGGCGGCCACCTCAAGGCGATGCAGCGCGAGGACGGCGCAAGCATGTTCCGATCCCCTGTGGCAACGGGCAAAGCCTGGGCTTCGGTCGCGATGGGCGTATCGAGCCGCGCGCTTGCGGCCCGTGCGAAGCGCAATCCCAATTTCATGATCACGCTGGCGGCGACGGCGGAAGGCAAGTTCCTGCCGCAACCCGGCGGAGTGCTGATTCGCGACGAGAACGGCCGCATCGTCGGCGCTGCCGGCGCAAGCGGCGGGAAGGGCGAGGAGGATGAGGAGATCTGCGCGTTCGGCATCGGCCACGCGGGCCTGAACGCCGACCTGTAGACCCGCCACCCCCGGCGTTCGTCCTCCGGACGGCATCTGTTCGAGCCTGGGCGGGACGCTGCCGTGCAACATCGCTATCGCGTCTTCCTCGTCTGCGCGATCGGGGTTTTCACTTCCACTTTCGATGCGAGTGCGTCCGTCGTAGCCCTGCCGACGATCGCACTGCAGTTCGGCACGGACCTCCCGACCGCTCAATGGGTCGTCGTCGGCAACGGTCTGACGATCGCGGCACTGCTCGTCCCGATGGGACGCCTGTCGGACCTGATCGGCCGCAAGTCCATCTACGTGGTCGGATGCCTGCTGTTCGCTTCCGGAGCGCTGCTCGCCTCGCTGTCGGACACGGTTTTCGCGCTGATCGGGTCGAGGATCGTCGTCGGTGTCGGCTCGGCGATGACGCAGGCCACGGCCATGGCCATCCTGGTCAGCAACTTCGACGCGGCCGAACGTGCGCGCCTGCTCGGCTTTCAACTCGGCGGCGTCGGTCTTGGCGCGATCCTCGGTCCGGCGGCCGGCGGCCTGATCGTCGCCACGATCGGCTGGCGCATGCTCTATGCGCTGACGGCCATAGCAATACTCGCGATCGGGATCGCGGCTCAACGCGTGCTGCGCAAGCGCGTACGGCGACCTGAAGGCGCGCAAGCGGTCTTCGACATGGGCGGTGCGGCGCTGTTCTCGAGCCTTCTGGTTGCGGGGCTCCTGACGCTGACGCTCGGGCCGCGACTGGGCTGGGCGCACCCAGCGCCGCTGACGGGCGCCGCAATATTCTGCGTCCTGCTCGCGGCCTTTATCGTCGTCGAGCGGCGTCACCCCCTGCCGATGCTCGACTTCAGGCTGTTCAGGCGCGCCGATTTTGCGCTCGGTGCGCTTGCCGCGCTGGTCCTGTTCATGGGGGTATCGGCGACACGGTTTCTGGCGCCGTTCTTCTTTCAGAGCGTGAAAGGCTTCGACCCGGCGCGCGTCGGACTGTTGATGATGCCCGCGGCCATCGTGATCGCGATCGGTGCACCCCTGATCGGCCGGTTCGCGGACAACTTCGGAGTACGCCGCTCCGCGAACATCGGATTCTTCGTGGTCATCGTCGGACTCATGACGTTCGCGCTGGTCGAGGCGAGTTCACCGACCTGGCTCGTCGTTGTCGGGCTCATGATTTCCGCACTGGGCGTGGCGGCCTTCAGCGCGTCAAATTCGGCGGCGATACTCAATTCCGTCGATCGGGACGCCCACGGCGTCGCGGCGGGCTTCGTGAACCTGTGCCGCAATACCGGCAACGTGATCGGCATTGCCTTCGGCACGGCGATGGTGACGCTGACGATGGCGCGTGAAGGATTCCCGCCGACGCTCGATGCGATCGATGCCGAGTCGGGGCAGGGTGTGCTCGTCGCGTTCGCGCGCGGCATCAGCTCCGCAGCCGTCGCGCTTATCGTCCTCTTCGCGCTGGTGCTCGGGATTCTGATCGTCTGGGCGCTGCGAGCGCAAGCCGGGCGTCAGCCGTAAGCTCTGAACCCAATGGTTTCAGTGCCCGGCGCCCAGATGCGCGTCGAGAAACTCCACGACCATCGCGTTGCGCACGGCATCGAAGAACGCAGGTCCGCCGTGGGGCGAACCGTGCACGACCTCGAATTCGACGGGCAGGCCGTGATCCTTGAATGCGCCATGAAGCTCGTGCGACTGATTGATCGGCATCTGCGGATCCTGGTCGCCGTGCAGCAAGTACAGGGGCGGATCGTCGGCATCGACGTGAAATACGGGGCTTGCGAGGCGCGCAAGCCCGGTCGTTTCTTCGATCGTACCGCCGAACAGCGCTTCGAGCGCCGGCACGCGCAGGTTCAGCCCGAACGGCGTCGACTGATCGAGAATGCTGGTCAGATTCGTCGCCGGGAAATAGGCGACGACCGCATCGACATCCGATGACCGATCGAGGTTGCCGCCGACGTCGCCTTCGAGTTCCGAATGGCCGTTCGTCACGCCCACGAGCGCGGCGAGATGAGCGCCGGCCGACGAACCGAGGATGCCGATTCGTGAAGCGTCGTAACCGTAATCGCCGGCATTCGCCCTGAGAAATCGTATCGCTCCCTTGATGTCGTGGCTCTGCGCGGGAAACGGCGCGACGCCCGAAAGCCGATAGCTCACGCTCGCGAGCGCGTAACCGGACTCGACGTATGTGAGCGACGATACCGACTTGCGGCTGCCGGCGCGCCAGGCGCCGCCGTGCACCCATACGAGCAACGGCGGGTTGTCCGCGGCCGCCGGCATGTAGAGATCGAGCGCGAGCTCATGGCCGTCGACCGTGGCAAACGGGATATCGGCCGTGACCGTCGCGCCATCGGGCAGTTCCGGCGGCCCGCCGGGTTGCGCCAGCGCCGCGAACGCGGCGAACATCGCCGCGAGTACCGCTACCGCATGTATCGTCTTCATTCTGCTTACCCCCAGTTCGACATGTGCGTTGCCGCTGCTTCCCGCGTCGGGCGCTGGTCGAGCCTGCCCTGCCGGCCGACGCTCCGATTCTACCCGTTCGCCCGGTAAGGTAGTCCGGCAGCGGCTGCCGAGTCAGTCCGGCAACGCGAGTGCAACGAGTTCCGCGGGACCCGTCCTGCCGACCGTCAATACGATGTACTGGCGCCCGTCAACCATGTAGGTCATCGGCCTGCCGCTCACGGCGCCGGGCAGTTCGATCTCCGCAAGTATTTCCCCGGTCGCCTTGTCGTGCGCCCGCAGGACCGGATCGCCGCCGTAGCCCTCTCCGGCGATGAGCAGCGTCTTCGTGACGAGCAGCATGGCGCGCGAGAACTTGCCCGTGCGCGGAATCTCGATGCCGGACAGCGCCGGATTGCTGGCGACATCGTCGGGCGTGTCGCCGTTGGCGACCATCCAGACGTGCTCGCCCGTGTTCATGTCGATCGCCGTGATCCGTCCCCATGGCGGCTTGACGATCGGCAGACCCATCGGGTCGGGCACGGGGCCGCTCGCGAACACGTAGCGGATGTTCGTGAAGTCCGGATCCGGCCTGAGCGCGAACACGGCAGGGTTCGTCTGCGAGCCGACGTAGAGAAAGCCCGTCTCCGGATCCGCGGCGCCGCCCTCCCAGTTCGCACCGCCGCCGTAGTGCGGCAGGATCAGCGTCCCGCGCGTCCCGTCTTCGGCCTCCAGCAGCGACGGCGGCGTGTACAGGGGGCCGATCCTGAGATCGTGCAAGGACTCGAGCGCCGCGGCCCGGATTTCGGGCGTGAAATCGATGAGGTCGTCCTCGCTGAAGCCCTGCCGGTCGAATGCCGCGGGCCGCGTCGGGAACGGCTGGGTCGGCGAGGTCCACTCGCCCGGCACGTCGGATTCCGTGACGGGACGCTCCTCCAGCGGCCATAGCGGCTCCCCCGTCTCGCGGTCGAAGGCATAGGCGAAGGCCTGCTTCGTGAGCTGTACGACGGCTTTGACGGGACGGCCGTCCACGGTCACATCGAGCAGGATCGGGGCCGTCGGATTATCGTAGTCCCAGATGTCGTGGTGAATGAGCTGCTGATGCCAGATGCGTTCGCCCGTGCGTACGTCGAGCGCGACGAGACTGTTGCCGAACAGGTTCGCGCCGGGACGCTCGCCGCCGTACATGTCGCTCGTCGGCATCTCGACGGGCAGATAGACGATGCCGAGTTCGGGATCGCCCGAGATCGGACCCCAGACTCCGGCGTTGCCCGTGTAGAGCGCCGAATCGTCGAGCCAGGTGTCGTAGCCGAACTCGCCGGGCTCCGGGATCGTGCGGAACGTCCACAACAGCTCCCCGCTGCGCGCGTCGAACCCGCGTATGTCGCCCTTGGTCTGTTCCTTCGAGTTCGGCCTGGCGCCGACGCCATGCGCCGGGCCGACGATCACGACGTCGCCGAGCACGAGCGGCGGCGAAGTGGATGTGATCTCGATGTTGTCGGCCGGGCCGCGCAGCCATTGCATCATGTCGACGCTGCCCGCTTCGCCGAATTCCCGTTTCGGCAACCCCGTGTCCGCGTCGAGCGCGACGAGGAAAAACCCCGGAGTCGCCGTGAAGATGCGTTCGTCGCCCTCCCCGTCCGTCCAGAAAGCAACGCCGCGTCCGGACATCTTCCGCGGCGAGTCGTCGAACCTCTGGCCTTCGTCGGGTCGCCATATCCACAGTGTCTCGCCGCTCGCAGCGTCAATCGCGACGACGTTGCGCGTGATCCCGGCCGTGGCGTAGAGCACGCCATCGATCATGAGCGGGGTCGTCTCGTTCTTGATTTCCGGCCTGGGTCCGAAGTTGCCCGCATACCAGCGCCATTCGATGCGCAGCTCGCCGACGTTACCTGCGTCGATCTGCTCGAGCGGAGAATAGAACTGCGACATCTCGCTGCCGCCGTACACGCGCCACTCGGCCATGGCTGCCGCGGTATCGGTCTGGGCAATGGATACCTGGTTTGCGACAACCAGCGCGCCGATCAGCAGCGAATGTTGGATTGTCCTCATCGACAACATACCCTGATTCGTGCGGAACACAGCTTCTTGCCAAAGCCGGTTCGCGGCGCGCCCGACGACATCAGTCCACTCGCACAAACGGCCAGGCGCCGGAAACGTGCACCTCGGCAACTTCCGTCGCCATTCCGTTTTCATCGCCCGAGAAGACGAAGCCGAGACCGCAAATGCACTCGAAGGCGGTGTCGGACAGTGCAACGAGCGGCAGTTTCTCGGACTCGATGTTCGCGTTCAGCCGGTAGGGCGGCGTTCTGAGCAGGTACAGATCGCCGTTTTCCACGGTGACCTCAACCGTGATCAGGTTGCCCAGCCAGATGCCTTCGTAGGTACCCACGTATCTCGCCAGGACTTCCGGCGCAACCTCCACCACCTGGGCTTCGGCCTGCGAGATGTCGCCGCTCCAGTGGCTTCGGCCCTCGGAGGACTCGTCGCAGACGGACTCGAGCATTTCGTCGTCGGCCCGCAAGCGCCACTCGAGCGACACCTGCAGCGGAGTATCGAACGTATCGGGATCTTCGTACGTCGCGTCGACCTCGATGAGTCCGAAGTTCACCCGACGGTAACGCTCGGTGACACGCAGGCGCTCCGAATGGGGCAAACCCCGGGCATGCAGCCAGGTTCTGTCGTTGTAGCCGTTGCTCTCGACCACGAGCGAATCGCCGTCCCAGCGGCCTACGGAGTATCCCGTCCAGGTCGGCAGCGGGTCGGATTCCAGTTCGCGCCCGTCAGTGAATATCTGCCGGTAGGTCAGATCGTCGTAGAGGACGGCGATCACGGCCGGGCTCTGAATGATCCTGCGAGTGACCATCGATTGGCCCAGGGCGCCCGGCCCCATCGGCAGACACTGGAAACGTGGGTCGTCCAGAAAGAAACCCGCTTCGTGTTCCGCCATGACCGTTCGCGCCCAGTCATGTACCCGACTCGGATCGAGCAGACTCCCCGTCACGTTCCGGACCGACCACAGGCCCGACAGGTCCGGCCGGCCATCGGCCGTGCGCGGCGCCGGCGCCGACAGATCGGGCGCGCCGTCGGCAGTGCGCGGAATGTCCGGGGTGCGGAAATCGAGCCACTGAGCCTGTACCGGTGTGATTGCCAGCAGCAGGGCCAGGGTCGCAAGTCGCCATTTCACGGTTTTACGCCTCGTGTACGAATCCGGGGGTAACGGGTTTCAAGCAGCGGTAGCCTGCGCCATCGGAACAGGCTTGTCGGATTGATCGTGCCCGAGCCGTTCATCGACGATCGCCTGCAACCGCTTCCCAAAGCGTCTCTCCGGTGCTGGTGCTGATGACCGTCGACGCGTTCGCGGTAGTGCTTCCGTCCCGGGCGCCGAAGCCCGTCACCGTGACGACGTCGCCCGGCTGCACCGTGTCGCGCGTCCAGCCGCGGCGGTAGAGCGTGTTGATCCCGAGCATTTCGATGGCCCAGTTGTTCACCGCGCCATCGTCGCCCTCGACATCGATGTAGAACCACGCGTGGGGGTTCGTCCATTCGACCTGCGTAACCGTACCCGTCACCTCGATCGGCTGATTCACGTCGAATTCGGCAGTGAACGAATGGTGGGACAGGGTCGGTACGGCTGCCAGCAGGCAGACCGCACCCATCGGAAGTGAAATTGACGTTTTCATTGTCGGTTCGCTCAATCGAATGGATCAGACTGTCAGACAATAGCGCATAGCCTACATCATGGTCACGATCAATCCGATCAGGCTGCCGAGGATGAGGACGACGTTGGCGATGAACGAAATCATCATTCCGGGACCGCGCTGTTCCGCCGCGCCGATGTAACCCCGCGCGTAAACTATCCGGCCGACGAGGTAGACGAGGCCGAGAATGGCGGCCCAGAGCGGATCGACCACCGTGCCAAAGATCCACACGGCCGGCACGAAAACGATGAGGCTCTCGAGCGTGTTCTGGTGGGTCCTGAACGTGCGCTCGAATTCCTCGGGCCCGGTAATGGCCGGCGCCTTGACCCCGTGCGCGGCGCGTGCCCGGCCGACCAGCATACCGAGCCCGTTGTAAAGGATCAGCGCGAGCAGAATGACGATGTAAACCAGTTCCATGAATTTCTCCCTTGTTCTCCGAATTGCGCCGGGATGCCGCGTAGCGTAGCCCGGATGGGTCAGGATTCGCGTTCTTCCGGCATCAACACGAATTCGGGATACGCTTCGATCCCGAGTTCTCCCGCGTCCTGACCCAGTTCCTCGACGATCGGCGAAATGCGCGCACCGATGGTCTTGTCGATGATCCACCAGACCGCGAAGGAGACGCCGAAAACGAATATCCCGATGGAAACGATGCCTGCAAGCTGCACAAGCAGATTGCCGCCGGCCGCGATGCACACCGCCAGCGTTCCCCAGATGCCGGCAAACAGGTGAGCCGGAACGGCTCCGACGACATCGTCCACCCTGATGATCTCCATGAACCGCAACCCCGCAACGCAAATCATGCCGCCGATGGCCCCGATGACGATGGCCCAGTAGTGGTCGACGATGTCCGGACCCGCCGTGATGGCAACGAGCCCTGCAATGGCGCCATTGAGTCCGGCGAAGAGGTCGATGCGTCCGAGAATGGGGCGTGACACGCTGATTGCGGCCAGCACGCCTGCGGCGGCGGCGAGATTGGTGTTGGCCAGGATGTTGCTGACCGCCACCGCGTCGGCGGCGCCGCCAAGCGCGAGCTGAGACCCGCCGTTGAAGCCGAACCAGCCGAGCCAGAGTATGAACACGCCCAGCGTTACCGCGGGCACGTTCGAAGGCGGCGTCGGTTTGACCGTTCCGTCGTCACGGAACTTGCCGAGCCTGGGGCCGACCACGATGGCGCCCGCCAGTGCCGCCCAGCCGCCGGTCGAGTGCACGATCGTCGACCCTGCGAAGTCCTGGAATCCGAGCGCGTTCAGCCATCCGCCGCCCCAGGTCCACGCGCCAATCGTCGGGTAGACCAACGCCGTCAGCACGGCAACGAAAGCGAAGAACGACCACAGCTTCACCCGCTCGGCTAGCGCGCCGGATACGATCGAAGCGGTCGTCGCGACGAAGACCATCTGGAAGAACCAGTCCGACATCGTCGAATAGCCGTTGGCGACAACGGCATCGATGGCTCCCTCGTCGCCCTGCAGGAGTGCGATCTCGTCGGGCGTGGCGCCGTAAAGAAACGTCAGCGAACCGATAAACCCGCCTTCGGCGACGTCGACGTACATGAGGTTGTAGCCGAGCAGAAAGAAGGCCAGCCCGGCGATCGAATAAAGACCGATATTCTTCAGACAGATGACCGAGGCGTTCTTGGTGCGCACGGAGCCGGACTCGAGCATGGTGAAGCCCGCGCACATCCACATGATCAGCGCGCCCCAGACCAGGAACGAGAACGTGTTCAGGACGTACTGCGTCTCGCTGTCGATCTGCGCGTTTGCGACCGACGGAAATACCAGGGTCGCCAGCAACGCGAGAAACGCACCCGAAGTGCTGAAACGGAAGCCGCCCACGGCGGGCGCAAGCGCGCATCGATTGAGGTTCATAGGCTTTTTTTCCTTTTTTGTCAGGTCGCAGTCCGTTGATCCTCCCTCATGGAAGATTATCAGATTCTTGCGGCGCGCAGTCCCGATAGGTGAGAATTCCCGGCGCCGTTTCATCCATGGTCAGGCGGCCCCGATCCCGTTGCAGTGAATATCCCGGCACCGATCCGCGCTCGTTTCTCCTTGTGCCTGTGCTCGGCGGCCATGGTATCGAACGCCGCCGCGCAGCAGCTCGAGGAAGTCGTGGTTCGGGCGACGACCGGAAGTCGAATCGCGCGCCAGGCCGATTTACCGTCGCCGCTTGCCATTTATGACACCGACGAACTGCGCGATGCCGGGCTCCGGGATATCCGCGATCTCGTCGGTGTGCTCTCCATCAATGCCGGCGCCGAGAACAATTCGGACAACCTGACGCAGAATTTCACCGTCGGCACGGCCAACGTCAACCTGCGGGGGCTCGGCGTCGCCTCGACGCTGGTGCTGCTCAACGGCAGGCGGCAGGTACTCTCCGCGGCGCAAACCGACGACGGGTCGAGCTTCGTCGACGTTGCGGCGCTGGTTCCCATGCTGGCCGTCGAGCGCGTCGAAATCCTCAAGGACGGCGCGTCGGCCATCTACGGCTCCGAAGCCGTGGCGGGCGTTGCGAACTTCATCACCCGACAAGGCTTCAACGGCGCTGAGTTCCAGGCTGAATTCCGCACGCGCGCCGGCAACGGCTCGCAGCGCGACATCACCCTGGACGGCGTTGTCGGCGGAGAAGTCGGCGACACGACCTACCTGGTGGCCGCAAGCCACCTCGACCGCACGAGCCTGCTGCTCGGCGAGGTCGACTGGCTGCGCCCGTCCACGAGCGGATTCGGCAATCCCGCCAGTTTCAACGTACCGTCGCTTGGCCGCACTGTGGCGGACCCGGGATGCGAGCGCTACGACGGCCTGCTCCAGGAACTCGCGGGCGGCGGCACAATTTGCCGGTTCGACTACGGTCCGCAGATCACCGCCGTTCCGACCGAACAGCGCAGCCAGGCCTGGGGCCGTCTCGACCGCCGCCTGGGTGCAACAGCACGCCTGTGGGCCGAGTTCGGCTATGCCAGAAACGACATCAGCCGCGAGGTATCGCCGAGTTTTCCGGTCCTGAACACGCCCCTGGTACCGGCCGAACATCCCGGCAACCCCTACGGCGAAAACGTCTACTTTCAGGGTCGGCCGTACGGTTTCGGACATCCGCCGGAAATCAACTGGTATCAGCACGACACGGCACGCTTCGCATTGGGCGCGGAAGGCCGCCTGACCGGCAACACGAACTGGGACGTGTCGCTGGTTCGCGCGGTCAACGATGCTCTGCTGCACCCGCGCGACGTGATCGCCGCCAACTTCCAGGCGGCGCTTTCCGGTTTCGGCGGCAGCGCCTGCGACACCAGCCCGACATCGACGACGCCCGCCGTCGCCGGACGCGGCGGCTGCCTCTACTTCAATCCGTTCAGCTCGAACTTCGAAGCGGAACCGGGCGATGTGCTGCACAACTCGTCGGAGCTGCGCGAGTTCATCATCGGCGATTACTTCGGCGACGGCGAGTCGAACCTCACGACCCTGGAAGCCAATGTCACCGGAGAACTGCCGGGATTGCGCGGCGCTTACGCGGCGGGCGCCCAGCTTCGCAAACAGTCGCTCGATTACGTCTACGACTCGATCACTCGCCACGACGGGTTCGCGTTTCTGATCGGCAACGCCGACTTCGCGGCGCGCGACGACGTCTATGCCGCCTACGGGGAAATCTGGCTGCCTCTGTCAGCGAGCGTCGAACTCACGGGCGCGATGCGTTACGAGGATTACGGCGGCGGAACGGGCGATACCGTCGACCCCAAGCTCACGCTGCTGGTCAGTCCGTCCGATGCCCTGTCCTTCCGCGCTTCCTTCAGCACGTCGTTCCGGGCGCCTTCGCCGTTTCAGACCAACGGTGTACAGACCAACTTCACGAACATTCTCGACCACGACGGTTCGCGGACGTTTGCCGGTCGGCGGACAGTAGGCGATCCGGATCTGCAACCGGAAACATCCGAAGCGTTGAACGTCGGGCTCTCCTGGCGCAACGGCGCATCGCCGGTTATCGACGCGGATCTCTGGCGGTACTCGTTCGAGGATGTACTGCGCAAGGAGAACGCCCAGGCCATCGTGAACATTGACCCCTTCGATCCTCGAATCGAGCGCACCTCGGCCGGCACGATCTCGATCATCAATGTGGCCTTCATCAACGCCGACCGGATCGAGACCACCGGCATCGATCTCTCGGCTCGAACCCGCTTCGCGGCGCTGGCCGGTACGGTCAATGCCTGGGCGGAACTCACGCGCCTGCTCAGCTACGACGTTTCCCACGGCAGCGGCGAGATCGATGCGCTCGGCAAGCTCAATCGCGCCAACGTCGGCGCGCCCAACCAGAAGTTACGTGTCACCGGAGGCTTGAACTGGTCACGCGGCAGCGTAGCCGTAGACGCGCTTCTGAGGCATGTGGGCGGCTACGACGATGATGGCGGAGGCCGCATCGACAGTTTCACGACGCTCGACCTTGCCGTCGCGTGGACGCTCGGGGGGCGGACCACGCTCACGCTCGGCGCCGCCAACCTGCTCGACGAAGACCCGCCCTACGTCAATATCGCCGGCAGCTACGACCCGCGCTCCGCGGACCCGCGCGGCCGCCGGCTGTTTCTGTCAGTCGGGCTCGAGATGTAGGCGTTACACGCTTTCCGGGACTTTGCGCCGGCTTCGGTAGAAACATGCGCGCTACCAGGCGGTTTGCGGGATGCCGGTGACTGAGCGCCCGCCGTGGCGCCCCGCTGTCAATCGACCGCTTCGACATCCAGCAGCAACCCCCTCCTCGATACGACCCTGACCTTCGCCCCGGCTGCAATCGACGCCCTGCTCCGCGCGCGGGCGCGCCACTGCTCGCCGCGCAATACGACGCGGCCTTCGCCATCGCTCGAGAAATCGGTCAGCGCGCGGCCGATCCGTCCGGCGTCTTCACCGGGCTCGATCGTGATTCGCGTCGGGGCGAAGCGCTCCATGAGCAATACGGTGACGAGATCGCCGACCACGATGATGATCGCAGCGACCAGCAGTGCGACGGGCTCGAAAATCCTGTCGAGACGAACCAGAACCCAGGCGGCCAGGGCGATGGAAAACGCCGTCTCGACGCCGATGATCCACCACTTCTGTCGCCTGGTCAGTGACACGGTCGCCGACCCGCGCGGCGCGGGACCCCTAGTCGGCTGCGTCGGGCACCTGAGTGCCGCTGAAAAAGAGCGCCCGCCCGTCGGAGAAGGTAATGTCGCGGCCTACGGCGCGGTTCGATCGGTCGCGCGCCTGGTAGCCGTTGACCGTGAGTTCGGCGCCGATCGGGACCGAGTCCTGAGTGATGCCACGGCGGTAAAGCGCATTGGGGCTGCCGCCCTCGATCATCCAGACGGTCGTTTCGCCGTCGTCGCCCGTGACCTCGATATGGATCCAGCTATGCGGATTGATCATCTCCACTTTGGTCACGGTGCCGGTCAGCGACAGCGGCAGTTCGACATCGAACTCGACCGCGAATGCGTGATGCGCCTGCACGACAGTCGAACCGGCCGACAGCAGCATCAGCCCGGCAATCGCTGCAAGTGCTTTCGACCCCATCGTCCCGTCTCCGTTGCCCTTCATTTCCAGCGATATCGAGGCGAACTCGCCGCTATTGCGACGCGGCCGCCTGCTCCGCCGCCTGCTGCTCTTCGAAACGCTGGCCGCTCAGGATGTTGGCGATTCCGTAGTTGCCCTCGTGACAGGCGTACTCGAACATCGGACCGTCGAGTCTGGCCATCGCGTACTCGCCCGACCACGGCCGGGTCCACATGGCGGGATCGTCGACCGTGAATTCGTAGAGGATGGAGTCGGGCGAGGTGCGCGTTAAGCGCTCCGTGACCCGCGCCTCGGGGCTCACCGGCACGCCGCCGGCGGAGCGCACGGCGGTCTCGCCCGTGAAACCCGTGGTCTCGACGACCAGCGTGTCGCCGTCCCAGCGCCCTTGCGAGCTTCCGAGCCATTGCCCGACACCCGGCGGAGCGGAATCGTCGAGCGGGATGATGCGGGCGTCGTGCAGCATTTCGATCAGGATGACGACGTGGTCGGCGGTCTGCATGATCTGGAAGTTGCTGTTGTAGCCCACCGGCATCATCGGCGGACCTTCGTGCGCCCAGATCACGCAGCGCTCGGCGAGCGGCCGGCTCGCGGCGCTGTCGTAACCGTGCTCGGCGCGCCAGGCCCGCTCGGCGGCCATGATTTCGCGTGCGTGTGGCGTCGGTTCCGGGAAACGGCCGTTCGGCGGATCGATCAGGATCGACGTGCGCCGGTTCACGGCCAGCACGTTCTGGCTGCGGTCGAGGCCGAAATCGTCCAGGAAGTAATGCACGTCGGCGTTGGTGCCGGGCGTCGTCTCCGTGATCACCAGCCTGCGGCTCGTGAACTCGGCAAGTTCTTCTTCGCTGTAATACGCCTTGTCGCCGAGTTCCTCCGGACGCTGCATCGGAATCACGGTGGAATTCGTCCAGTGGCCCTGCAGCAGCGGATGCCCGGCAGAGTTGCGCGGCACGCCGCCGGCGCGGGCCTCGACCGTCTGCGCGTCGGCAGCGGCGGGCGCGAGCGCCACTGCGGCGCAGGCCAGCATGAACGCCAGGGCAGTCGGCGCGGCAAGAGTAACCCTGCGAACGCTGCGGAACTCCGACACAAGCTCATTCATCGCCCTCTCCCCCTTCGTCGGGCCCGGTACCGGGCTTGCTTAGATGACCGTACATGAGCTCCTCGGCGAACGGTACGCACTTGAATTCGAGCAGTCTCGCATTCGGCTCGATTCGCCTGTAGAGCGGCATGCTGATCGTCCACGGTTCCGAGTATACATTGGGGTCCTCGAGCGTCGCCTCGTACCGGATATGGTTCGGTCCGACCGGCGTGAAGCGTTCCACGACGCGCAGGCTCGAGGTCGCGAAGTTCCCCGCCCGATCGAGCCAGGTCTGACCGTTGAGCGCGGTGACTTCGACGACCAGGGTATCTCCCTCCCAGCGGCCGTTCGACCACCCCATCCAGCTCTCGACCGGTATATCGACGCGCTCCTGGAGAAAGATGGTGCGCACGGCGCCCGCGTACTGATAGGCGACGAAAATATCGCCGTCGGTCTGGAAGATCTGGAACGGATAAGGCATGTACGTCGCGCGCGGCAAACCGGGCCGGAAACACCTGGCCTCGGGATCTTCCGTCCGGCGGTTGCGGAAGTTCTCGTCGCGTTGCGCAGCGGCTTCGGGCAGGTACGGGATCTGTCCACCGACGACGACGCCGAGACCCGGAGCTACGGCGCCGATCGCACCGAGCGTCTCGACGGCGCCCTGCGAAGCCGTGTGAGGCTCGAGGTTCCAGTTGGCCGAGTTCAGAACCTGCCAGATTCCGTTGAGATCGGGCCGCCCATCGGAGGTCCGGGGAATGTCCGCGGCGCTCGATTGCGCTGCCGCGAGCGTTGGCAACAACAGCAGACCGGCGGCGACGATGGACATCGCGGAGACGAAGCAGCGGCGAATGAGCATGGACTCTTTCCTCCTCGATATCGGGCACGCCGCCGGAACTTCGATGGGCTACTGCATCGCTCAGTCCGGCAAGGCGTAAACGTAGAGCGCGTTGCCCGTAGCCGGGTGGCGGATCTCGGGCGCGATCAGGCTCGGTACGAGCCGCGGGCTGCCGCCGCCAAGCCCCGTCGTGACCGCGACGTATTGCTTGCCGTCGACGCTGAAGGACACCGGAAAGCCCTGTACCGAAGTGCTCAGCCGCGTGCTCCAGAGCACTTCGCCCGTCGCGACATCGACCGCCTTGAACTCGCGATCCAGGTCGCCCACGAATGCGAGATCCCCCGCCGTGGAAAGGACCGCCGTCAGGAAGGGCGCGCGCTGCTCGAGCGTCCAGAGTTCGTCCATGGTCGACACGTCGTAAGCTGCGAGCTTGCCGATGTTGCCGTCCGTGCCCGGCATCTCGTACCAGCGCCGGTCGGCGCCAGCACTGCCGCCGCCGGACTCGAACGCGACCTCGCGCGCACGGATGTCCAGACAACTCTGGCTCAGCGGGATGATCAGGCTGCCCTCCCCCGGGTGATGGCTGATGGCCTGCCAGTTGTGGCCGCCTTCGGTGCTCGGACAGGCCTGGATCCACTCGCCGATCTGGTGTTCGACGATATCGGCGCGGTACTCCGGCCGCCCGGTCTCGGGATCGATGCTGTCGAAGACGTTCTGAAAAACGGTCTCCTTGTAGTCGATGAATTCGCCCGTCTCGCGGTCGAGCTTCCACAGGATGCCGTGCTTGCCGATCGTGAACACGAGCTTGCGCCCGTCGGCGTCGATGAGCACGCGCTCGTAGACCTCGTCGAGATCGAGCGCTTCGCCGGGCGCATGCTGGTGGTACCAGTCGAGCTCGCCGGTATCGGGTCGGAGCGCTATGGTCGAATTCGTATAGAGACCCGCGTCGTAGACGCTCTGCCGGCGGCTGGCCGGCATCCACGGCTTGGCCTGGGCGGTGCCCCAATAGGTCAGACCGAGTTCCGGATCGTAGCTGCCCGTGATCCAGGTATCGCCGCCGGCGCGAAACGTGTTTTCGACATCGCCCCAGGTGTCGCCGCCGGCCTCGAGATCGCGGGCCACGGTATAGAACCTCCAGAGCTGGCGCCCGTCGGCGGGATCGTAGGCGCTGACGAAACACTTCTCCTCGCGGAACCGCGTGCAGCCGCCGAGCCCCTGCAGGATCTTCCCGTCGATGACGATGGAGCCGCTCGATGTCGAGAATGGCCCCTCGGTGCGATCGCCGATTATCGTCTCCCAGATCGTCTCGCCGTTGCGTGCGTCGAGTGCGACCAGCCGCGCGTCCTTGGCGGTGACCAGCAGCTTGTCCTCGAAAATTGCCATGCCGCGCATCGCACCGCCGGAAATCGCCGGTCCCACGTGGTTCTCCCAGATCAACTCCCCCGTTCGCGCGTCGAGCGCCTGGACGGTGTTGTCGACATCATTGAGGTACAGGACGCCGTTGCGCACGATCGGCGAGGGCTGATTGTTGCCCCCCTCGCGCATGCTCCATATCCATTGAAGGCGCAATTCCCCGACGTTCTCGCGGTTGATCTGGTCGAGCTCGCTGTGATTCCAGGCCTGGTAGTTGCCGCGGATCATGAGCCAGTCGGACGGGTCGGGATCGAGCAGCATCGCATCGCTGACCGGCTGGAAGTCCTCCGCCGTACCTGCAATGGTCAAGCCCGTCGGCAGAATCGCCTGCGCAACGTTGCCCGGAAAGGCCGCCGGTGCGGCTGTCAACAGCTCGCGCAGCGAGTCGGGCAACTCGCCGTTGGAGATCGAACCGACGATGGTCGAACTGTCGGCCGTGAGTTCCGCGATGCCCGGCGCAGCGCCATTGGCTTCGAGAAGGAACGCCGCGATATTGGCGTACGTTTGCGTTCCGAGACTGCCCGGAGTTGCCGGAGCCGGAGGCATCGTCAACTGCGTGTAGGCGATGAGTTGCGCGACGGAACGTTCGCCCCAGGTGTTCATGAAGTCAGCGCCGGTCAGAGGCCGCGACTCGTTGTCGCCGCGCAGATCGCGCATGTGGCAACCGGCGCAGTTGACCATGTACGACGTACGACCGGCCGCGGACTGCTCGGCCGTGAACTCTCCTTCCTGCGCCCAGGCGCCGCAAACGCCGCTCGCCGCGACGATGCCTGCCACTGCGAGCCTGCTCGTCAGATGCATGCTGCTGTCCCCTAGTCCAGTAACCAGCCCCACAGATTGCCGTCCGGGGCGGCCTCGCTGTGGACCTGAATATAGAGCCGCCCGTCGCGCAGCGCGGCCACCTGATCCGGCGTCAGATCCAGCGTCGCCGAGACCGAACCTTCGACACCGCCCGAAACTTCGAGATCGAGAATCGCCGGGCCGCGCACTCCCGTTACCGGACTCTCGTGCAGGTAGGCGGCGTTGGCTGCCCCCTGCAAGCCTTCGTACGTGCCGGCGATCGTCAGTTCGCTCCCGTCGAGAACCGCCGTGGCGCTACCCTGGCCGGTAATTTCGACCCGATTGCGTGCGTCGATCGGTACCATCGACAGGCGTGCGTCAAATCGATCGCCCTGGGCGAAAACGTTCGACCAGGTCAGGACGAATACCGCGATCGCCGCTCTCAACACGCCCTGCACTGGTTCTACTCCCTCGAATCCATGCCCCGCCCCCCGGCGGGCCGATAGCAGTTGACACTAGTCGAAACTGGATATCGAGACAACAGACGCTTTGAGCGTCCCTCCCCACGCGCCGCGATCGCGGCCGCAATCGAGGCCCGATTCGCCGCACAATTGTCGCGCAGTTCGGCGCACAGTCCGTTATAGTGCCGCCATGCCGACCGAGCCCGAAAGCACCGTCGTGACGCTGCCCGAGGCCGCGAACAAGCTGATCACTCCGAGGGCGCCGGCTACCGGCCGAATTGTCCGCAACGAGTCGTGCACCTTCGGCAAGTCGAATGCCTGGGTGCGCGATGTCGCCGTCGATGTGTCCGGGACCGAACTGGCCGGGAAATTCAGGGTCGGCCAGGCTTTCGGCGTCATCCCGCCGGGAACCGACGAGAACGGCAAACCGCACAAGGTCAGGCTTTATTCAATCGCGAGTCCCGACTCGGGTGAGGACGGACACGGCAACGTCATGTCCACACCCGTCAAGCGAACCATCGACGAGTTCGATCCGGATATTGCCGGCCATCGGCGAGCTCACCGCGGCATGTTCATGGGCGTTTGCAGCAATTACCTCTGCGATCTCGAAATCGGCGACGAGGTACTGGTTACCGGACCCGCGGGCAAACGCTTCCTGCTGCCGGTCGATACCGAGCGCCACGACTACGTATTCGTTGCGACCGGCACCGGTATCGCGCCCTATCGCGGCATGGTCATGCAGCTCCTGAACGGCCCGGCGGGTCCGACGCGCCGCGACGTCTGGCTGCTGGCCGGGGCGCCCTACACGTCCGACCTGATCTACCACGAGCTGTTCCTCGAGTTCGATCGGGAATTCGAGAACTTTCATTACCTGCAGGCCATCAGCCGCGAACCGCGGACGCCCGGCGCGAAGCGCGGCATTTATGTCGACGCGCTGCTCGTCGAGGAGCTCGACCGGCTTGGGCCGCTGCTGGAGGGGCCCGGTACGCTGCTTTATCTGTGCGGCGTGGCCGGCATGCAGTTCGGCATCTATCGCCGGCTCGCAACGCTGGGGCTGCTCGACGGCTATGCCGCACCGAAATCGGGCGTTTGCGACGGCTCCCCGGCCGAATGGACGAACGTCCAGATGCGCCGCGGTCTCAGGGCCACGCCCCGTTGCATGATCGAGGTTTACTAGGCGCTCAGGTGGAATCCCGTTGGGCAAGAACCTGACGATCCTGTTGCGGCGCATCGCCGACGCGCTCAGGGATATTGCGCCCATCATCATCGTCATCGCTTTCTTCCAGACCGTCGTCATCCGGCAACCCTTCCCGAACCTTGCCGGGGTGGCGCTGGGACTCGTCTGCGTCGTCGCCGGGCTTGCGATATTCGTCCAGGGCCTGAAACTGGGCCTTTTTCCCCTGGGAGAAGCGATCGCCCACGCTTTCGTGAGCAAGGGCAGTGCCGTCGCGCTCCTGGCGTTCGCGTTTTGCCTGGGATTCGGGACCACCGTCGCGGAACCTTCACTTATCGCCGTAGGCAACGAGGCCGCGGAAGTTGCCGCCGAGGCCGGAGCGATCGCCGACGACGACGACGCGCGCAGCGCCTATGCGTTTCGCTTGCGCATGGTGGTAGCGCTGTCGGTCGGCGTGGCGATCGTG
Source organism: Gammaproteobacteria bacterium (assembly GCA_022826245.1). Classification (GTDB taxonomy): domain Bacteria; phylum Pseudomonadota; class Gammaproteobacteria; order Steroidobacterales; family Rariloculaceae; genus Rariloculus. The sequence goes on from JAJDVG010000002.1 coordinate 138,676, forward strand.
CTTGGCGTCTTGAGGATACTCAGAGGCTGGCCGCTGCACCGCCTCATCATCGGTGGATACGTGCTCGTCACCGCCATGACGCTGTTCGCGCCGGATGAAATCATCGGGGTGGCTTACGATTCCGGCGGCGTAACGACGAGCACGATCACAGTGCCGCTGGTTACGGCGCTCGGCGTCGGACTCGCATCCTCGCTCAAGGGCCGCAACCCCATGCTCGACGGGTTCGGACTGATCGCCTTCGCGAGCCTTACGCCGATGATTTTCGTACTCGCCTACGGGATGGTGAGCTGATGGAACTCGCGGCGATGCTAGCCCGTACCGCATTTGCGACAACGTTCGACGTGGCGCCCATAGTCGCGGTGCTGTTCGTGTTCCAGATTGCCGTTCTGAGGCGCCGGGTCCCCAATCTGCGCAGGATCATGCGCGGCTTCGTGTACGTATTGCTGGGTCTGACGCTGTTCCTGGTGGGTCTCGAGGAAGCGTTGTTCCCGATCGGCGAAACCATGGTGCGCCAACTCACGGCCGGTGCGCTTGCCGCGCCCGACGCCGCCGGCGTTCGTTGGGATGACTACCTCACGGTCTACGCTTTCGCGGCCGCAATCGGCTTCGCGGCGACGGTGGCGGAACCCTCGCTGATCGCCGTGGCGCTCAAGGCGGAAGACGTTTCCGGTGGCGCCATCGGCGCCCAGGGCTTGCGGGTCGCCGTGGCCGTGGGGGTCGCGACCGGAGTAGCGCTGGGTTGTCTGCGAATCGTGACCGGCACGCCCCTGCCGTGGTACATCGTCGCCGCCTACGCGGTGGTCATCATGCAGACCTTTCGCGCAAGTCGAACCATCATACCGCTCGCCTACGACAGCGGAGGCGTCACCACATCCAGCGTAACGGTCCCGGTTCTGGCCGCACTGGGACTGGGCCTCGCAGCATCGGTGCCCGGACGCAGCCCGTTGATCGACGGGTTCGGGCTGATCGCTTTCGCCAGCGTATTTCCAATCATTACCGTGCTCGGCTACTCGACGGCCGTTTCAGCCATCGCCCGCGTTCGCAGCGCGAAAACCGGGCGATAAGGGAGACTCCAACAATGCGTATGAAACTCATAGTTGCACTCGTACCGGACGACCGGACCGACACGATCATCGAAGCGGCGCGCCAGGTCGGCGCCACCGGCGCCACCGTGATCACGAGCGGACGCGGCGAAGGCCTGAATCCGGAACGGACCTTTCTGGGGCTCGAGGTCACGGCCATGCGGGACGTGGTCCTGTTTCTCGTGACCGATGCCGGCGCGCCGGAAATCCTGGAGCGGATCAGGGACGCGGGGCGTTTTGAGGCGCAACCGGGTGCGGGAGTCGCGTTTCAGATCGCTATCGAGGATGTCGTCGGCCTGACCACGCAAATGCCGACGCTCATGAAAGAGGTGGAGAAGGCACTGTGAACATATACAAGCGTTCAATCCCCGTCAGCGAAGTGATGGTCAGCGACCTGCACACGATCGACGGGCTTGCGACAGTCAGGGACGCCGTGGAGATCATGAACCGGCATTCCGTCAGTTCGCTGATCGTCGACCGCCGCAATGCGGACGATGAAGCCGGCCTGATCGATGTGACGAGCATCGCCCGCGAAGTCATTGCCAGGAATCGCGTCCCGGACCGGGTCCACGTCTACGAGGTCATGACCAAGCCCGTGGTCTCCGTGCCGGCCACGATGCTGGTGCGGTACGCCGCCCGCCACCTCGTCACGCTGGGACTGACCCGTGCCCTCGTGGTGGATCAGGATCGCGAAGTCATCGGCATGGTGACTCTGCGCGACCTCGTGATTGCACGGATCGAGAGCTAGCAGCCCGTGGCAAAAGTCCCGTGGCATTGGGCGAAACGCCTGGCCGAAGACGGCCGATTGACCGGCGATGCATCCCGGCGGACTGCGTTGCTCGTCGGTCGAATATTCCCGATATTCTCCCTCCTCGCGCCTTGCCAGCCGGGCGCCTCGCCGGTCTCGGTGCTCGCGCGACGTTTGCCACGGGCTGCTAGGACTGCCGGCGTGAGATATCTCGTCGGGGCTGCGCTCGTCGCGGGCTTGTGGGCGACGGCGCATGCGCAGGACTCCACGGGCGTCGACGCGGGCCGCAAGACCGTCCGCGTCGTGCGGACGAGTTCCCCGCCCACGATCGACGGCCGGCTCGATGATGCCGTGTGGCAGGACGCCGAGGTCATCACCGACATTCACCAGATGCGCCCGGCCGAAGGCGCCGAACCATCGGAGCCGACCGAAGTGTACGTGCTCTACGACGACGACGCGTTCTATATCGGCGCACGCATGTTCGACAGCGAACCGGATCGCATTGCCGCACCGACCATGCGCCACGGTCAGGGACTCGGCAGCGACGATCGCCTGGTCGTCATATTCGATCCGTTCAACACGGGACGCAGCGGTTACCGCTTCGAGACGAACGCCAACGCAGTCAGGCACGACGCGCTGTATCAGAACATCGCCAGTTTCGAGGCCGCATGGAGTGTGATCTGGGAAGTCGCCGCCTCGATCGACGAACAGGGCTGGCTCGCCGAACTTGCGATACCGTTCAAGAGCCTGCCGTTCGACCCGAACATCGACACCTGGGGATTCAATTTCGGCCGGGGCATCCGGCGGCGCGGCGAGGAAATGGCCTGGGTCTCGCGCAACCGAAGCTACAACCCGAGCATCCTGGGCGTCGCCTCGGGACTCGAAGGTATGGATCAGGGGGCCGGCCTCGATATCGTGCCGTCCGTCTCGGCGAGCAACCGCAAGGACTTCAGGCTCTCGGCGACGGACTCCAACGTCGATCCGTCGCTCGACGTTTTCTACCGGCTCACACCTTCGCTGAATGCCTCGCTGACCATCAACACCGACTTTTCGGCGACCGAGGTCGACGATCGGCAGGTGAACCTGACGCGCTTCGGGCTGTTCTTTCCGGAGAAACGCGATTTCTTCCTGAACGATGCGGACCTGTTCGAATTCGGCCGCATCTCACGGGAAGGTTTCAACGAGGAGAATGAGGCAAGTTCCGGGCCGAGCCTCGAAAACGCGCGGCCCTTCTTTTCCCGGCGTCTGGGCCTGAGTTCATCGGGCGCGCCCGTGGATATCAACTACGGCGGCAAGGTCAGCGGCCGCATCGGGCGCTGGAACATCGGCACGCTCGCCATTCGGCAGGACGAATTCGGCGACGTCGCCACGAGCGACGTGTTTGTCGGCCGCGTAACGGCCAACGTGCTGGCCGAATCGGGGCTCGGCCTCATCGTCACGGACGGCGATCCGAATTCCAATCTCGACAACGGTCTGTCCGGCGTCGACTTTCGTTACCTGAACAGCCGCCTGCCCGGCGGGCGCGTGTTCGAAGCGGACGCGTGGTTCCAGCAAAGCGATACGGAAGGCATTGTCGGCGACGACAAGGCGTTCGGCATCGGCGTGCAGATGCCGAACAACTCGGGTCTGCGCGGCAGCTTCGGCATCAAGCAGGTCGAAGCCAACTTCAACCCGGCGCTCGGCTTCGTGAACCGGACGGACGTGCGCGATGCCACGGCGACACTGGGTTACACGCGCTACACGGGCGGCGAGCTGTTGCAGTCGTTCTACTCGGGCATCGACGCGCAACGCATCGAGCTGCTCGACGGCGGCCTGCAGACCGAAGTGTTCCTCGCCCGACTCGTCGAACTGGAGAGCAACTCCCGCGACGATCTCCAGGTCCGCTACGTCGCTACGAAGGAGGCGGTTGCGGAACCGTTTGCGATCTACGAGGACGCAACGCGTCAGGTCGTGATTTCGCCAGGGCATTACTCGTTCGACGAAGCCATGGTGGGCGTCTCTACAGGCCGCCAGCGAACGTTCTCCGGCGAGGTCTACTATCAGTGGGGCGACTTTTTCGACGGCACGCGCACGAACATCAGCGGAGATTTCCGCTGGAACGCATCGAGGCTCTTCAGGCTCAGGCTCGGCTACGACTGGAACGATATCGAGCTTCCGGGCGGCAGCTTCGTCAGCCGGCTGGTGCGCCTGACGACGGAGCTCACGTTCTCACCGACCTTGTCCTGGGTCACGCTACTGCAGTACGACAACGACTCGGAGGTCCTCGGGATCAACAGCCGCCTGCACTGGATACCGACGGCCGGCCGCGAAGGATTCATCGTCATCAATCACGACCTTGAGGACATCGACAAGGACAACCGCTTCAATTCGGCGCTCGCCGACACGACGATCAAGTTCAACTACACCTTCCGGTACTGAGGTTTTCCCGTAAGGATCACGGCCGCTCGGCGATGCTTATGGTTCGCACTCCGGTGCGGGGAGTTGCACTACCGGTCGCGCTCCGGTGCGGGGAGTTGGGGGGGGGGGGGGGGGGGGGGAGGCCCGCGGACGTGGCCAAGGGGGGGCGGGGCGCCGCCCC